>NZ_NKFD01000003.1:0-403703 GCF_002223205.1 Burkholderia sp. AU27893 | reverse complement strand
TCGCCACTCGCCACCAGGTGCAAGCACCCGTGCTGCCGTTCGACTTGCATGTGTAAGGCATGCCGCCAGCGTTCAATCTGAGCCAGGATCAAACTCTTCAGTTTAAACCTGTTACTGTTTTCGGTTCGGTTAAGAACCGGTCGCTCACTCAAAGCTGACAGGAATATGAATCACTTCATAAACCTGACTTACTTTAGTGTGAGACTCTTGATACTTTCGCTATCTGATCCGAGGATCAGCTCGCTTTCATCAAGCGCCCACACTTATCGGCTGTTAATTTTTAAAGAGCATTCTGCGAGGAACTTCGTGTTTCCCGGCAGCGCTGCGTTTTCAGCAGCAGAGAAGCGAGATTATGAACCGTGTTTCGCAGTTCGTCAACAACTTTTTAACACCATCGTTGCGACTGCGGGGCTCAACTTCCAGGCCAGTGGCGCGCTCCAGACTGCTGCGCACCACCCGCCCTGCTTCCCTTCTCCCGCGCCGCGTTTCCGTTAGCGCGAAAGAGGCGTGATTGTAGGCAGCCTCTTCGATCTGCGCAAGGGGTTTCTCGAAAAATATAAGGCCCCGCACGCTGCCGCGTGCGGGGCCTTATATGGAAGCAGCCGAACCGTCAGGCCGCCGCGCGCACCTGGCGCGCGACGATCTCCATATAGTGATCAAGATCCGGCGTCACCTTGCCTTCCTCCTTCGCCGTATCGTCCCAGCGGCGCAGACGCAGCGCCGCCTCCGCGAACGGGCGCTGCAGGAACGCCGCCGTCTCCTCTTCGCTGAAGATGCCGCCCTGCAGCGCGAGGCTGCGCACCGAGTCCGGCGACAGGCTCTCGAAGTAGCCGGCGTCCGTGCGGCACAGGCAGCGCTTCGCGTCGACGTGCAGCCGGATCGGCTCCAGCACGGCGTCGGAAAACAGCGGCCGCAGGAACGGCAGCACGTAATACTGATGCAGATCGTCGATCCCGCGCGCGCTCGGCGTCTCGCCCTGGCGATTCAGCAGATGCCCGAGGTCATGCAGGAACGCGGCCGCGACCAGCGCTTCGTCAGCCCCCGCCTCTTCGGCCAGCAATCCACTCTGCAATGCGTGCTCGAGCTGCGTGACCGGCTCGCCGCTATAGGCCACATGGCCATGCTCGCGATACAGCCCGTGGATCTCTTCCACCGTCAATGCCATTCACTCACTCCCAAGGCAGCGAAAACGTCTTCAGGTTCGTGAAGCTCTTCATCGCCTCCTGAACGCCTTCCTTGTAACCGAGTCCCGAATCCTTGATCCCGCCGAACGGCGACAGCTCGATCCGGTATCCGGGCACTTCCCATACATTCACCGTGCCGACGTTCAGCTCGTTCACGAACCGCACGACCGCTGCCGTGCTATCGGTACAGACGCCGGACGACAGCCCGAACGCCGTCCCGTTGCTGATCCGGATCGCGTCCTCGATCGTGTCGAACGTGATCACCGGCGATACCGGGCCGAAGGTCTCCTCGCGCACGATCGTCATCGACGGGTCGACGTTGTCGAGCACCGTCGGCGCATACAGCGCGCCGCGCCGCACGTTGCCGGTCAGCAGGCGCGCGCCCCGCGCGACCGCCTCCTCCACTCGCGCCTCGAACAGCCGCGCCGCTTCCTCGTCGATCACCGTGCCCATCTCGTTCGCGGGATCGAACGGGTCACCGTACTTCCATGCGCGCGTCTTCTCGACGAGCAACTCGGTGAACGCGGGCGCGATCGAGCGCTGCACCAGCATCCGCTTGACGGCCGTGCAGCGCTGCCCCGAATTCCGGTACGAGCCGAGCACCGCCAGCGACGTTGCGCGATCGAGATCGGCATCGTCGAGCACGATCAGCGGATCGTTGCCACCCAGTTCCAGCACGATGCGGCGGTAGCCGGCACGCGCAGCAATCGCCTTGCCGATCGCCACGCCGCCCGTGAAGGTAATCAGCGACGCGTGCGGGTGCGTGACCAGTTCGTCCGCGATCTCGCGCGGATCGCCGGTCAGCACCTGCAGCATCGGCTCCGGCAAACCGGCTTCGTACAGCAGGTCGGCCAGGTAGAACGCCGACAGCGGCACCTTCTCCGACGGCTTCACGATCACACGGTTGTTGGTCGCGATCGCCGGCGCGATCTTGTGCGCCACCTGGTTCATCGGATGATTGAACGGCGTGATCGCGACGATCACACCGTCGAGCGGCTGGCGCTGCGAGAACACGCGGCGCGCCTTGCCATGGGGCGTCAGATCGCACGAGAAACTCTGCGCGTCGTCGCGCAACGCCTCGACCGCCGCAAACTTCAACACGTCGGCCACGCGGCCGATCTCGTAGCGGGAATCCTGTTTCGACAGCCCCGATTCGAGCGTGATCAGGTCGGAAGCTTCCTCGGTGCGCTCGCGCAGCAGCGCGGCCGCACGCTCGAGGATCTGCGAACGCTCGTACCGCGTGAGCGTCGGCCGGTACGCCATCGCGTAGTCGAATGCCGTGCGCACATCGTCGACGCTCGCCAGCGGCGCCGTCCCGACGCGCGTGCCGGTGTAAGGGTCCATGACATCGAGCGTGCGTTCCCGCGTCGCGCGGGTGCCGCACCAGCGCAGCGCCTCCGCACGAAACGCCGGATGATCGTGTCGGGGATGAGCCATCATGTCGCGACCCGGTTCAGCACGAAATCGAACACGTCGAAGTTGCGCGGGCGACGCGCAGGATCGATCGGCTCGATACGGCGATTGAACAGCAGCGGTACTTCCTGCTCCGACACGCCGCCATGCGAACGCAGCGGCACCGTGAGGCCCGACAGATCGTGTTCGCGCTCGCGCGTGCCGAGCGTCATGTCGCGGCGGCCGATCACGACGAGATCGCCGATCCGGTCGGCCGGCAACTCGAAACGGGCGGCGGCTTCCGCGTTGTCGAGCACGAGCTCGACGCCGTCGAGGCCGCCGACGCGCCACATCGCCTCGGCCCGGTCGACGCCCGGCGCCAGATAGACGGTCGCAAACGAGCCGAGCGCGCCGTGGTGCACGACGTACGGATCCGTGATCGGCAGGATCACGCGCGCGGCCTGCACGCCGTACCAGCTGTCGAATGCATCCTGCAGATAGATGACGTTCGGCCGGCCTGTCGCAGGATCGTGCTTGGCGTTCATCCCGTGGTCGGCCGTGAGGCCGATCGCCCAGCCGAGCGCGTCGAGTTGCGCAAGATAGCCGTCCATCATCGCGTAGAACGCGTTCGCGCCGGCACTGCCCGGCTCGCACTTGTGCTGCACGTAATCGGTGGTCGACAGGTACATCAGGTCGACCTGGCGCGTCTGCGCAAGCCGCACGCCGGCCGCGAACACGAATTCGGACAACGCCGCGCTGTAGACGTCCGGCGACGGCAGGCCGACCCAGTCGAGCACGTCGACGATCCCGTTTTCGGCGAGATTCGCCTGCGCGGCCTTCTCGGCCGAAAAGCAGATGCCGTTCAGCTGCCAGCCGAGCAGCCGGCGCAACTTGTCCTTCGCCGTCACGACGGCGACCCGCGCACCCGCGTCGGCGGCCGCCGCGAGCAGCGTGCCGGCCCGCAGGTAGGCCGGGTCGTTCATCATGACTTCCGCGCCGCGTCCGCCGTCGGCGGCCGGATCCCAGAAATAGTTGCCGCAGATCCCGTGGACCGACGGCGGCACGCCGCAGACGATCGACAAGTTGTTCGGGTTGGTGAAGGTCGGCACGACGCAATCGGCGCGCCAGGCCGTGCCTTCCGCGATCATCCGGCCGATGAACGGCGCGACGCCCGCGGCCACCGCCCGTTCGAGATAGTCGTACTCGCAGCCGTCGACGCAGACGACGACGGTCGGCTCGACCGGCAGCCGGTAGTGACGGCCGTTGACGTCGACGGAACGTCCCGCGAGACCCGTCGATGCGCCGGCTGCCGACGCTTCACCAGGCTGGCGCAAGGCGAACGCGGCGTTCATGATGCCACCCGCTTGCCGCGCGGCACGCGCGCAGCGATCAGCAGCAGCGCCGCGAGCGACGCGCCGAGCATCAGCAGCGACAGGGCCGATGCCGGAAGGTAATACCCGCGCTCCACCTGGCCGATCACGACGATCGGCACGGTGGCGAAGCCGGGCGGATAAACCGTGAGCGTCGCGCCGAGCTCGCCGAGCGACAGCGCGAACCCGAGCGCGAGGCTCGCGCGCAGCGCCGGCACGAGCTGCGGCAGCAGCACGCGGCGCAGCACCATCGCGGGCGGCGCACCGAGGCTTGCCGCCGCCTCGCGCAGCACGGTCAGTTCCGGACGCAGCGCGGCGGCCGCGCAGCGATAGCAGAACGGCAAAATCAGCGCGAGCTGCACGAGCACGACGATCGCCGCCGAACTCGACAGGTCGACCGGCTTCTGGTGATACGCGATCAGCACCGCGAGCCCCAGTACGACGCTCGGCACGCCGTTCGGCACCATCACGAGCGCATCGACCACCGCGCCGAGGCCGCGCCGGTCGCGCCCTTCGAGCGCCAGTGCAAGCCACAGCCCGAGGACCGTGCCTACCGCCGACACGCCGAAGCCGATTTCCAGGCTCGTCAGCAGCGCATCGTATTCCGGCGACCCGAGCCGCTCGAACCAGCGCAGGCTGTAGCCGGCCGGCAGAATCGTGCCCGACCACTGCGTCGACACGCTCGACAGCGCGACGACGATGACCGGCAACACGAACAGCCAGAAGCACGCGAACGCAGCCAACGCGAGCGCCGCGCGCGACGCATGCTTGAGCACCGTGTCGCCCCAGCCGATCTGGTGGCGCGGCACGGCTTGCCCGATACGAAATTCAGCGGACATCGTTTCCTCCCGTCGCACGCCGGTTCACCCGGCGATAAACCGCATACAGCGCCAGCGACAGCGCGAGCATCACGACCGCGCCGGCCGACGCGGTCGGCAGATCGAGGTCGACCGTCGCGCTGCTGTAGATCGCAACCGGCAGCGTCACGAGCCGCGCGCTGCCGAGCACGAGCAGAATCCCGAATTCGTTCAGCGTCAGCAGGAAACACAGCACGGTGCCGGCGGCGATGCCCGGCCACGCGATCGGCAGCACGACGCGACGTGCCAGCATCCAGCCGGACGCGCCGAGGCTGCGCGCGGCTTCGATCAGCCGCAGATCGAGCGTCGCGAACGACGCGAGCGTCGGCCGCACGACGAACGGCGTATAGAACACGGTCTGCGCGAGGATCACGCCGCCGATGCCGAACAGGAAGTTCAGCGGCGGCTCCTCCAGATGGAACAGGTGCTGCAGCGCGATGCTGATCGACCCTTGCGAGCCGTACAGGAAGATCAGCGTGAACGCGACGAGGAACGACGGGAACGCGACGTACAGCTCCAGGAAACGCGTGACGAGCGACGCGCCCGGAAAGGGCTTGAAGAACAGCAGCGCGGCCAGCAGTACGCCGAGCACCGACGCGGTGCCGGCACTCGCGAACAGCACGCCGAGTGTGGTCAGCATCACGCTGCGCGTGTCGGGGTTGCCGAAGAACGTGCGGTACGCGGCGAAACTCAGCCCGTGGTCGCCCGACACGCTCAGCAGCACGAGCCGCACCAGCGGATAGACGACGAGCGGGCCCAGCAGGACGGTCGCGAGCGCGGCCAGGTGCAGATCACCCATGCGCTTGCGGCGCCGCGCGGCGGCGGCGTGCGCGGCGGCCGACGCGAGCACGTGCGGCGGCAGGCCGGCTTCAGGGCTCGATAAGGACGACATCGTCTGCCTCGCAATGCAGGGAAACGCGCGCACCGCGCTCGGGAGCCGCACCGCGGCCGCGTTGCATCGTGACGCGCACCGGCTCGTCGGGGGCCGCATCGATCGTGACCGCGATCGACAGGTCCGCGCCCTGCCATTCGACGGACGATACCGTGCCGTGCAGCCCGCCCGCGGCGGGCGGCATCAGGGTCAGGCGCTCGGGGCGCACGCAGGCCACCTTGCCGCGCACTTCGTGGCGCGGATCGCCGAGCGGGAAGATCACGTGCGGCGGCAGCAGGTTCGCCGGGCCGAGATAGCGTGCGACGTAGCCGTCCTGCGGCGCGTCGTACAGCTGCTGCGGCGTACCGAGCTGCGCGATGTGGCCGTCGCGCATCAGCAGCGCGCGATCGGACAGCACGAGTGCGTCGTCGCGGTCGTGCGTCACGCAGACGACGGTCAGGTTCGGCAGGCGCTCGTGCAGCGCCTTCAGTTCGCTGCGCACCGATGCGCGCAGGTTGGCGTCGAGCGCCGACAGCGGCTCGTCGAGCAGCAGCACGTCCGGCTCGATCACGAGCGCGCGCGCCAGCGCGACGCGCTGCTGCATCCCGCCCGACAGTTGCGCGGGCAGGTGATGGCCCGCATCGCCGAGCTGCACGAGCTTCAGCGCATCGGCGACGCGGCGCGTCACTTCCGACGACGCCATGCCGCGTGCGCGCAGCCCGAATGCGACGTTCTCGAACACCGACAAGTGCGGGAACAGCGCGTAATTCTGGAACAGCAGACCGAGATTGCGCTTGTGCGGCGGCGCGTAGGTCAGGTCGCGTCCGGCAACGGTCAGCGTGCCGGTCAGGCCGTCGGCCTTCACGAACCCGGCGATGAAGCGCAGCAGCGTGGTCTTGCCGCAACCGCTCTTGCCGAGCACGGTCAGAAATTCACCGGCACCGATCGACAGCGACAGATCCTCCAGCACCGTGCGTGCGCCGTAGCGCACGCTCAGGTGTTCGATCTGCACGCCGCCCGGCGCGCCGGACCGCAGCGTTGCCTGCGGTTCGGCGGCGCCGAATGCGCCGGGATGGGTCAGGGTGGTGTCCACCGGGTTCATCCTCTTGCTCACAAATACAGGCGGCGTGCGCCGATCACTTCGGCTTGACGACGTCGAGCTGCTTGCCCGAACTGCCGATCACGTCCTTCTTCCAGCGCTCGATCCACACCGGCTTCTTCGCCATCACCTGGGTCCAGTCGACCGGGATCAGCTTCACGCCCGAAATCGCCTTCTTGACCGCCTCGCCGTTCTTGCCGGCCAGCGGCACGTCCGTGCGGCCCGGGATGCCGTACATGTCCGGCACCTTCGACTGCACGTCCGTCGACATCAGGTAGTCGATCAGTTTCTTGCCGGCGTCCTGGTTCGGGCCGCTCTTGATCAGGCCGATGCCGTACGGGAGCTGGAACGTGGTCGGCTGGTCGCCTTCCTTCGCGGCCAGGAAGATCGGCTTGACGGACAGCGCGCCGTGTTCGGCGTCGTCGAGGTCCATCTGCAGGTCGCCGTTCGCGACGCTGATCTCGTTGCGCGACAGCAGCACGTTCAGGTAGCCGGTGCCCTTCGTGTGGAACTTCACGCTCTGCGACAGCTTCGCGAGGTAGTCGAACGCCTTGTCCTCGCCCATCAGCGACGTCGTCAGGATCAGCACGGCCATGCCGTCGCCGGCGGTAGCCGGGTTCGAGTACGCGACCTTGCCGGCGTAGGCCGGCGCGAGCAGGTCGGCGAACGTCTTCGGCTGGTTCTTCACGACATCCGGGTTGATCGCGAACGAGAAGTAGTTGTTCACGAACGTCGCCCACGTGCCGTCTTCAGCCTTCGCGATGGCCGGCACGTTCTTGTAGTTCACGCTCTGGTACGGCTGCAGCAGGCCCATCTGGCCAGCTTGCTGAATGAACGGCGGCAGCGTGACGATCACGTCGGCCTTCGGGGAGTTCTTCTCGATGTTCGCGCGGTTGACGACTTCACCGCTGCCCGCCGTCACGATGTTGACCTTGACGCCTTCCTTCTTCTCGAAAGCCGGCAGCACATCGCGATAGAGGTTCTCGAGACCGTCTGCCGTATACAGCACGACCGCGCTCGCCGCATGGGCGGGCAGCGCGGCGCCCATCAGGCCGGCGACGCTGGCGGCCAGCGCAAGCTTGCGGAACGCGCCGGCAGCGGCGCGCGAGGGTTTCTGCAGTGTCATCTGACTTCTCCGTAGGCGGAACACCAAATGGCCGGGGCACGATCCGGCTCTCCTGTTATCTCCGGGCAAGGCCGATCGACGGCCCGCCTCGCTACCGCGCCGAGGTGAGGTTTCGCGCGGCAAGCGAAGGATCACAGCGTTCGATGACAAACCCGTGACGAATGCGGCAATTTCCAAAAAATGACACATTTTGCCAATATCATGCAAGTCATTCAGAAATGCCGCACGGCGTTTCTTCCGACCTTTGCAGAGGAAAACCATGTCCGATCCGATTCTTCTTACGCCTGGCCCGCTCACCACGTCCGCCACAACGCGCCACGCAATGCAACACGACTGGGGCTCGTGGGATGCCGCGTTCAATCAACTGACGGCCAGCGTCTGTGCGGATCTCGTCGCGATCGCGCACGGTGGCGATGAATACGTGTGCGTGCCGATGCAGGGCAGCGGCACGTTCTCCGTCGAAGCCGCGCTCGGCACGCTGGTGCCGCGTGACGGCGTCGTGCTGGTGCCCGACAACGGCGCGTACTGCGCGCGCATCCTGAAGATCCTCGGCCGGCTGGGTATCGAAGCCATCGCGTTGCCGTTCGGTGAAGATGCGGCCGTCGATCCGGCCGCGATCGAAGCCGCGTTCGTGCGCGAGCCGCGCATCACGCACGTCGCGCAGGTGCATCTGGAGACGAGCGCCGGGATCCTGAACCCGCTGGACGACATCGCCGCCGTGTGCCGGCGCCACGGCAAGCGGCTGATCGTCGACGCGATGAGCTCGTTCGGCGCGCTGCCGATCACGCTGGCCGGCAGCGGCATCGATGCGCTGATCTCGGCGAGCGGCAAATGCCTGGAAGGCGTGCCGGGGATGGGGTTCGCGATCGTGCGGCGCGACGCGCTCGACGCGAGCGAAGGCAACTCGCCGTCGCTCGCGCTCGATCTCCACGATCAATACGCGTACCTGCGCAAGACGGGCCAGTGGCGCTTCACGCCGCCGACGCACGTGATCGCCGCGCTGCGCGCCGCACTCGATCAGTACCTCGCCGAAGGCGGCCAGCCGGCGCGCGGCGCGCGCTATGCAGACAACTGCCGGACGCTGGTCGAGTCGATGCACGCGCTCGGCTTCACGCCGTTCCTCGATGCGCGCGTGCAGGCGCCGGTGATCGTCACGTTCCACGCGCCCGACCACCCGGCCTACGATTTCCGCCGCTTCTACGACGCGGTGCGCGACGCGGGCTTCGTCCTGTATCCGGGCAAGCTCACGCAGCTCGAGACGTTCCGTGTCGGCTGCATCGGCGCGATCGACTCGAACGACATCCGCCGCGCGGTCGCGGCCATTGCGCAGGCGGTCGAATCGCTCGGCATCGCGGTGCAGCGCGCGTAAGCGCCATACCAAGCCAGCCGACTCATCCGCCGGCGCGCGCACGCAAAAAAGCCCGGCGGCCTTGCGGCTGCCGGGCTAACGCACAGGATCTGCGTGGAGCCGGTGCTTACAGCTCGATCCGCTTGATGTCGCCGACCACGAAGATGTACGACGCCGCGCCGACCAGCGCGATCACGCCGATGAACACGAGCGCGCCGACGAACGACCCGGTCGACGCGACGATGAAGCCGACCACGAGCGGCGTGACGATGCCCGCCAGGTTCGCCGCGAAGTTGAAGATGCCGCCCGTGACGCCGAGCAGGCCGTCCGGCGCGATGTCCGACACGAGCGTCCAGCCGAGAGCAGCCATCCCCTGCGCGAAGAACGCGACCGACATGATCGCGATCACGGCCTCGTTGCTCTGCACGTAGTTCGCGAGAATGATCGTCGATGCGAGCAGCAGGCCCGCGATGATCGGCAGCTTGCGCGCGAGGTTCGCGGACTTGCCGCGACGCAGCAGCCAGTCGGAGAAGATCCCGCCGAACATCACGCCGACCGACGCGGCGATGAACGGCATCACCGCGAAGAAGCCGATCTTCAACCAGCCCATGTGGCGCTCGGTGGCGAGGTAGGTCGGGAACCAGGTCAGGAAGAACACGAGCGTCGAGTTGCCGGCGAACTGGCCGAGGCAGATGCCCGCGAGCTGGCGCTTCTTCACCAGTTGGCCGACCATCGCCCAGCTGAACTTGGCCTGCGCCGGCTTGTCGCCCTTGTCGCCGCTCTTGCGCGCACCGTGCACGAGACCGCCGCCCGCCTCGATATAGGCCAGCTCCTCCGAATTCGCACCCGGATGGTTGCGCGGCTCGTGATAGAACTTCCACCAGACCAGGCCGAACACGATGCCGACCGCGCCGACGACCCAGAACAGCGAGCGCCAGCCGAACGCCCCCATCAGCGCGAACAGCACCGGGCTGAAGAATGCGAGGCCGATGTACTCGCCGACCGTGTAGGTACCCGTCGCCATCGCACGCTCGTTCTGCGGGAACCACGTCGCGACGACGCGGCTGTTGGTCGGGAAGCACGGCGCTTCCGTCACGCCGAGGCCGAGCCGGCAAGCGAGCAGCGTCGCGACGCCCGGCACGAAGCCTTGCAGGAACGTGCACAGCGACCACAGCGTCATCGACCAGTAATAGGTGATCTTGCTGCCGAAGCGGTCGAGGAACAGGCCGCCGGGAACCTGCATCGCGACATACGTCCACGAAAACGCGGAAAACATGATGCCCATCACGGCCGCGTTGATGCCGAGCTCCTTGGTGAGCTGAGGCGCAGCCACCCCCAGCACGGTGCGGTCGAGATAGTTGATCATCGTGCCGATCGCGAGCAGCGCGAGAATCTTGTAGCGCGCCGAAGTGCGCCGGACGGTGCCGGACGCCTGCGCCGGCGCGGCGCTCGTGTGAGTGGTGTGCTGCATGGTCGTCTCCTGGTCTCTCTTTCTGGAATAGGTCAGCGCGCGACGAGCGACTGAAAGTGTTCGAACATCCGCTCGGCGTCGGGCGTGCGTCCGGTGAATATCTCGAACGCGTCGACCGCCTGGTAGACGGCCATCCCGCCACCCGGCAGCGTGGCGCAGCCGGCCGCGCGCGCCGCGTGGATCAGTTCGGTTTCGAGCGGGAAGTACACGATGTCGGCCACCCACATGCCCGCGTGGAGCAGTTCGGCCGGCAGCGGCAGGCCCGGATGCTTGGCCATGCCGGTCGGCGTGCAGTGGATCAGGCCGGTCGCCGCGCGCATCGCGGCCGCGAGATCGTCGCCCTGCACGACGCGTGCCGCCGGGAAACGCTGCTGCAGCTCGGCGGCGAGCGCGGCGGCGCGCGTGCCGTCGACATCGAAAATCGTCAGTTCGGCCGCGCCCATCTGCAGCGCTGCGTGCGCGACGGCCGCGCCCGCGCCGCCCGCGCCGAGCTGGACGACGCGTTCGAGCGACGCGCCCGGCAACCCGCGGCGGAACGATTTCGCGAAACCGGACCAGTCGGTGTTGTGGCCGATCCGCTTGCCGTCCTTGAACAGCACGGTGTTCACCGCGCCGAGCGCGCGCGCATCGTCCGACAGTTCATCGAGGTGCTCGATCACGCGCTGCTTGCACGGGTGCGTGATGTTCAGGCCGTTGTAGCCCATCCGCTGCGCGGCATCGAGCAGTTGCGGCAGCGCGTCGACGGTCACGCCCAGCACGTCGAGATCGATACGCCGGTAGACATAACCGAACCCCTGGCGGAACCCTTCTTCCTCGTGCATCGCGGGCGACAGCGAGCCGCCGATGCCCTGGCCGATCAGGCCGATCAGAAACGACGGGCGGCTCATCGTGCGGCTCCCTGCGCGAACAGCGTCGCCAGGCGCTGCAGCGCGAAGAGGTAGCCCTCGGTGCCGCAGCCGCAGATCACGGCTTCGGCGAGCGCCGACACATAGGAATGGTGCCGGAACGCCTCGCGGCGATGCACGTTCGAGATATGCACTTCGATCACCGGCTTCGCGATCGCGGAAAGCGCATCGGCCAGCGCCACCGACGTATGCGTATAGGCGGCCGGGTTGATCACGATGCCGTGCGTGTCGTGACGCGCGGCGTGCAGCCAGTCGATCAACTGGTGCTCGGCGTTCGACTGGCGGAAGTCGATTTCCAGCCCGAGCGCCTCGCCCGCCGTACGGCAGCGCTGCTCGACGTCGGCCAGCGTTTCCGCGCCGTAGATATGGGGCTCGCGGGTGCCCAACAAATTCAGGTTCGGGCCGTTCAGCACGAGCACCTTGTGCTTGCTCATCGTGTTTCTGCTCCTGAAACAGGGGCAGACCACGATCGGCGCCGCCCCGAAGACATCGGAATGTGGCGCTAGTGTGCGCCCGTGCAAGCGGGCTGTCTTTTCGGGTTTTCGCTAATTTGTACCATCTAGTTAGTTTGTACAATATGCATCACCCGCCTAGTAAATTCGGGATATGGCGCCTGTCATGAACTCAACGACTGGTTCATTCAGGGCCGGTTCGGCCAACGCCATGCCCGCTCATCCTCAGGAATCGCCCATGCAGCGCTCGATCGCCACCGTGTCACTGTCCGGCACGCTCGCCGAGAAACTCGCCGCCATCCAGGCCGCAGGCTTCGACGGCGTCGAAATCTTCGAAAACGACCTCGTCTACTTCGATGGATCGCCGGCCGACGTCCGGCGCATGGCCGCCGATCTCGGCCTCGACATCGTGCTGTTCCAGCCGTTTCGCGACTTCGAGGGGGTGAGCGCGGCCCAGCTCGCCCGCAATCTCGACCGGATCAAGCGCAAGTTCGACGTGATGCATGCGCTCGGCACCGACCGCATCCTGGTGTGCAGCAACGTATCGGCCGACACGATCGCGGACGACGGGCTGCTCGTCGACCAGCTCGGCGCGCTCGCCGAAGCCGCGCGGCAGGCCGGCGTGGTCGCCGCGTACGAAGCGCTCGCGTGGGGCCGCGTCGTGAAGCGCTACGGCCATGCGTGGAAACTCGTGAATGCGGTGAACAGCCCGCATCTCGGCCTGGCGCTCGACAGCTTCCACACGCTGTCGCTCGACGATTCGCCGGACGCGATCGCGGACATCCCCGGCGACCGGATCGCGTTCGTGCAGATCGCCGATGCGCCGAAGCTCGCGATGGACGTGCTCGAATGGAGCCGCCATTTCCGCTCGTTCCCGGGCCAGGGCGACTTCGACCTCGCACGCTTCACCGCGCGCGTGATCGAGTCGGGCTATACGGGGCCGCTGTCGCTCGAGATCTTCAACGACGGCTTCCGCGCGGCGCCGACCGCGATCACGGCGGCCGACGGCCATCGCTCGCTGCTCTATCTGGAAGAACTGACGCGCGAACGGCTCGCGCAGGACGGCCGCGCGCCGGCCGCCGACCAGCCGCTGTTCGCGCCGCCGGCGCCGCCCGCGCACGTCGGGTTCCAGTTCATCGAATTCGCGGTCGACGCGCAGGCGGCGGCGACCGTCGGCGAATGGCTCGGCCGGATGCGCTTCCGGCTCGCGGGCCGCCATCGCTCGAAGGACGTGACACTGTTCCAGCACGGCGCCGCGTCGATCGTGCTGAACGCCGAGCGCGACTCGTTCGCCGACGCGTTCTTCCAGCAGCACGGACTGTCGCTGTGCGCATCGGCATTCCGTGTCGACGACGCGAAAGTGGCGTTCGAACGGGCGGCCGGCTTCGGCTATGCGCCGTTCTCCGGCCGCGTCGGGCCGAACGAGCGCGTGCTGCCGAGCGTGCAGGCGCCGGACGGCAGCCTCGAATACTTCGTCGACGAAGCGCCGAACGCGCCGACGCTGTACGAATCGGACTTCGTGCTGACCGACATCGACGGCCCGAGCGAAGTCGGCCCGCTCACGGGTATCGACCACGTGTGCCTCGCACTGCCGGCCGACGCGCTCGATACGTGGATCCTGTTCTTCAAGACGGCATTCGGCTTCGAGGCCGAGCGCAGCTGGCTCGTGCCCGACCCGTACGGGCTGATGCGCAGCCGCGCGGTGCGCAGCGCCGACGGCTCGGTGCGGATCGCGCTGAACGCGTCGGTCGACCGGCACACGGCGGTCGCCGAATCGCTCGACCGCTATCACGGCACGGGGCTGAACCACGTCGCGTTCCGCACCGACGACATCGTGAAGACGATCGCCGCGTTCGCGGCCGACGGCATTCCGTTCCTGCGCATTCCGCCGAACTACTACGACGATCTCGCCGCACGCTACGCGCTGCCGGACGACCTGATCGACACGCTGAGCACGCATCACCTGCTGTACGACCGTGACGAACACGGCGGCGAATTCCTGCATGCGTATACAGAACTGGTCGACAACCGCTTCTCGCTCGAGATCGTCGAGCGGCGCGGCGGATACGACGGCTACGGCGCGACGAATGCGGCCGTGCGGCTCGCCGCCCAGGCGCAGCGCAGAAAATAAGGGAAGGAAGCCGACAGGGATTCAAGGGGCGCATCACATTCGCGCCCCGCGGCCGCCTCAAAGGGCCACATCCGGCGCGCACGATCGTGGTGAATCGCTCGGCCGCGCCCCCGCCCGCACGGCTCGCCGCGATCTGGCCGGAAACCGTATTCCATCGGGCGTTACATCCGGTAACCCGTACCGCAGCGCAGCATCGCGTCGCCCCGTGCGGTTTTAAGAATCGCTTAAGTCTTCGACGGCACCATCCGCAACCAGTACCCGATGGTTATCTCGAAAAGGAGGAAAGCGATGAGCGCCGTAGAAGCACCCGCGGGCCGCCCGGCCGCGCCCCCTGCAAAGAAGACGATGCTGCGCCGCCTGCTCAGTCATCACGAAATCGCGACGCTGCTCGTGCTGCTGCACGCACCGATCGGCGCCAATGCCAAACCCGAACTGCCTGCGCTGCAGGAAGCCGGTCTCGTCGAGATGGTCAAGCTCGACACCGAAACGGCACCCAGCTTCCGGCTGACCGAAGACGGCACCGCCGTGCTGAAAGGGCTCGGCTACCGCTGAGCCGACGTTTTCATCCCTTTCCCGCTTTCCCGCATCACCCCGATTCCCAGCGACCCGCCGGCCCTGTCGGCGTGTCGCGTCACCCTGCCCGCTCCTGCAGCATCAACCGGTATTCCGTCGGCGTGACGCCGACCGTCGCCTTGAACTGGCGCGTGAACGCACTGTGATCCGTATAGCCGCATAGCGCCGCGACGTCGGTCACCTTGTCGTGCGTGACGAGCAGCGCGGTGGCCGCATCGAGCCGTGCCTTCAGCAGCACCTGGCGCGGCGTCAGGTGGAACACCTTGTGGAAGTAGCGTTCGAGCTGCGCGACCGACATCCCCGCCATCTGCGCGAGATGCTTCAGGTTCAGCGGCTGCACGTAGTGATCCTGGATGTGCTGGACGACGTCGGCGAGCCGGCTGTACGCCGGGTGCGATCCCTCGTGCGCCTTCAGGTCGCGCGAGATGCCCGCGAGGCCGACCACCCTGCCCGCAGCGTCGCGCAGCGGCTCCTTGCAGGTCAGGCACCAGCCCGGCTGACGGCCCGGATACAGGTGCAGCTCCAGTTGGTCCGTCAGTTGCTGGCCGGCGTTGATCGTCGCCATGTCCTGCTCGAAATAGCTGCGGCCGAAGCGGCGCGGAAACACTTCGTCGGCGGTCTTGCCGAGCAGGTCGCGCTTGTCCTTGTAGCCGCAGCGCATCGCCAGCGTGCGATTGACGATCGCGTAGCGGCCGCTCGCATCCTTCACGAAGAACGCGACGTCCGGCAGTGCGTCGAACACCGGTTCGAGCAGGCGGAAGTGCGCAAGCATCGCGCCGAAATCGGCATTGTCGGGCTGGTAGCGCAACGGTTCGGACAGGCTCATGGGCGGTACGGCAAGCAAGGGCGTCATCCCGGCAACCGCAATGCGAGTGGCAGATGGCGTCGATTATAGAAGCGCCCTTCGATCGCGTCGCGCCGATCGCAAAGGCGGGCAAGTTGGCGGCAGCCGTCGCAACGCGCCGCCGATCGGCCGGCATCGTCATGCGACATATGTTGCGTGCGCAACCACTGCGTCGAGCGTGCGGCGGCCGGCCGCGACTCCGCTTGTGTCGACGGAGCCACCTCGCGTGCGCCGGTGCCGGCACGCCGCGCGGACTGGCGCACTCGCACGCCGGCACGGTACGCCTGAACTCGCCAGCATAAAAATGCGAACGTGCAGCGTCTTGGCGCGTTTGCGCATTCGGCATGACGATTTCGGCATATATCAGGGTTATCGACGATATGCCGATATCGTCGCCGGCCGCGCATCGAACGCGCAAGACGCACGCATTTTCGCTATCTAGACTTCGCTTCACGGTCACGAGACGACCTCACGCCGCGGCAGCAATCGGCATGCATGGCCTGCGGCATCGGCCATCCGGTACGCCGATTCCGGCACAGCCCGGGCAGCACGCGGCACGCACGCATGGCCCTCGCATCGGCCTGCCGACTGAACCGTCTCGCCCGGTTTACCGGCGCCGGCCCGCCAGCCGGCGGCGGCCCAACCACGCCATCAAGGGGAAGTGAAAGTGAAGCTGAAGGTATCGCACGTCGCGCTGGCCGCTGCCTGCGCACTGTCGGGCGCGCACGCCATCGCCGCCGACGTCGTCAAGATCGGTTTCGCCGCACCGCTGACCGGCCCGCAGTCGAACTACGGCACGGACATGCAGAAGGGCGTGCAACTCGCGATCGCCGATTTCAACGCGACGCGTCCGACGATCGGCGGCAAGCCCGTCACGTTCCAGCTCGACTCGCAGGACGACCAGGCCGACCCGCGCACCGGCACGACCGTCGCGCAGCGGCTGATCGACGACAACGTCCGCGGGATCATCGGGCACTTCAACTCGGGCACGAGCATTCCCGCGTCCGACCTGTACGATCGCGCGGGGCTGCCGCAGATCTCGATGGCCACGTCGCCGCAATACACGGCGCGCGGCTACAAGACGACCTACCGGCTGCTGACGAGCGACGCGCAGGCGGGCCGTATCGTCGGCACGTACGCGGTGAAGACGTTGCGCTTCAAGCGCATCGCGATCATCGACGACCGCACGGCCTACGGCCAGGGCATCGCCGACGAATTCGCGAAGGCCGTCGAAGCGGCCGGCGGCACGATCATCAAGCGCGACTTCACGAACGACAAGGCGCTCGATTTCTCGGCGATCCTGACCAACCTCAAGGGCATGAACCCGGACGCGATCTTCTACGGCGGCGGCGACGCGCAATCGTCGCCGATGATCCGCAAGATGCGCCAGCTCGGGATGAAGTCGGCGTTCGTGACGGGCGAGATGTCGCGCTCGCCGACGTTCCTGAAGGTCGGCGGCGACGCGGCCGAAGGCGCGATCGTCTACATGGGCGGGCTGCCGAAGGAGAAGATGCCGGGCTTCTCCGGTTACGCGGCACGCTACAAGGCGCGCTTCAACGAAGACGTGATCACCTACTCGCCGTATGCGTACGACGGCACGATCGCGCTGCTCACCGCGATGAAGGACGCGAACTCGACCGATCCGAAGGTGTACACGCCGTATCTCGGCAAGGTGTCGGTCAAGGGCGTGTCGGCCCCCAGCATCGCGTACGACACGAAGGGCGACCTGAAGGATGCGCCGGTGACGATCTACAAGGTCGAGCACGGCGCGTTCAAGCCCGTCGATACGATCGCCGGCAACTGATCCGCAAGACCCTGCCCCGCGCGGCGCGTCAGCGGCTCACCGGCCGCCCGCGCCGCGTGCGCTTTTGTGTCCGCGTCTGCGCCTGCTTCGGCTTCGCGATCCGAACCGTTCCTCGGCGCGCCCCCACGCGCGTGCATTTCGCGCTCCTGTAGAATCCCCCCACCCGCTTTGACGCTTCGTCTCCGTCGCGCCCCATCCCGGTGCGGCGGCGCGTGTTTCGTGCCGCACCCGGCTCGCCGCACGCTTCGACGACGCAAGCCGCGCCTTGTCAGTCCATGCCGAAAAGCGGGCCCTGGAGACGCAGCACCGACAACAACATTCGAAAACCGATCGTCCTGACCATGCAAGCTTCCGAATTGAGCGGCGTGCCTCGCGCCGCCGAACGCGCGCTCACGCGCAGCGACTACAAGACCCTTGGCCTCGCCGCACTCGGCGGCGCCCTCGAGTTCTACGACTTCATCATCTTCGTGTTCTTCGCGCCGGCGATTGGGCAACTGTTCTTCCCGCACGACATTCCCGACTGGCTGCGCCAGTTGCAGACGTTCGGCATTTTCGCGGCCGGCTACCTCGCGCGTCCGCTCGGCGGCGTGATCATGGCGCACTTCGGCGACCTGTTCGGCCGCAAGCGGATGTTCACGCTGAGCGTGCTGATGATGTCCGTGCCGACGCTGCTGATGGGCCTGCTGCCGACCTACGACACGATCGGCATCCTCGCGCCGGTGTTGCTGCTGCTGTTCCGCGTGCTGCAGGGCGCGGCCGTCGGCGGCGAAGTGCCGGGCGCGTGGGTGTTCGTGTCCGAGCACGTGCCGTCGCGCCACATCGGCTATGCGTGCGGCACGCTGACCGCGGGCCTGACGGCCGGCATCCTGCTCGGCTCGCTGGTGGCCGCCGGCATCAACAGCCGTTACTCGAGCGCCGAAGTCGGTGCGTTCGCATGGCGCATCCCGTTCCTGCTCGGCGGCGTGTTCGGCCTGTTCTCGGTGTACCTGCGCCGCTGGCTGCACGAGACGCCGGTGTTCGCCGAGATGAAGGCGAAAAAGGCGCTCGCGGCCGAGATTCCGCTGAAGGCCGTGCTGCGCGACCACGGCCGCGCGGTGATCGTGTCGATGCTGCTCACGTGGATGCTGTCGGCCGCGATCGTCGTCGTGATCCTGATGACGCCCGCGCTGCTGCAGAAGCAGTTCCACCTGACACCCGCGACGACGCTGTTCGCGAACAGCGTCGCGACGCTGTGCCTGACGGCCGGCTGCATCACCGCGGGTTCGCTCGCGGGCTGGATCGGCGCGAAGCGTGTGCTCGCCATCGGCGGCATCGGGCTGGCCGCGTGCTACTACCTCCTGTTCGCGCAGGTCGCGGCCGACGCGTCGACGCTGCCGCTCTACTACGGGATCGCAGGCTTCATGGTCGGCACGATCGGCGCGGTGCCGTTCGTGATGGTCAAGAGCTTCCCGGCCGTCGTGCGCTTCTCGGGCATCTCGTTCTCGTACAACGTCGCGTATGCGATCTTCGGCGGCCTCACGCCGGTGATCGTGTCGCTGATGATGAAGTCGAACCCGCTCGCACCGGTGGTGTACGTCGCGGCGATCTGCGTGCTCGGCGCGATCGCCGTGCAGTTCTCGAAGGATGCGAAGGAGGATTCGCCGCACTGAGCGGCGACGGGGCGCGTGCGGCGGCGTCCAGCGCCGCATCGAATGACCGGACGCACACGCGACGCACGCGCGCTCCATGAACAAAGGGCCGAATCCCGCGGGATTCGGCCCTTTTGTTTTGCTTCAGCGCAACGGCAACGGCCCGAGTCGGTGCGATCAGCGCAGGCTGCCGTACGTCGTGCTCGGCCGACGCAGGCCGTCGATGCTCGCGCCGCCGGCGCCGGTGACGAACAGCAGCAGGAAACCGCCGGCGATCGCGATGTTCTTCCAGAAATGGATCACCATGTCGTGCTGGACCGCGGCGTCCGTCGCGTCCCAGAAATTGTGCCCGACCATCGCGGTCGCGACCGTGTAGAACGCCATCAGCAGGGCGAGCGGTTTCACCTTGTAGCCGACGATCAGCAGCAGCCCGCCGAGCCCCTCGATCGCGACGACGATCGGCCCGATCACCTGCGGATACGGCACGTTCAGACCATGCAGGTAGCCGATGAAATCGCCATAGCCGAGCAGCTTCATCACGCCGCCCCACAGGAACAACGCCGCCAGCGCCAGGCGCGCGAAAAAAATGACGCCGGAATCGACGGAACGCGTCATGCCTCTCTCCTCGTATGCAATTCGGCCGGCTGCCCGGAGCACACCCGGACAGCTCGGCGCCGCGCGACCCTGCGGGGCCTGCGGCAAATGGGCCAGCATAGACAGAGTTTCGGCCGTGTCCAAGAAAAAGGTTGTAGCAAATCTTTACACGGCGGCCGCCGCGCGGCCCGATGACGGCGGGATGAAAACGCGTTTAGCCCGCGTCGCTCAACAACACGCCCTTCTTGAAGATGAAGCAGCCGTAGCCGCGCAGCTCGCCGGTGACGATCACCGCGTACGTCTGCTGCGCGCGCTCGTAGAACGCGAACCGCTCGATGCCCGTGAGCGGCACCGAGCGCCCTTCGGCACGATCGATCTCGGCCTGCACTTCGCGCTGTACGGGCGGCACCGCGGCTGCGTCGCCGACGACTTCCATTCGCCACGCGGGGGTGTCGACGTACGTGTCGAGCGGCAGCACGGACAGCACCGCGCGCACGACGCGTGCCGAATCGGCGCCGTCGATCCGCAACGCGCGGCCGACCACCGTGTGCTCCGCGACGGATTCCGCCGGGAAATTCGCATCGCAGATCGCGATTTCGTCACCGTGGCCCATCGCGCGCAGCGTGTGCAGGATGTCGGCGTGCAGCAGCGGGTCGAGATTCTTCAGCATGTCGGCTAGTCTCCGGGATCAGGAACGAACGCATAACGTTACCCGATCCCGGTGGACACTGCGCATGCGTCGCTCGCGTCACGACGCCGCGGCCGGCATTTCGTCGATGAAACCCGTGACCGATGCGAGGCGGCCCGACGCGTCGACGGTGCCGAAGTCCGAACCCTTCACGATCGCCGCGCCGTCGGGCGACACGAGCGCCCACGAGAACCGCAGGTGCTGACCGAACCCGTCGACGTCCGTCGTGCGGCGGAAGCGGAACGCGGGGAAACGCGCCTGCACGGCCGCGATCATCGCGTCGATGCCCGCGTGGCCGTCGCCGGTCATCAGCGGATCGCGATAGGCCGCGTCGCTCGCGTAGGTCGCGTCGATCAGTGCGCGGCGGCGCGCGACGTCGGGTTCGTTCCAGGCGTCGATGTAGCGGTCGATCAGGTCGGCGTGAACGGAAGAAGCGGACGATGCGGATTGGGCGGTGTTCATGGCGAGGCTCCTTGTGTCGATGAGAAGACGATGTCGCGAACGTGGCGTGTTTCGTGTTCGCGTGCAGTCATCGTCGCCTGCCTAGCGCGGGCGGTCGATTACGTGCGGGGTAAGGAAATCGCGCCGGTCGCGTCGAGCCAGTGGCCGCTTCGCACGCCGGACATGATCCGCCATGCTGCAAGTTCTCCTCATCATGGACATCCCGCCGACACTTGCTCCACCGAAATGAAAACGGGCACCCTCGGGCGCCCGCTTCGTCCGGTGGCAACAGCCGCGCGTGTCAGGTCACCGGCGCCGGATTGAACAGCGTCAGCGCATTCGCGAGCTTCCATTGCTCGGCCCACGTGCGGCGCTTGCCGCTCGCGACGTCGAGCATCAGCCGGAACAGCGCCCAGCCCGTGTCCTCGATCGTGGCCGCGCCGGTCGCGATCTGACCCGCGTCGAGATCCATCAGGTCGTGCCAGCGGCGCGCGAGATCGCTGCGCGTCGCGACCTTGATCACCGGCACCTGCGCGAGCCCGTAAGGCGTGCCGCGGCCGGTCGTGAAAATATGCAGGTTCATCCCGGCCGCGAGCTGCAGCGTGCCGCAGATGAAATCGCTCGCGGGCGTCGCCGCGTACAGCAGCCCCTTCTGCTTCGCGCGATCGCCGGGACGCACGACGCCGGCGATCGGCGCGCTGCCCGACTTCACGATCGATCCCATCGCCTTCTCGACGATGTTCGACAGGCCACCCTTCTTGTTGCCGGGCGTCGTGTTCGCGCTGCGGTCGACGCGGCCGCGCTGCAGGTAGCGGTCGTACCAGTCCATCTCGCGGATGATCTCGCGCGCCACGTCCTCGGTCGCCGCGCGCGACGTGAGCTGCGCGACCCCATCGCGCACTTCCGTCACCTCGGAGAACATGATCGTCGCGCCCGCGCGCACCAGCAGGTCGGCCGCGAAGCCGACGGCCGGGTTCGCGGTGAGCCCCGAGAACGCGTCGCTGCCGCCGCACTGCACGCCGACGACGAGATCCGATGCCGGGCACGTCTCGCGGCGGCGGCGGTTGAGCCGCTCGAGATGCGATTCGGCCATCGTCATGATCGAGTCGATCATCGAGTTGAAGCCGACGTGCGCGGCGTCCTGCAGGCACACCACGCCGCCGTTGTCGGTCGCACCGTCGGCCGCGACCGGAATCGTGCCGGGCGGCAGCAGGCGCTCGGGCTGCAGCTTCTCGCATCCGAGGCTCACGGTCATTACCTCGCCGCCGAAGTTCGGATTCAGGCTGATGTTGCGCAGCGTGCGGATCGGGATGTCGGCATCGGGCGCGTCGATCGCCACGCCGCAGCCGTACGTGTGCTCGAGCCCGACCACGTCGTCGACGTTCGGGTAGCGCGGCAGCAGCTCGGCCTTGATCCGCTTCACTGCGTGCTCGACGACGCCCGACACGCACTGGACGGTCGTCGTGATCGCGAGGATGTTGCGGGTGCCGACCGAGCCGTCGGCATTGCGGAAGCCCTCGAACGTATAGCCTTCGAGCGGCGGCAGCGGCGGCGCGGCGCGGGTTGCGAGCGGCAGGTCGTCGAGCCCCGGCGGCTCGGGCATGCGCATCGTGCGCTCGTTGACCCAGCTGCCGCAGCGCAGCTCGACCAGCGCATAGCCGATCACCACGTTGTAGCGGACGATCGGGTCGCCGGCCGCGAGGTCGACCAGCGCGACCTTGTGCCCCTGCGGCACGCCTTCGCGCAGCGTCAGCCCGTCGGCGAACGTCGCGCCCTCGGGCAGGCCGCCGTCGTTGACGACGATCGCGACGTTGTCGTCCGGATGCACACGGATATAGAGCGGGGAAGCAGTCATCGGAATTCCTGGAGGCTATCGGCCATATCGTTAGTCATCATACGACATTCGACCGGAGTCGGCGATGCTGCGTAAACCCTTATCCGGAAAGACCCTACTATTTCTTTACCAGCAAACCGCTTGCGTCCCCCCTCCCCTCGTTGTACGATGACATACAACGACATCGCCAATGTGGCTCGTATGCCGTTCCCGACGAACCCAGCACTCGCGCTAGACGGACGACCCAACCATGACCTCACCGCAAGAACTCAAACAGATCATTTCCCACGGCCTGCTGTCGTTTCCGCTGACGGACTTCGACGCCGACGGCAGCTTCCGCCCGTCCACCTATGCCGAGCGCCTGGAATGGCTCGCGCCGTACGGTGCGAGCGCACTGTTCGCGGCCGGCGGCACCGGTGAATTCTTCTCGCTCACGCAGCGCGAGTATTCGGACGTGATCCGTGTCGCGACGGAAACCTGCAAGGGCAAGGTGCCGATCCTCGCCGGCGCGGGCGGCGCGACGCGCGTCGCGATCGAATATGCGCAGGAGGCCGAGCGCCTCGGCGCAAGCGGCGTGCTGCTGATGCCGCATTACCTGACCGAAGCCAGCCAGGAAGGGATCGCCGACCACGTCGAGCAGGTGTGCCGTGCGCTGAAGATCGGTGTCGTGGTGTACAACCGCGCGAATTCGAAGCTGAACGCCGACATGCTCGAGCGCCTCGCCGATCGTTGCCCGAACCTGATCGGCTTCAAGGACGGGGTGGGCGAAATCGAAAGCATGGTGACGATCCGCCGCCGGCTCGGCGACCGGTTCGCGTACCTCGGCGGGCTGCCGACGGCTGAAGTCTATGCCGCCGCGTACAAGGCGCTCGGCGTGCCGGTGTATTCGTCGGCCGTGTTCAACTTCATCCCGAAGACGGCGATGGCATTCTACGAAGCGATCGCGAAGGACGACCACGCCACGGTCGGCCGCCTGATCGACGAATTCTTCCTGCCGTACCTGAAGATCCGCAATCGCCGCGCGGGCTACGCGGTCAGCATCGTGAAGGCGGGCGCGAGGCTCGTGGGCCACGACGCAGGCCCGGTGCGTGCGCCGCTCGTCGATCTCACCGACGAAGAAGCGGCGGAGCTCGACGTGCTGATCAAGAAGATGGGGCCGCAATAAGCGGTGTTCGTCGGCGGCGCGCGTCGCATTGGCACCGCGCCGGCAGTGCTACATCGCGGCCGGCATTCGCCGGCCGCGCCCTTTTGCGCGCTTTCCGCGATGACGCACGCATCCGCCGCCATGCGTGTCGCCACCGTCACATCTGCGCGATGACCCCGACGATCCGGTAACGCACGTTCCCCAGCTTGACGCGTGTCGCCTCGATCTGGTCCTGCGCACCCGATCGCGCGCGCGAATTCGATTCGCTGCCGAGGATCTGCCCGAGTACGTCGCGGTCAACGACCGCGTCGAAGAACCGGCCGACCGTGATCGTCGCCGACTGCTTCGCGGTCGCGAGCTGGCTGTTCGCCTGCATCAACGCTTCGGTGCGCAGGCCCGGATCGCGTTCATCGATGCCGCGCCGGTACTGGAGCGCGAACACCAGCGCTTCCATGTCCTGCCGGAAGCGGCGAACGGCTTGACCGAACACGAGCGAATGCGCGTCGGAACCGGTGACGAGCCGCCCCTGGTTGATCGTGATGTCGAATTCGCTGCCGCCCAGGTCGCGCTGGAATTCCAGCAGTGCATTCGCAAGCACGCGTCCTTCGCTGTACTGGCCAATCTGGGTGCGCACGGATTTTGCGACGTCGCCGATCGCTTTCCACAATCCGGCCGCGAACAGGTGGTCGCCACGTTTGTTGATATTCATGGATTCGGTACCCTTTTAGACTTTTTCTGGATCTCTCAGGTTTCGCCTGCAGGTCGGTCGACCCGGGGCTTCGGTACTGTAGGAGAAAAGCGGGCGGCGGGAAAGCCGGCCCCAAAGCTGCGATGCAAAAAAGGCGGAAGCGGCTTACCGGCCACTTCCGCCTTTTCGTTTGTTGCAACCCGCAAGCACCCAGGCTCACCGGTCGCAATGGAACGCTCCCTCAATCGAGGTGCGTCATCACTCCGCCTTCCCGTCCCGCAGCCGCGGAATCGCGAGCGGATTGCTTTCCTGCAACCCTTCCGGCAGCAGATCGTCCGGGAAATCCTGGTAGCACACCGGCCGCAGGAAACGCTCGATCGCCGTCGCGCCGACCGACGTGACGGCCGGGTTCGACGTGGCCGGGAACGGCCCGCCGTGCACCATCGCGTCGCACACCTCGACGCCGGTCGGGTAGCCGTTGACCAGCAGGCGGCCCGCCTTGCGTTCAAGGATCGGCAGCAGCCGGCGCGCGAGCGGCTTGTCGTCGGCATCCATCTGCAGCGTGGCCGTCAGCTGGCCTTCGAGCGCTTCGAGCACGCGCGCGACTTCGTCGAGATCGCGGCAACGCACGATCAGCGACGCCGGCCCGAACACCTCGTGGCTGAACGCCGGCTCGGCCAGGAACGCCTGCGCACCGACTTCGTACAGCGCGCCGCCGGCCTGGCAGTCGGTCTGCGCCGCCTCGCCCGCGCCGATTTCACGCACGCCCGGCAGTTCGGCCAGCTTGCCGCGGCCGTTGCGATACGCATCGGCGATGCCGCGCGTGAGCATCACGCCGGCCGGCTTCTTTGCGAGCGCCTGCGCGGCGACGGTTTCGAAGCGGTCGAGATCGGGGCCGTCGATCGCGAGCACGAGGCCCGGGTTGGTACAGAACTGGCCGACGCCCAGCGTCAGCGAATCGACGAAGCCCGTCGCGATCGCGTCGCCGCGCGCGGCAAGTGCCGCCGGAAACAGCACGACGGGATTGATGCTGCTCATTTCCGCGTAGACGGGAATCGGCTGTGGGCGCGCGTTCGCGAGCTGCACGAGCGCCATCCCGCCCTGCCGCGACCCCGTGAAGCCGACCGCCTGGATCGCCGGATGGCTGACGAGCGCCGCGCCGATCACGCGGCCGGGGCCGACCAGCAGCGAGAACACGCCCGCCGGCATCCCGGTTTTCGCGACGGCGGCGCGGATCGCGCGGCCCACCAGCTCGGACGTGCCGAGGTGCGCCTCGTGCGCCTTCACGATCACCGGGCAGCCGGCCGCGAGCGCCGACGCCGTATCGCCGCCGGCCACCGAGAACGCGAGCGGGAAATTGCTCGCGCCGAACACGACAACGGGCCCGAGGCCGACTTTCTGCAGCCGCAGGTCCGAACGCGGCAGCGGCGTGCGCGCCGGCTGCGCGGGATCGATCGACGCGGCGAGGAAGCGCCCGTCGCGCACGACGCGCGCGAACAGCCGGAGCTGGCCGACGGTGCGCCCGCGCTCGCCCTGCAGCCGCGCGACGGGCAGGCCCGTTTCGGCGTGCGCGCGCTCGATCAGCGCGTCGCCGAGCGCGACGATTTCATCCGCGATCGCGTCGAGAAACGCCGCGCGGGCCGCGAGCGGCTGCGCGCGGTACGCGTCGAACGCATCGCGCGCGAGTTCGCATGCGCGCTCGACGTCGGCCTGCGACGCAACGCCGAACGCCGGCGCGTCGATCGGCTCGCCCTTCGACGGGTCGAACGCGCGCAAGGTACCGGCCGAGCCGGCGACCGCTTCGGCGCCGATCAGCATCTCTCCAGTCAGTTGCATGGGGTGTGCTCCGTGGTTCGGGAATAGATCGTCCATTGTAGCTCAACAGATATGATGTCCGCCCACCAAGACTCAAATTCGCGTCTATGGTCGGGCGGGTGCCGGCACGCGCAAAATCCTTATTTCACGCGCCAATATCTGGGATTTTTACGCCTTCACGTCACCATCCAGAGGGAAAACCCGAGGTTTCTGCGTCTGATTATTGCCAATAAACTGTCGCCAAGTCATACGACGACATACATTAAAGTGTCTAATCAAACCCCTTCTCGCGAGCTTCCGCTCGACCTCGCGCGCACCGCGCGCCGGACCGCCGTGCGCTACTGGATCCTGGCGATGCTGTTCGTCGTCACGACGCTCAACTATGCGGACCGCGCGACGCTGTCGATCACCGGCACGCCGATCCGCAAGGCGTTCGGCATCGATCCGGTGACGATGGGCTACATCTTCTCGGCGTTCAGCTGGGCGTACGTGCTCGCGCAACTGCCGAGCGGCTGGCTGCTCGACCGCTTCGGCGCGCGGCGCGTGTATGCGGCCAGCATCTTCCTGTGGTCGGCGTTCACGCTGCTGCAGAGCACGATCGGCCTCGGCGGCAGCGCCGCGTTCGCGGTCGCCGCGCTGTTCGCGATGCGCTTCGCGGTCGGTATCGCCGAAGCCCCCGCCTTTCCGGCGAACGCGAAAGTGGTCGCCAGCTGGTTCCCGACCGCCGAACGCGGCACGGCGTCGGCGATCTTCAACGCCGCGCAGTACTTCGCGGCCGTGGTGTTCTCGCCGCTGATGGCGTGGCTGACGCATGCGTACGGCTGGCACCAGGTGTATTTGTGGCTCGGCCTCGCGGGCATCGCGCTCGCGTTCCTGTGGCTGCGGGTCATGAAGGATCCGGCCGACCATCCGGCCGTGAACCGCGCGGAACTCGAGCATATCGAGCAAGGCGGCGGCCTCGTGCGCACCGCCGCACGCAGCGGCAACGGCGCGCGCTCCGAAAGCAGCCGCGTGGCCGGCTGGTACTACGTGCGCCAGCTGCTGTCGAACCGGATGCTGATCGGCGTATATCTGGGCCAGTATTGCGTGAACGTGCTCACGTACTTCTTCCTCACGTGGTTCCCGATCTACCTCGTGCAGGCGCGCGGGATGTCGCTGCTGAAGGCCGGCTTCATGACGTCGCTGCCCGCGATCTGCGGGTTCCTCGGCGGCGTGCTCGGCGGGATGCTGTCGGACGGGCTGATCCGCCGCGGCGTGTCGCTCACGCTCGCGCGCAAGATCCCGATCGTCGGCGGAATGGCGCTGTCGATGGTCATCATCGGCTGCAACTACGTCGACAGCGAAGTGCTGGTGATCGTGCTGATGGCCGTGTCGTTCTTCGGCAAGGGGATCGGCTCGCTCGGCTGGGCCGTCGTCGCGGATACCGCGCCGAAGGAAGCGATCGGCCTGTCGGGCAGCCTGTTCAACATGTTCGGCAACACGGCCGGCATCGTCGCGCCGATCGCGATCGGCTACCTCGTCGGCGCGAGCGGCTCGTTCAACGGCGCGCTCGTGTTCGTCGGGCTGAACGCGCTCGTCACCGTGTTCAGCTATCTCGTGATCGTGAAGGACATCAAACGCGTCGAACTGCGTCATCGCGACGCCTGACGTTCGGCTTCAAGACAAAACGACGGCGGCCGCATGAAAACGGCCGCCGTTGTTGCATTCGACCTCGGGTACCGGCCGTCAGATCGATGAATGCGCGACGCGCAGCATGTCGTGCACGCCGGACGTCATCAGCGCGAGGAACGCGAGCAGGCCCACGTAGCAGAGCGCGTACGTCGTCTTCGTCTCGATCGACGTCGCGTAGTACACGCGGTTCTCCGGCGCGTCGGGGTCGTAGCGCCACGCACGCTTCAGCTGCGGCAGCGCGAGGATCGCCATCACGATCAGCAGCGGGCTCGGGCGGTACACGAACAGCGCGATCAGCACCGGCACGCCCGCGAACCAGATGCGCGGCGACAGCACCGCGGTGATCCGCCCGCCGTCGAACGGCGACAGCGGAATCATGTTGAACAGGTTCAGGAAGAAGCCCGTGTACGACAGCGCGAGCAGCAGGTTGCTGTCGGTGTGGCGCGCGGCCGCGTAGCAGGCCAGCGCGCCGAGCGTGCCGACGAACGGCCCGGCAAGCCCGACGTACGCCTCGGTTTCCGCGTCGTGCGGCATCTCCTTCAGCTGGATCCAGGCACCGACGAACGGGATGAAGGTCGGCAGCCCGACGTCGAGCCCGCGCCGCTGCGCGGCGATATAGTGGCCGGCCTCGTGCACCAGCAGCAGCGCCACGAAACCGGCGGCGAACCGCCAGCCGTAGAACAGCGCGTAGACCGCGATCGACGCCAGCATGGTGCCCGCCGACATGAGCACCTTGCCGAGCTTCAGGCCGCCGAAGATCAGCAGCAACAGCTTCGTCATTCCTTGCGCTCCGTGCCGGATACGTCGGCGACGCTGGATGCCTCGGCGACGGCCGGCACCGCGGCCGCCTTCGGCTTGCGCCCGAAGAAGCGCTTCAGTGCCGCACCACCGGCCAGCAGCGCGACCGCGCCGATCTTGAAGAACTTCACCGCAAACGCGCCGATCAGCGCGAGCAGGCCGAGCTTCTTCGCGCCGACGCCGACGATCAACGCCGCGAGGCCGTATTCGGCGACGTGGTCGGTCGACTTGTTGAAATCGGCGTAGCGCTTGCCGTCGTTGAAGCGGATGTTCGACAGCAGTTCGTCGGCCGACGCCTTGTATTTCGGCAGGTCGGCCAGCGTCGACGCCATCGTCAGCGACAGGTAGCCGTCACGGCCGAGCACGAGCGTCCGGTAGTTCACGCCGTCGTTCTCGGCGTTCGGGGCTGCACCCTTGTCGCGGATGATCGCGGACCACACGAGCCGGTGCGTGGCGGCGTCGTAGGCAGGCGCCTTCGCCCAGCCGACCACCTCGGTCTCCGGCAGGCCGCGCTCCTTGCGCCCCGGGTTGTCTTCCTCGGTGCCGGACTGCAGGCTCTTCAGCAGCTCGTCGGGCTTCCAGTCCTTCGCGTCGTCGTCGCGGATATAGCCGCTCGGCTCGAACGACACGACCGAAATCCAGTCGGCATCGGGATCGTCGGGCAGCACGAGGCCGACCAGCTTGGATTCGTCGATCGAGTTGCCCATCGAGCGCAGGTAGCGGCCGGCTTCGGCAGCCGGCACGAACGATTCGCCGGCTTTCAGCTTCAGCACGGCTTCGTGTTTCACGTCGATATCGGTCGGGCCCTTCACGACCGCGTCGTTGGCGGCCGCGGCGGCGGCCCTCATTTCCACCTGCGCAGCTTCGGTCTGCGCGTGGCCGGTGGTCGCGGCGAATGCGAGCGTCGCCACGCAGGCGAGCCGGACGGCAAGTTTTTTCATTGTTGGATTCCCCTGGAATGCCTTGTCGTAAATATGCACGCCACCGGCCCAGGCGTTTTCAATCGCGGGTCCGGCGTCGTCTCTCAGTTGGCACGGGGGCTATGGTAACGCAGCGCGGTGACGCGCCCGGGGAGCGGCGCGATGCTTACGTCCGAGGTAATGCCCAAGGTACGCGGGATTGCCTATCATCTGCCACATGAACCCGACCGCCGCCCTCCATTCGCCCTCCCCGTCCGCCGGCCGCGCGCCAGGCATCGGCCCGCTGCTGCGCACGTGGCGGCAACGCCGCCGCCTGAGCCAGATGGCGCTCGCGCTCGACGCGGACGTCTCCGCGCGCCACCTGAGCTTCGTCGAATCGGGCCGCGCGCAGCCGAGCCGCGAGATGGTGCTGCATCTTGCCGAGCGTCTCGACGTACCGCTGCGCGAACGCAATGCGCTGCTCGTCGCGGCCGGCTTCGCGCCGCTATTCCGCGAACGGCCGTTTTCGGATCCGCAACTGGATGCCGCGCGCCATGCGGTCGAAGCCGTGCTGCGCGGCCACGAGCCTTATCCGGCGCTCGCCGTGGACCGCCACTGGACGCTGCTCGCCGCGAACCGGATGCTCGGCGCGCTGGTCGCGCAAGCCGACCCGGCGCTGCTGCAGCCGCCCGTCAACGTGCTGCGGCTGAGCCTGCATCCGGACGGGCTCGCGTCGCAGATCGTCAACTGGCACGAATGGCGCGCGCACATCCTGCATCGGCTGCAGCGACAGATCGATGCGAGCGGCGACCGCACGCTGCACACGCTGCACGACGAACTCGCCGCGTATCCGGCGCCGGCCGGCCAGCCCGACGACACGCAGGCGCGCACCGACTTCGCGGAGATCGCCGTGCCGCTGCGGCTGCGCACGGCGGCCGGCGAACTGACGTTCTTCAGTACGACGACGGTGTTCGGCACGCCGGTCGACGTGACGCTGTCGGAACTCGCGATCGAGGCGTTCTTTCCGGCGAACCCGGAGACGGTGGAGGCCATGCGGGCGCTGGCGGATGCGTTGCCGGTGGAATAAAGCCGGCCGGCGCGCCGGCGCCGCGGCCGCGATCAGCGGCGCTCGAGCGCCAGCTTCACGCCGAGCCCCAGCAGCACCACCCCGCTGACGCGATGCATGCGCGTCAGGATGCGCGGATTGCGGCGGATCGATGCAGACAGCAGGCCCGCGAACAACGCGACTGGCCCCTTGACGAGAAACGTCAGGCCGGCAAACGTCGCGCCCAGCACGAACAGCGACAGCATCGGATGCGCGGTGCCCACCGGCACGAATTGCGGCAGGAACGCCAGATAGAAGAGCGCGACCTTGGGATTCGACACGTTGGACAGCGCGCCTTGCGCGAACGTGCGAAGCCGCGATGCCGGCGCACCGTCGCGGCCGCTCGCGAGCGTCAGTTCGCCCGACGAACGCAGCAACGTGATGCCGAGGTACAACAGATACAGCGCACCGATCACCTTCAGCGCCGTGAACAGCCATTCGGATGCCTGAAGAAGCGCGCCCAGACCGAGCGTCGCGAGCATCGTATGAACGAGCAGCCCGACGCTGACGCCCGCGGCCGTCACGAGGCCCGCGCGCGTGCCGCCGGACAGCGTGCGTGACATCACGAGCACCATGTCCTGACCCGGCGTGACGATGATCAGAAGCGACGTTGCGATGAACGGCAGCCAGGATAGATGTGACATGGGAGCGCTCCTGAAGGGATAGCCGGCGGGCGGGAATCGCCCGGCCGGTCTTCAGATTATCGGTGCCCTTCCGTGGAGATTGGATGCGTATTTGGCTACGTGAGATCCGCGATTTGGAGCTAATCTCTAGTTTTCAAGCTTCTGGTAGCAAAAAATGCCAATCAAACTGGACGCGATCGACCGGCGCATTCTGCGTGCATTGCAACGGAATTCGAACCAGACGAATGCCGAACTAGCACAACAGGCCGGGCTGTCGCCCACGCCATGCCTGCGCCGCGTTCATCTGCTCGAGGAACAAGGCGTGATCGATGCGTATGTCGCGCTCTTGAACCCGGCTGCCGTCGACCTGCGATTCACCGCGTTCGTGCGCGTCACGCTGGAGCGCCAGGATAAGACCACCGTCGAACGCTTTGCGCGCGAAATGGAGCAAGCGCCCGAAGTACTCGAATGTCATCTGATGGCCGGCAGCTACGACTATCTGCTGCGCGTGATCGCGCGCGATCTCGACGACTACCAGCGCTTTCAGATGGAAACGCTCACGCAGATCGAAGGCGTCCGCAACGTCGAAACCGAGATTCCGCTGAAGCGCATCAAGCAGACGGTTCGCCTGCCGATCTAGGCATCCAGAAACGTCACGGCCTGCCCCTGCGGCTCCCCGTTCAGCGCGCCGTCGCGCACGACGACCCGCCCACGCACGACCGTATGCACGGGCCAGCCCGTCACCGCGCACCCGTCATAGGGCGTCCAGCCGCTCACGCTGGCGATCCATTCGTCCCGGATCACGCGACGCGCTCGCAAGTCGACGATGCTGAAATCGGCGTCGTAACCCACCGCGATCCGCCCTTTCCCCGCGATGCCGAAGATGCGCGCCGGCCCGGCACTGGTCAGGTCGACCAGCCGCGCGAGGCTCAGGCGGCCCGCCTGCACGTGATCGAGCATCAGCGGCAGCAGCGTCTGCACGCCGGTCATCCCGCTCGGCGATTGCGGATAAGGCCGGCGTTTTTCGTCGCGCGTATGCGGCGCGTGATCGCTGCCGATCACATCGACCACGCCATCTCGCACGGCCTGCCAAAGCGCATCCTGATGATGCCGCTCGCGCACCGGCGGATTCATCTGCGCGAACGTGCCGAGCCGCGCGTAGCAATCGGGCGCGTGCAGGCTCAGGTGATGCGGCGTGACCTCGACGGTCACGCGATGCCGATGCCGCGCGAGGAACGCCATTTCCCCGGCAGTGGACACGTGCAGCACATGCAGCCGCCGGCCCGTCTCGGCAGCCAGCCCGACGATGCGCCGCGTCGCCGCCAGCGCGCTTTCCTCGTCGCGCCAGCGAGGATGATCACGCACGTCGCCGCTGGCTTCGACGAGCGCCCGGCGTTCGCGCAGCCGCGCCTCGTCTTCCGCATGCACGGCCATGCGCCGCCGCCCGCTGCGCACGATCCGGCGCAACACGGCTTCGTCGTCGGCCAGCAGGTCGCCGAACGAACTGCCCATGAAGACCTTCACGCCCGCGCAGCCCGGCAGGTTTTCGAGTACCGGCAGCCGTTCGGCGTTCGCGGCCGAGCCGCCGATGTAGAACGCGTAGTCGCACCAGGCACGGCCGCGCGCAAGATCCAGCTTGGCCTGCAGATCCTGCGCGGTCAGCGTCAGCGGATGCGTGTTGGGCATCTCGAAGATCGTCGTGACGCCGCCGAGCACCGCGCCGCGCGTGCCGGCCTCGAGGGTCTCCTTGTGCGTCAAGCCCGGTTCGCGGAAATGCACCTGGCTGTCGACGACGCCCGGCAACACGTGCAGGCCGCCGGCGTCCAGCAGGACGTCGGCGCTCCACGTGCCGTGCAATGCGCCCAGCGCGACGACACGGCCGTCCACGCACGCGATGTCGATCCGCTCAGCCCCGTTGGGCGTCATCGCCGTGCCGCCGTGCACGAGCAGGCCGGCGTGACGTCGCCGCAGCGCATCGCTCACGCCCGCTTCACGTCGGATAGGCTCGTCCATGACTCAGAACTCGTTCTGGATGTGCTTGTAGCCCAGTACCAGCGCATTGTTCGTGCGTGCGACGTCCTCGGAGAAATCGCTTGCGTCGGCCGTCACCTGCGGCAACGCGGCGAGATCGGTTTCCGGCCCGATGCGCTCGGTCGAACGCACGTAGAAACCCGGCGGCAGATGGCAGCCGTCGACGACCGCGTTGTAGCGCACCACGCAGCCGTCGTCGATCGTGCAGTTGAACAGCACGCTGTTGAAGCCGACGAACACACCGTTGCCGACCTTGCACGGGCCGTGGACGATCGCGCGATGCGCGATCGACGTGTGCTGGCCGATGGTGACGCTCGCGCCCGACTTCGAATGGATCACCACGCCGTCCTGGATGTTCGAATGCGCACCGATCACGATCGGCGCGATCCGGCCGCCGGCATCCGTTTCGTCGGCGCGGATCACCGCGTACGGGCCGATGAACACGTTCTCCTCGACGATCACGAGCCCGCACAGAATGGCGGTCGGATCGACGAAGGCGCTCGGGTGAATCTGGGGCAGGTCGCCGCGCGGGTTCTTTCTGATCATCAGGATTCCTGCCTTGAAAGGGGGCGGCCGCGCTTGATCCGCTCGAACAGGCCCGGATCGCGCCACTGTGCGGCGATGGCCGGCGCGAACACGATGTCGTCCAGGTCGATGCGGCCCATGCGCGGGTTGAACGCATCGTCGCGAAAGCACTGCGCGTAACCGGTCTCGGTCTCGTGAACGATGATCGAATGCAGCCGAACGTCGGCTTCGCCGTTCGTCATGCGGGTGCTGGACAGCGCCGCATCGACGAGGCGAAAGAACACGCGCGAGAACTGCTCGGCGCTCGGCGACACGGGCAGCAGCACCCAGCGCTCGGAATGCCGGCGCATGCTTTCGACATAACACGGGTCGTCGTCCGTCCACAGCGTCACCGCGTGATCGAACGCGTCGATCAGGTCGCGCACGTCGCCCTTGAGCAGCCCGAAGTCGTAGATCATCTGCCCGTGATCCAGCGCGTGCGCTTCCAGCAGCAGCTCGACGCGGTACGAATGGCCGTGGATCGAATGCGAGCAGCGCCGCGTGCTGCAGCCGCGCACGACGTGCGCGTTCTCGAAGCGGAACAGCTTGCGGATCAGCATGCGTCGGCGCCTTCGCGCACCGGCGCGGCCCAGGCCACCGCATCGTGCGGATGCAGGCTTTCCAGATGGCGCACGTGCACGTGCGGGGTCGCATGGTGGCCGTCCAGCGCGGCCTGGACCCGGCGAGCGGCGTCCTCGACGAACATCAGGTTGCCGCCGTTCAGCACCGCGAAGGCCTGCTCGTCCGCGCGCTTGACGGCCGTCTGCACCGGCGTGCCGAGCGCGTGCTCGATGCGATCGATCAGGTCGATCAGCCCCAGCGTCGCGCCATCGGCGGGCAGCGCCACGCTGACGACGGCTTCGCTGCGCTGGCTGTGCGGCGTGGCCGCCGTCGCGTGCCGCTTCAGCCACGCGGCGACCGCCGCCGGCTCCACGCGATCGTCGCGACCGAATGCCGCCAGGAACGCCTGCTCGACCCAGTGCCGCGACAGCGCGGCGGAGCACGGGCACGTCGACGAATAGACGACCGTCACCTGCGCGCGCAGCGCGAACCGGGAGCCGGTCAGCATCGCGTCGATCCGGACCGGATAGGCTTTCCATCCGGCCAGCCCGTCCGTCACCAGCGCGGCGCGGCGTGCCAGCAAGTCGAAGCGCAACCGCAGCCGCGCGCTGCGCGTGTCGCAGTCGCGATGGCTGTCGACCATCGCGTGCAGCACACGCTGAAGGCCGGCCGGCGACAGCGCCGCGCCATCATCGAGCCCGTCGAGCAGCCGGTACAGCCGCGACATGTGGATGCCCTTCACGTGCGGCGCAGGCAGATCGACCTGCACGTCGGCGCGCGCATGCACGTCGCGCCGGCAGCCGGGTTCGGCCACTGCAACGGGCAGGTCGATGCCCTGCATGCCGACCCATTCGAGCGGGCGGCCACCCGGCGCGGCATCGGTCAGGGAAATATCGGGAAGCGGTGCGTTCATGCTCGGAATCCGGTGGAGCGCCTTCTCCATCCGGATCGATGCAGGAAGCGCGGTCAGGTCAGGGCCAGTCGCGAAACGGGTTGTCCCACGTGGTCCAGTGTTCGGGGCCGGTGGCCATCTCGGCGTCGGTCAGCAGACACGCGTCGAAGCGCGCGCGCAGCGCCGGCTCGTCCATGTCCATGCCGATCAGCACGAGCTCCTGCCGCGCATCGCCGACGTGCTCGTCCCAGCGCGCGCGGATCTGCGCGACGGCTTCCGCATCCTGCGGCCAGCGCTCGGGCGGCATGGCCGCCCACCAGTAGCCGGCCGGCCCGTGCCGCGCGACCGCGCCGGCCTGCGACCACGAGCCGGCGACGGTCGGATGGGTGGCGAGCCAGAAGAATCCCTTCGAGCGGACGACGCCCGGCCATTCGCTTTCGACGAGATCGAAGAAGCGCTGTGGATGGAACGGCCGGCGCGCACGATAGACGAAGCTGCGGATGCCGTACTCGTCGGTCTCGGGCGTGTGCGTGCCGCGCATCTCCTGCAGCCAGCCCGGCGCGCGCGATGCGGCTTCGAAGTCGAACAGGCCCGTGTCGAGCACGCGCTCGAGCGGCACCTTGCCGAATTCGGCGATCTCGATCCGTGCGCGCGGGTTCAAGCCGCGCAGCAGCGCGACCAACCGCTCGCGCGCGCTTGCGTCGATCAGGTCGATCTTGTTGATCACGATCACGTCGCAGAACTCGATCTGGTCGATCAGCAGATCGACGACCGTGCGCGCATCTTCCTCGCCCATCGATTCGCCGCGCGACTGCAGGCTGTCGCGCGACGCGTAGTCGCGCAGGAAATTGAACGCGTCGACCACCGTCACCATCGTGTCGAGGCGTGCGACTTCGCCGAGGCTGCGGCCGTCCTCGCCTTCGAACGTGAACGTCTCGGCCACCGGCAGCGGCTCCGAGATGCCGGTCGATTCGATCACGAGCTGGTCGAACCGCCCTTCGCGTGCGAGCCGGTCGACCTCGATCAGCAGGTCCTCGCGCAGCGTGCAGCAGATGCAGCCGTTGCTCATCTCGACCAGCTTCTCGTCGGTGCGCGACAGCCCCGCGCCGCCGTCGCGCACGAGCGCGGCGTCGATGTTGACCTCGGACATGTCGTTGACGATGACCGCGACGCGCCGGCCCTCGCGATTGTTCAGGATGTGGTTGAGCAGCGTCGTCTTGCCGGCGCCGAGGAAGCCGGACAGGACGGTCACGGGAAGCCGCGTGGACGGGGAGAGTGCGGGGCTCATCGGGCGATTCCGGGAGGAGAGTGGACGATCATCGAGTGATACATAGTATCGCAACGATATAACATATCATTTCAAACGTCCAGCATGCCGGTTAGGTTTTGTCCGGAGCGGACCGCGCCGCTCCGGCATCACGCCGTCATGTATAGAGCGACGCCTGCGGCAACTCGCCCGTCAACGCGAACCGGCCCACATCCCGCAGCCGGTAGTCGAGCGGATCGTGCAGCGTATGCGTGCGCGCGTTCCGCCAGAAGCGGTCGAGGCCGAGCGACGCGGCTGTCGCGCGTGCGCCGCAGGCGTCGAACAGCGCCTCGCCGTTCTCGAGCGCCGCGCGCTGCGCGACGATCTTCGCCTCCGATACCGCGAGCGCCACCTCGGCGCGCTCGTCCGCCGTCAGCGCATCCTGTCGCGCCCATGCACGCTGCAACGCGGCGGCCGCGCGATCGGCCAGCACCGCCGCGGCGATCGCCCGCACGCGCATGTCGCCGAAGCGCTGCAGCGTGTACGGATCGTCGCTCGCCTGCGCGACCTCCGACTGGATCCACGGGCGGCCATGCTTCAGCACGTAGTCGCGCGCTTCCGCCAGCGCGCCTTCCGCGAGCCCGACGAACAGGTTGGTCAGCACGAGCTGCGACACGAGCGTGCGCAGTGTCGCGCGCGGGGTCGGCGGCGTCTCGGAACGGTGCAGTACCTCGTCCGCCGCAAGCGTCACGCCGTCGAAGCGCACGCTGCCGCTGTCGGTCTGGCGCTGGCCGATCGGATCCCAGTCTTCGTTGACCGTGATCCCCGCACGATCGGTCGGCACCACGCCGAACACGGTGCGGCCAGTGTCCGGATCGTGCGCGGACACCGTCATCCGCTGCGAGCCGCGCGTGCCCGAACAGAAGCCCTTCACGCCCTCGAGCCGGTAGCCGCCGTCAGGCGTGGCCGTGGCCACGAGCCGCGTGTCGAGCGGATTGACCGCGTTGCCCCACCACCATTGCTGCTCGACCGTGCCGCGCAGGTAGCGTTCGCGCTGCGCGGCGTTGCCCCACACGTCGACGCTCACCACCTGCAGGCACTGGAACCCGACGAGATGCGCGAGCGCGCTGTCGACGCGCGCGATCTGCCGGATCGCATCGTAGATCTCGGGCCATGCGGCTTCCTGCCCGCCGAACGCACGCGGCACCGCGAGCGTCAGCAGGCCCGCATCGGCGAGCCACCGCTTCTCCTGCGCCGCATGACCGCCCGCGCGGTCGCGCGCGGCGGCCGTGGTGCGCAACGCGTCGATCGCGCGCGCCAGCGCGACGGGGTCGAAAGCAGGCGTATCGGTATCGGGCGCAAAGGTCGCCGGGCCACGCGGATCGTTCATGCGACGGCTTCCTGCGCAACCGCTTCACCCGACAGCGGCACCAGCGCGTCGAGCTGGCGGCCGGTCAGCCGCGACAGGATCTCGCGCCGCCAGTCGTCGTAGATCGCGCGGTATTCGGCGATATCCGCGCCGAACACGTGTGCGGTATGCGCGTACTCGTCGTGCAGATAACCGTCGAGCCGCGCCTGCGTTTCCTCGTCGGCCGCGATCACGCGATCGATCAGCGCATCGCGTTCGGCCACCGGCAGCGCCTTCAGCGTGTCGAACCACCACTGGACGATCTGCACGCGATGCCATTCCTCGTCCGGCCGGATCCGGTTCTCGCCATGCTCGCGCATCGCGGAATCGCCGATGAGGCCGGTCTTGCGCTGGATCCACAGCTTCGCGAGGATGTGCAGCTCGTAGTGCCATTCGAACGCGAGAAAGCCCGCGATGTCGCGCACCGCGATGTCGCCGATGCGCGCCCAGTGCGCGGAGACGAGGCGGTCGACTTCCGGCAGCGGATCGCGCCCCGTCAGTTCGGTCACGCGTTCGCGGCCGATCACCGCGTGCGCGCCGTCGTCGCCGAGCTGGCGCGACAGGATCAGCTGGAAATGCGGATCGTCGCGGAACAGCGTGTCGATCGCCTTCGCGACGACCTGCACGATGAACAGGTCGTGCGACGCCATCTTCGTGTAGTAGTCGGCGACGGCGGCCAGCTCGTCGTCGTTGTGCGGCTCGCGCGGCGGCGTGGCGAGCTTCGCCGGGAAGTCAGGACGATGGCGTCGCGCCACGTCGAGAAACAACGCTTCCTCGAATTGTCCGTTCCATTCGCGCGGCGCGCCGATGGGCAAGGTCATAGGTTCTTTCTCTCAGGATCATGAATGAAGCGAGCGGACGCTTGTGGCGTCGCTCAGGTACGCCGGGTCACACGTCGGACCAGGCGGTCGCCCGTGATTTGCACGGCCGAGACGAGCGCGATCAGGATCACGATCACGGTCGCCATGACGGTGGTGTCGAAACGCTGGTAGCCATAGCGGATCGCGAGATCGCCGAGGCCGCCCGCGCCGACGGCGCCCGCCATCGCCGTCGAGCCGATCAGCGCGACGACGGTAATGGTGAAGCCGCCGAGCATGCCGGGCAGCGCTTCGGGCAGCAGCACGTGCCAGACGATGTGGCGGCGCTTCGCGCCCATCGCGAGCGCGGCCTCGATCAGCCCGCGGTCGACTTCACGCAGGCTCACCTCGGCGATCCGCGCGAAGAACGGGATCGCGGCGATCGACAGCGGCACGACGGCCGCCCAGACGCCGATCGTCGTGCCGATCAGCACGCGCGTGAACGGCAGCAGCGCGACGAGCAGGATGATGAACGGCGTCGAGCGGAACACGTTGACGAGCGCGCCGAGCACCGCGTTCACGCCGCGCCGCTCGTAGATGCCGCCGGGCGCGGTCGTCACGAGGATCACCGCGAGCGGGATGCCGATCAACGCGGCAATCATGGCCGATGCGGCGACCATCGACAGCGTGTCGCGGATCGCGTCGAGCAGTTCGGGCCACCAGAGGTCAAACATAGCCGAGCACCTCCGCGTGGTTCGCGTGGCGACGCGCGCGTTCGAGCAGCGCGGCCACTGCACCGCCGCGGGCCGGCGGCTGGCCGGCATCTTCCGCGCGCAGGGCTGCCGCGATCACGAGCCGCCCCTGTGCGTGCCCCTGGATGCGCTCGATCCCGCCGTGCAGGAACCGCACCGAGCCGCCGAGCGCCACTGCAAGCGCGCCGACATCCGGCTCGCCACCGCTCTCGCCCGTATAGCGGACGTCGAGCACGACCTGCGCGCCTTCAGGCAACGCGGCTTGTTCCGGCAACGGCTGCACGCGCGCGGCCAGTTCGGCCGGCAGGTCGTGCACGAGCGTGCTGAGCAGCGCGCGCGTCGCGCCGTGGCGCGGATCGCCGAACACGCGCCACACGGGGCCCGTTTCGACGACTTCGCCCTGTTCGATCACCGCGACCGTGTCGCACACCGCGCGGATCACTTCCATCTCGTGCGTGATCAGCACGATCGTCAGCCCGAGGCGGCGGTTGATGTCGGCGAGCAGCGCGAGGATCGACTGCGTCGTCTCGGGATCGAGCGCCGACGTCGCCTCGTCGCACAGCAGCACCTCCGGATCGTGCACGAGCGCGCGGGCAATGCCGACGCGCTGCTTCTGCCCGCCCGACAGGCTGGCCGGATACGCGTCGCGCTTCGCGGCGAGCCCGACGAGTTCGAGCAGCGCCTCGACCTTGCGCACGCGCTCGGCCTTCGGCACGCCGGCGATCTTCAGCGGCAGCGCGACGTTCTCGAACACCGTCTTCGCGGACAGCAGGTTGAAATGCTGGAACACCATGCCGGTGCGGCGCCGCAGCGCGACGAGGCCATCCTCGTCGAGCGCGCCGACGTCGACGCCCTGCACGCGCACGCGGCCCGAGCTCGGCCGTTCGAGGCCGTTCACGAGCCGCAGCAGCGTCGACTTGCCGGCGCCGCTGCGGCCGATGATCCCGAAGACCTCGCCGCGCCGCACGTCGAGCGTCACGTCGCGCAGCGCGGCGGCCTGGCCGCGCGGCGTCGCGAACACCTTGCCGACCTGCTCCAGCGACACGGCAACGCCGCCGGCCGGTTCGGCCAACGCAGCCGCTGCGTCATGCGTCGCGGCAGCCGTGGCGGCCCGCACGGCCGACGTATCGATGAAACCCAGCGTATCGAACAATTGCGTCATCGCTTCGCTCCGTCACGTTCAGACATGCGCGGGATGCGCGGATTCGGCGTGCACGGCGGCGCCCGGCCGGTGCTGCGCGCCCGTATGCCACGCGGGCAGGCGCGGGCCCGCGCCGAACAGCTTCTCGCGCAGCGTGGGCGCGGGATCGTAGTCTTCCTTGTAGACGCCGCGGTTCTGCAGCTCGGGCACGACCCAGTCGACGAAATCCTCGAACGATTCGGGCATCACGGTGCGCGTCAGGTTGAAGCCGTCGATCCCGGTCTCGTCGATCCACGACTGCAGCTCGTCCGCGACCTGCGACGGCGAGCCGACGATCGGCGCATAGCGGCCGCCGAGCGACATCTGTTCGAGCATGCGGCGCACGGTCCACGTGCCGGTCGTGCTCTTGCGCGAGATCGCGTCGACGGCCGACTGGATCGAATCGGTCTTCACGTACGAGATCGGCTCATCGAGGCCGTACTTCGCGAAGTCGATGCCGGTCGAGCTCGCGAAATGCGCGAGGCCCGCTTCGGCGCTCGCGTAGCGCCGGTATTCGTCGAATTTCTCGCGTGCCAGAAGTTCGGTTTCCGCCGTCACGACGCTCACGCCGGCAAAGATCTTGATCGACGCCGGGTCGCGGCCCTGCCGTGCAGCGGCCGCGCGAATGTCGAGTGTCGCCGCGCGCGCGGCGGCCTTGCTTTGCCCGTTCACGAACACGCATTCCGCGTGACGCCCCGCGAACTCGACGCCGCGCGCGGACGAACCGGCCTGGTACAGCACCGGCGTGCGCTGCAGCGACGGCTCGCTCAGATGAATCGCGTCGATCGAATAGAACGGTCCGTCGTGCTTCACGCGCCGCACCTTGCCCGGCTGCGCGAACACGCGCGCCTTCGCGTCGCGGATCACCGCATCGTCGTCCCAGCTCTGTTCCCACAGCTTGTAGACGACGTCCATGTAGTCGTCCGCGCGCTCGTAGCGGTCGTCGTGGCCGATCTGCTGCGCGAGGCCCATGCCGCGCGCGGCGCTGTCGAGATAGCCGGTGACGATGTTCCAGCCCACGCGCCCTTTGGTCAGGTGGTCGAGCGTCGACATGCGGCGCGCGAACAGGTAAGGCGGTTCGTAGGTGAGGTTCGCGGTCACGCCGAAGCCGAGGTGCCGCGTGACCTGCGCCATCGCGGGCACCAGCAGCAGCGGATCGTTGACGGGCACCTGCACCGATTCGCGCAGCGCGGTGTCGGGCCCGCCGCCGAACACGTCGTACACGCCGACGATGTCCGCGAGGAAGATCCCGTCGAACTTGCCGCGCTCGAGCGTCTTCGCGAGGTCGGCCCAGTAGTCGAGATCGGTGTAGTGCGCCGAGCGGTCGCGCGGATGCGTCCACAGCCCGTGGTTGATGTGCCCGACGCAGTTCATGTTGAACGCGTTGAGCAGGATTTTCTTGCGGTTCGCCGTCGTCATGCCGCCTCCGTCACCACGCGATCGCGTACAGCGAGCCGAACGCGTTGTCGAGCGCCTTGCGCACCGCCGGCGAGTGCTGGTAGATCGAGATGAACTTGCGGATGCGCGGATCGTTCACGCTGTCCGGGCGCACGACCCACTGGATCGCGAAGATCTTGTTCTCGGTGCCGTCGAACAGCAGCGCGCTGTTCGGGTCGGTCGTGCCGGCTAGCTTGATGAAGCTCGGGTAGCCCTGCGCGAGATCGACGTCGTCGAGCGAACGTGCGAGCTGCGACGCTTCGAGCGGGATGATCTTCAGGTGCTTCGGGTTCGACACGATGTCGTGCGTCGTCGCGCGGTAGTCGGCGCCCGGCGTCAGCGTGATGAGCCCCGCGCGCTGCAGCAGCAACAGCCCGCGCCCGCCGTTCACCGGATCGTTCGCGATCGCGACCTTCGCGCCGTCCTTCAGCTCGCTGAAGCTTTTCACCTTCTTCGAATAGAGGCCGATCTTCATGATCGTGCCGGGCGCGATCGACACGAAGTTGTAGCCGCCCTGCTTGTTCGCGTTCTCGAGAAACGGGATGTGCTGGAAGTAGTTGACGTCGATGTCCTTGTTCGCGAGCGCCGCGTTCGGCGTATTCCAGTCGGTGAATTCGACGATCTTCACGTCGAGCCCCTGCGCCTTCGCCTCCTTCGCGGCAACTTTCAGCGCTTCGATTTGCGGGCTGGTCGAGATGCCGACCTTCAGCGGCGCGGTGTCGGCGTGCGCGCCATTGAGCAATGCGACGCCAAGCACGGCGGCAGCCAGCAGGCGCGCGACGCGGCCGGCGGAAAAGCGGGCGGAAAAAACGGCATGCAGCATGAAACCACTCTCCTGTCCAAAGACGGTATCGATGGATGAGCGACGCCGCGGCGAACGCACGGGCGTTCTCCGGACAGAGGTCAAACGCATCGGAAAAGATCAGCCGATGATAGAGAGCGGCGCGGGGGCGGTCTACGAAGCGATTGTGCGAAGAAAATCGCGCGCGGCGATATGGCGGGCGGCCATGCGGGATCGGAGGTGCGACCGGGCGCCCGGTCGGCCGCCAGGCCGAAATCTCGGCCTGGGCGCCGGGCGAATTCCGAAATCTCGGCCAGCCGGTCGGGGCCGCCTTTCCGCAGACGAAACAAAATCCTTATAAATCAAGGCATTAAAAATCTTCCGGCGAGCGGGATTTCTGGCACGGGGGTTGCGTAATAGACGGCACACGATGCCGCGAAGCCATGCAGGCATACCAACATCAGGAGACACGTCTTGCAGACCTCTATCCATACCCCGTCCCATCCGGAGCCGGTTTCCGACGCCGTCGCCGCCCCGCGCGCGCGCTTCTGGCCGGAAGGCTGGTGGAAACTGATGGAAATCCGCATCGGCATCATTCCGCTGCCCGTCTACTTCATCCTGCTCGCGCTGATCGTCGGCTTCTCGGTGACCGGCAAGGTGCCCGGTGAAATCTCGATGGCGATCGCGGTGCTCGCGTTCTTCGGCTTCACCTGCGCGGAACTGGGCAAGCGCCTGCCGCTCTTGCGCAACATCGGCGCGGCCGCGATCTTCGCGACCTTCGTGCCGTCCGCGCTCACGTACTACCACGTGCTGCCGAAGCCGGTGCTGAACCTCACCGTCGAGTTCACGAAGTCGACCAACTTCCTGTACCTGTTCATCGCGTCGATCATCGTCGGCAGCATCCTGAGCATGGATCGCCGCGTGCTGATCCAGGGCTTCGTGAAGATCTTCATCCCGCTCGCGGCCGGCTCGGTCGCGGCCGCGATCGTCGGCACGGCGGTCGGCACCGCGCTCGGCCTCGGCGCGCGCCACACGCTGCTGTACATCGTCGTGCCGATCATGGCCGGCGGCGTCGGCGAAGGCGCGATTCCGCTGTCGATCGGCTATTCGGAACTGATGCATCTGCCGCAAGGCGAGATGTTCGCAATGGTGCTGCCGCCGGTGATGCTCGGCAGCCTGACCGCGATCATCCTGTCGGGCGCGCTCGACATGCTCGGCAAGCGCTTCCCGCACCTGACCGGCAACGGCCGCCTGCAGGTCGGCGAATCGGGCGACATGACGCCCGAGAACGAGGAAATCCGCGGCCACGTCGACGTCTCGCACATCGCGGGCGCCGGCATCACCGCCATCACGCTGTATCTGGTGGGCCTGATGGCGCACAAGCTGTTCGGCCTGCCCGCGCCGGTCGCGATGCTGTTCCTCGCGGTGCTCGTGAAGCTCGCGCGTGCGGTGTCGCCGCCGCTGCAGGAAGGCGCGTTCGTCGTCTACAAGTTCTTCTCGACCGCCGTCACGTACCCGCTGCTGTTCGCGATCGGCGTCGCGATGACGCCGTGGGACAAGCTGACCGCCGCGTTCACGATCGTCAACGTCGTCACGATCGTGTCGACCGTCGCGACGCTGATGGGCACCGGTTTCGTGGTCGGCCGCCTGATGAAGATGTACCCTATCGACACCGCAATCGTGAACGCCTGCCATAGCGGGCAAGGCGGCACCGGCGACGTCGCGATCCTGACTGCCGCGAACCGGATGCAGCTGATGCCGTTCGCGCAGATCGCGACGCGGATCGGCGGCGCGATCGTCGTCACGGTCACGCTGATCCTGGTCGCCCACTTCGGATGACGCGCCGCCGCGCGCACCGTCGCGCCGGCCGCTTTGCACGCGCCGCCGCCGGCCCAGCCGGCGCGCGGCGCGCGTCGTTCGGGGCGTCGTTTCGGGCGTCACGCCGGGCGGGCGGTTGCGGGTTTCGATGAGGGCGAACGTGCAGAAGAGCTTCAAGGGCATCCCGTGGTGGGGCTGGGCATCGGCCAGCGTGCTGTATGTATGCGTGGCGGCCGCGGCCGTCGATTTCGCGTGGGAACGCGCGATCGACGCGCTCGAGGAAACCGGCGCGCACCGGCTCGACCTGTACGCGTCGAGCCTGAAGAGCGAGCTCGGCCGCTTCGAGATCCTGCCCGGCCTGGTCGCGCGGCAGGACGGCGTGCGCGCGATGCTGAAAGCCGCGCCGCATGAGGCTCCCGAACTCGTGCACACGGTCGACACCTACCTCGAAGCCGTGAACCGCGACGCGGGCAGCGGCGCGGTCGACGTGATCGACCTGCAGGGCGACGTGATCGCCGCCAGCAACTGGAACGAGACGCTCAGCTTCGTCGGCACCAACGTGTCGTACCGGCCGTACTTCAAGGACGCGCTCGCGCGCGGCAGCGGCCGCTTCTTCGGTATCGGCACCAACACCGGCGTGCCGGGCGTCTACTTCGCCAGCGCGGTGCGCGACGAAGGCGTGCCGATCGGCGTGGCCGCCGTGAAGATCAGCGTCGATCCGCTCGAATCGGCATGGCGCGCGCCGGGCGTCGCCGCGATGGTCGTCGATCGCAACGGCGTGGTCGTGATCTCGACCGAACCCGCGTGGAAATTCACCGCGCTGCGCCCGATCACCGCGCAGCAGCAGCGCGACATCCAGGCGTCGCGGCAATACGCAGGCCGCACGGTCGATGCGCTGCCGTACCGCCATATCGGCGACCGCAGCGCGGCCGCGTGGTTCGGCACCTTCCCCGATACACGCCACAGCGGCCGCACCACGCGCTATCTCGTGATGTCGCGCCCCGCGCCGCAGGCCGGCGATTCGCTGATGGTGCTGCTCGACATCGCGGGCGCGCGGCGCCAGCAGCAGACGGCCTTCGTGTTCGTCACCGGTGCGTTCCTGATCGCCGCGCTGCTCGCCGGCTATGCGATCCAGCGCCGTCGGGCCATCGTCGCGCGACTGAACGCGCAGGACGCGCTGCGGCGCGCGAACGACCAGCTCGAGCTGACCGTCGCGCAGCGCACGGCCGCGCTGACGACCGCGAACGAACGGATGCAGCGCGAGATCGTCGAGCGCGAGCGCACCGAGCAGCGGCTGCGCGCGTCGCAACAGGAAGTCGTGCATGCGGGCAAGCTCGCGGTGCTCGGGCAAATGGCCGCCGGCCTCACGCACGAGCTGAACCAGCCGCTCGTCGCGATCCGCACGCTGTGCGACAACGCGCGCACGTTCTTCGAGCGCGGCCAGCCCGCGCCGGCGCTCGCCAATCTCGAACGGATCGGCAAGCTCGTCGACAGCATGGCGGTGCTCACCGGCGAGTTGAAGACCTTCGCGCGCAAGCCCGACGTCGAACGCGTCGCGGTGTCGCTGAACGAGGCCGTCGCACATGCGCGGCTGATCTACGATGCGCGGATCCGCGACGAAGGCGTGCAGCTCGACGTGAACATCGCGCCGGGCACCGCCGTATCGGCCGAATCGAGCCAGTTGCAGCAGGTGATCGTGAACCTGCTCGGCAACGCGCTCGACGCGGTGCACGACGCGAGCGTGCGCCGCATCGTCATCGCGGCCGCCGGGCCGGACGAAGCCGGCCGCGTGCGCTTCACCGTCGCCGACAGCGGCGCGGGCATCGCGCCCGAGGTGCTGCCGCACCTGTTCGAGCCGTTCGTCACGACCAAGCCGCGCGGCCAGGGCCTCGGGCTCGGCCTCGCGATCACGTCGCGCATCGTCGAGGCGTTCGGCGCGAAGATCGCCGCGACGAACCGCGACGAAGGCGGCGCGCAGTTCAGTATCGAATTCGCGGCGGCCACGCTGCAAAGGACAGAGCATGGAAGATGAGATTCGGGTGCTGGTCGTCGAGGACGATGAAAACGTCCGGATCGGCGTCGAGCAGGCGGTAGCGCTTGCCGGCTTCGCAGTGGACGCATTCGCGTCGGCCGCCGACGCGCTGCATCACGTCGCGCCCGGCGCACCGGTCGTGATCGTGTCCGACGTGCGGATGCCGGGCATCGACGGGCTGCAGCTGCTCGATCGCGTGATGGCCATCGACGCGCAGATCCCGGTCGTGCTGATCAGCGGCCATGCCGACATCTCGACGGCCGTCGGCGCGATGCAGGTCGGCGCGTACGACTTCATCGAGAAGCCGTTTTCGTCGGACGTGATCGCGGGGCGCGTCGCGCGCGCGGTCGAGAAGCGCCGTCTGACGCTGGAAGTGCAGGGGCTGCGCGCGGCGCTGAACAACTGGCAGGGCATCGAGGCGTTCGTGCTCGGCAAGTCGCCCGCGATGGCCGACGTCCGCAAGAAGATCCTGCGCCTCGCCGATACGTCGGTGTCGGTGCTGATCACCGGCGAGACGGGCACCGGCAAGGAACTGATCGCGCGCAGCCTGCACGACTTCGGCGGCCGGCGCGACGCGCATTTCGTCGCGCTGAACTGCGGTGGTTTGCCGGAACAGGTGTTCGAGAGCGAACTGTTCGGCCATGAAGCCGGCGCATTTACCGGCGCGATCAAGAAGCGTATCGGCAAGATCGAATGGGCGGACGGCGGCACGCTGTTCCTCGACGAGATCGAGACGATGCCGATTCCGCTGCAGGTCAAGATGCTGCGCGTGCTGCAGGAGCGCGTGGTCGAGCGGCTCGGCGCGAACGAGCTGATTCCGGTCGACTGCCGCGTGGTCGCCGCATCGAAGGCCGATCTTGCCGAGCTCGCGGCCGACGGCCGCTTTCGTGCTGACTTGCTGTATCGCCTCAACGTCGCGCAGATCGAACTGCCGCCGCTGCGCGAGCGGCGCGAGGACGTCCCGCTGCTGTTCGAGCATTTCGTGCTCGCGGCCGCGCGCCGCTTCGGGCAGCCGGCGCCGGTCGTCACGGCTGCGCAGGTGTCCGAACTGATGACGCATGCATGGCCGGGCAACGTGCGCGAGCTGCAGAACGTGGCCGACCGCTTCGTGCTCGGGCTGACCGGCGACAGCCTGCTGTCGTCCGGCGGCGCGCCGGCCGCAGGCGGCACGCTCGCGGAGCAGCTCGCGTATTTCGAGCGGATGCTGATCGAGGACATGCTGCAGCGTCACAACGGCAATGTTGCGGACGCAAGCGAAGCGCTCGGGATGCCGAAGAAAACGCTCTATCACAAGCTGCGCAACCTGCGGATTCCCGCGCGCGGCGACGCGGCGGCCGATGGCGGCGAATGACGAGAACGAGGACACGCACTCCAGCATGGATCGCATCGACATCACCGAACACGGCCGCGTCACCGGCCACCTGATCCGCGGCGTCACGCACGCGCAGAAAACCTTTCGCCCGAGCGACTGGCCCGAGCGCCTCGCGGGCGTCATCACGCTGTTCGTCGGCGAGCGGCGGCCCGGCTATCCGTGCGCGCTGTCGCGGCTCGCGATGCCCGTCGTCGACGGCAACGTCAAATGTCTGTTCGTGTCGGACGAATTGCGCACCGTGTGCGCGGACGCGTTCGATTTCGCGATGCAGTTCGCGACCGACAACGATCTCCCGGTCGTGCTTCAGACCGCACCCGCGCTGGCGGTGCGCTGACGCGCGGGCCGCTGTCGCGGCGCGCTTTCTTCCCGTTTTCCAAAGATGCGATGTGCAGGTGCGCAGGTCGCCGCACGTCTTTATCCGGCCTTTCCGGCGCCGCGACCAATCGTCAGATGATTGAAAGCATCGACACCCATCCCCTTCCGACAAGGGTTTCCGGCCGAGCCATCAATAAAATTGATCGTCACGATGAAAATTATGCGTTTTCCTTGCAGGTCGCCGTGATGCATAGTTGCGTCGTGTTGACGCACCTTTGAGTCTTTCAGTCATGAACATGCGAATCGAGCCGTCCGTGCTCGCGAACCCCGACCTGCAATTTGCGACGCTCTCGTCAGGCATCAGCCTGCCGTATGTCGAGCGGGGCAGCGGCGCGCCGATGGTGTTCGTGCACGGCTCGCTGTGCGACTACCGCTACTGGGATCCGCAGCTCGCCGCGCTGTCGGCCCACTACCGCTGCATCGCGCCGAGCCTCAGCCATTACTGGCCGGCCGTCGAAGCGGGCATCCAGGACGAGTTCAGCTGGCAGAACCACGTCGACGAGCTCGCCGAATTCATCGACGCGCTCGATCTCGGCCCCGTGCACCTGGTCGGCCACTCGCGCGGCGGCAGCGTCGCGTTCAACGTCGCGCGCCAGCATCCGCATCTCGTCGAATCGCTGACGCTCGCCGATCCGGGCGGCCCGCTGCAACAGCCGGGCGTGCGCGAAGCCGCGCTGCCGGCCGCCGCGATCGCGCTGCGCACGCAGGCCGTGAACCTGATCGGGCAAGGCGACGTCGAATCGGGCCTCGAGATGTTCGTCGATTCCGTGAGCCTGCCGGGTGCATGGAAGAAGAGCACGTCGCGTTTCCGCACGATGGCGATCGACAACGCGAGCACGCTGCCGAAGCAGTTGCGCGACCCCCTGCCCGCGTACTCGCAGCACACCGCCGGCGACATCGCATGCCGCACGCTGCTGATCGACGGCCAGCGCAGCCCGAAGATGTTCCGCAACAACGTCGACACGCTGTCGCAGTGGATCGGCAACGCGCAACGGCAGACCGTCGCCGGCGCGTCGCACGGGATGAACGCGGCAAGCCCCGCCGTGTTCAACCGCTTCGTGCACGAGTTCGTCGCCGCGTAAAGGCTCCCGGGCGGCTTCCGCGCCGCCCGTTCTCCTCGCTGTTCAACGACGATGCGGATACGCGCCGCATCGCCGCTTCATCAACCGCCGTGCGTCACCGGCGCGTCCGCCCCGTCAATCCGCCTGCGCCATTCCGTCAGCACGGCTTACCACACGGCCGGCTCCGGCTCCGCCTTGCGCGTGACCGCATCGGGCAGCCCGAACACGCTGTCGAACGCCCAGTTGTACGTGAACGTGAAGATCGGGAAGAACACGATCAGCACCGCGTCGTACAGGAACGCCTGCAGCAGCGACACGTCGAGCCACCAAGCGATCAGCGGGATCAGGAACGTCACGAGCGCGATCTGGAAGCCGATCGCATGCAGTACGCGGCGTCCGACCGTGCGCGTCGTCGCTGCACTCCTGCGCTCCCACGCCTCGAACACGAGGTTGTACAGGAAATTGACGGTGACGCCCGTCGTCGAAATCATCACGCCCAGCAGGCCGCTCGCCGCCACGCTGGCGCCGCTCAGCATGCCGAGCACCGACGATGCGATCAGGATACCGAGCACCTCGAACATCACGACGTAGACTATGCGTCTCTTCCACCCTTGCATCACCATCCACCTTCTATCGAACAAGGTGGCGAGACTATCAGCGGGTAGCGCGTCCGCCAAAGTCAGGTCCTTTCAATTTTTCTGACAGGAGGCCAGTGCATGCTGACCAGCGACCACATCGACATGCTGCTGACCGTCATCGACAAAGGCTCGTTTTCCGCGGCCGCGCGCGCGCTCGGCCGCACGCCGTCGGCGATCAGCATGGCGATCGCGAACCTCGAGGCCGAACTCGACCTCGTGCTGTTCGACCGCGGCACGCGCGAACCGACGCCGACCGCCGCGATGGCGGCGCTGCTGCCCGACGCGCGGTCGATCGCCGAGCGGCTGCACGCGCTGCGCGCGCATGCGCAGCACCTGTCGGAAGGCGTCGAGGATACGTTGCGGCTCGGCCTCGCCGCCGAACTCGACGGCGCGCCCGTCGCCCGCGCGCTGACGGCCGTCGCCGCGAAATACCCGGCGCTCGCGATCAGCATCGTCACGGCGCCGCAGGACGTGATCATCGATGCGCTGCATCGCCGCGCCGTCGATCTCTGCGTCGCGTATGGCGGGCTCGACCTGCATCCGCAGGAGCAGATCCACGCGCTGTGGACCGAGACGCTCGTCGCGGTCGCCGCGCCGAGCCATCCGGCGATCGCCGAATGCGCGCAACCGGAAGCAATCGAGCGGCTGTCGGGCCTCAGGCAGATCGTGATCGCCGATCCCGAGCGGCCGCTGACTGACGTGCGGCCGGTGATCGGCAACCGCACGTGGAAGGTGACCGACATGGCTACCGCAATCGCGCTCGTGAAGGCCGGGCATGGCTGGGCGAACCTGCCTGAATCCATGATCGGCCGATACGTCGCCGACGGCGAGCTCGCGCCGCTCGTGTTCGCGAACATCCGCAACGGGTTGCCGCTACCGGTGTACCTGCGCCGGCCGAAGCATTCGGGGCTCGGCAAGGCGGCGAGCGAACTGGTTCGCGCGCTGCGGGTGGCGGGTGACGAAAAATGACCGGCGTGGCGGCGAACGCCGCCACGCCGTCGATCAACGCCGGACGGCTTGACCGTTAGTTGCGATCAGTGCGTGGCCGCCGCCGCCGCGCTCTGGATCGAATCGACGAGCGACACGTTGTCGTAGCGTCGTCCGGCAATGCCCCATCCACCGTCGACCGCATGGACGACGTTCACCCACACCTGCGCGGCCGTCAGCCGCCCACCTGCCCGGCGCAGCACGATCGCGGTCGCCCGTTCGACGAATTGCCGCTGCCGCTCGGGCGCCGCGAGCGCCACGGCGGGCAACTTCAGCTCGACGAACGCAGCGGGCTCCGCGCGCCCCCGCACGAAGGTCCGGTGTCGCGGCAGCACGTTGAGCGTGCCCACCACGTTCGGCGCCAGGAACGCATTCCCGGTCAGCCCCTCCACTTCCAGCAGCGCATCGGTCAACTCGGCAAACACCGGCCCCTCGTCGTCCGGCGTGAAAACCCCTTCTGATACGGTCAGCGTAATCGGCATCGCACTTTCTCCAGGTCAGGTCATCGGGATCGTGACGTGATATAAATACCAGTCACTCTCTATACATTAGACACTGATCGCTCTCTATGCAAGATAAAGAGTGATCGCTCTGAAGCGAGCCTGTCATGCGTTATTCCGTCGAGCACAAGCACGAAACCCGTACGCGCATCCTCGAAGCCGCGAGCCGGCTGTTCCGCGAGGAGGGGTATGGCGGCTCCGGCATCGGTCCGCTGACGAAGGCGGCGGGCGTCACCAACGGCGCGTTCTACGGCCATTTCAAAACGAAGGGCGAAGCGTTCCGGCAGGTCGTCCTCGATGGCCTTGCCCAGCTCCGGCACGGCGTCGCGACGTTCAAGGCCGAGCATGGCGCGCGTTGGCGGCGCCCGTTCGTGTCGTTCTACCTCGGCCCGCGACGCACCTGCGAACTCGGTGAAAGCTGTGCGCTGCCGAGCCTGTCCCCGGAAGTGATGCGTGCCGATGACGAGACGCGCGACGCGTACGAGCAGGCACTGCGGCAGATCGTCGACGAAGTGTCGGCAGGAATGGACAGCGCACCCGATGACGATCGGGCAATCGCGTTCCTCGCGCTGCTGTCAGGCGGTGTCACGCTTGCGCGCGCGGTGCGCGATCCCGAGCTCGCGCAACGCATCGCCGATGCGGTCGGCCGCTACGCGGTGGTGATCGCGGAACGCACAGACGTGAAACCGGAGCAACAGGCCTGACTGCCCTGACTAACCGCCAATAAAAAACCCGATCCGCGTCGCCACGGATCGGGGTGCTTCGATCGACTACCCGGTAAGTCGGCCCGTCTCGGGCCGGTGCATCACCGCGCCGCCACCTCCGCCTTGCCCGTCGCCGCATCGCCCACCGCCGTCGGTGCCGGCCCCCATCCGCCGCCCAGCGCGCGGATCAGGTTCACGGTCGACACGGCCTGCGCGCCGGTCAACTGGTTCGACTGCAACTGCGACTGCAGCACCGAGCGCTCGCTGTCGATCACGTCGAGATACGCGACCTCGCCTTCCTGATACTGCGTGCGCGACAACGTCGCCGCGCGGCGCGACGCGTTGACGGCCGCATCCTGCGCGCGGATCTGGTCGTCGAGCAGGCGGAGGTCGGCGAGATTGTCCTCGACCTCGCGGAACGCGACGAGCACCTGCTGCCGGTAGTTCGCGACCTGCTCGTCGTACTGCGCGCGTGCCTGCTGCACGCCGGCCGCACGGCGGCCGCCGTCGAACAGCGGCAGCGTCAGCGCGGTGCCGGCGAACGGCCCGAGCAGGAACGTGCGGCTCGACCACAGGAACAGGTTGCCAAGCGTCGACGCCTCATACCCGAACGCCCCCGTGATATCGAGCTTCGGGAAGTACGCCGATTTCGCGAGGCCGATCCGCGCGTTCGCGGCCGCCATCGCACGTTCGGCCGCCGACACGTCCGGACGGCGTTCGAGCAGCGCGGACGGCAGGCCCGCGGGGATCTTCACCGCGACCGGCACGATCGGCGTTTCCTTGAACGCGAAATCCGCCGGCGCCTTGCCGAGCAGGATCGCCAGCGCATGCTCGGACGCCGCGCGCCGCCGCGCGACGCCGACCGCATCGGCCTGCGCGGTGGCCAGCTCGTTCTTCGCGCGCGACACGTCGAGCTCGCTGATGTCGCCTTCGTTGAAGCGGCGCTGCACGAGCTTCAGTGCCTGCTCGCGCAGCTCCACCGTGCGGCGGTACAGGTCCTGGTCGGAATCGAGCTGACGCAGTTCGAAGTAGTTCTGCGCGACGTCCGCCTGCAGCGCGAGCTGCACCGAACGGAACAGCGCTTCGCTCTGCGCCTGGTCGGCACGCGACGCCTCGACGTTGCGGCCGACGCGGCCGAACAGGTCGGCTTCATACGACACCGTGCCCTGCGCGCGCCACAGCGTCGCGTTGGTCGGCCCCGTGCCCTGCGGCTGGAACTGCGACGCCGACGACAGCCCCTCGCGCGTCGGCCCGAAGCCGGCACCGATCTGCGGGAACCATTGCGAGCGCGCGGTACGGGTCGCCGCACGCGCTTCCTCGACCCGCGCGGCCGCGGCCTTCAGGTTCTGGTTCGCGGCGAGCGCCTGCGTCTCGAGCGAATCGAGCACCGGGTCGCCGAACACCTTCCACCATTCGCCGCGATGCGCGCCGTCCGCCGGCTCGGCCGTCTTCCACGTGCCGGCCTGCTCGCCGGCGGCGAGCGTCGGCGCTTCCTTGAACGCCGTCGGCGTCGACACATCCGGGCGCTTGTAGTCGGGCCCCACCGCGCACGCGGCGAGCAGCGTCGCGAGCAGGGTGCTCGCGGCCGCCACCTTCGCGAAGCGCATCAGGCCGTTCGTGTTGTGCAAGTTATTCATCTTCCTGTCCTCAAGCATCCGAAGCCGGCACGTGCTGGGACGGCACACCGTAACCCGCCGAGTCCTTCCCGGCGACGTGGATCTTGCCGCCCGCGAGCGTGCGCAGCACGACGTAGAACACCGGCGTCAGCATCAGCCCGAACAGCGTAACGCCGAGCATCCCGAAGAACACCGCGACACCCATCGCATGGCGCATTTCCGAACCGGCACCCGTCGACGTAACGAGCGGCACCACGCCCATGATGAAGGCGATCGACGTCATCAGGATCGGGCGCAGCCGCAGCCGGCTCGCCTCGATCGCGGCCTCGAGCGGCGTCCTGCCGTCGTGTTCGAGTTCACGCGCGAATTCGACGATCAGGATCGCGTTCTTCGCCGACAGCCCCACCAGCACCATCAAGCCGATCTGCGTGAAGATGTTGTTGTCGCCCTGCGTGAGCCACACGCCTGTGAGCGCCGACAGAATGCTCATCGGCACGATCAGGATCACCGCGAGCGGCAGCGTCAGGCTTTCATACAGCGCCGCGAGCACGAGGAACACGAGCAGCACGCTGATCGGGAACACGTACATCGCCGAATCGCCCGCGAGGATCTGCTGGTACGTGAGGTCGGTCCATTCGAACCGCACGCCGCGCGGCAGCGTTTCATGCGCGATGCGCTCGACCGCGGCCTGCGCCTGGCCCGACGAGAAGCCCGGCGCCGGGCCGCCGTTGATGTCGGCCGCCGTGTAGCCGTTGTAGCGCACGACCATTTCCGGGCCGAACGTCGGCGTCACCGTGACGAGCGACGACAGCGGCACCATCTCGCCACGGTCGTTGCGCGTCTTCAACTGCAGGATGTCGTCCGCGCGCTGGCGGAACGGTGCATCGGCCTGCACACGCACCTGGTACACACGGCCGAAGCGGTTGAAGTCGTTCACGTACAGCGAGCCGAGATACACCTGCATCGTGTTGAACACGTCGGTCACGGGCACGCCGAGCTGCTTCGCCTTCACGCGATCGAGATCGACGTTGAGCTGCGGCACGTTGATCTGGTAGCTCGTGAACAACGGGCCGAGTTCAGGCGCCTGCTGCGCGCGCTTGATGAAGTCGTTGGTCGCATCCGCGAGCCGCGCATAGCCGACCGCGCCGCGATCCTCCACCTGCATCTTGAACCCGCCCAGCGTACCGAGGCCGAGCACCGGCGGCGGCGGGAACACCGCGACGAACGAGTCCTTCATCGCGCCGTACTTCTGGTTCAGCGCCCCCGCGATCGCGCCGGCCGACAGCGCCTTGCCGTGCCGTTCCGAGAACGGCTTCAGCGTGACGAACACGATGCCCGCGCTCGAGCTGTTCGTGAAGCCGTTCACCGACAGCCCCGGGAACGCGACCGCGCTCTCGACGCCCGGCTGCTTCAGCGCGATCGAGCCCATGTCGCGGATCACCTTCTCGGTGCGGTCGAGCGACGCACCGTTCGGCAGCTGCGCGAACGCGATCAGGTATTCCTTGTCCTGCGCGGGCACGAAGCCGCCCGGCACGACCTTCGACACGAGCACGGTCGCGCCCACCAGCACGAGATACACGCCGAGCATCAGCGTCTTGCGCGACAGCACGCCGCGCACGCCGCGGCCGTAGTTCTCCGCGCCGCGATGGAACACCTTGTTGAAGCCGCGGAAGAAGCCGCCGAGCACGCGGTTCATCACGCGCGTGAGCCAGTCTTCCTTGTCGCCATGGCCCTTCAGCAGGATCGCGGACAGCGCCGGCGACAACGTCAGCGAGTTGAACGCCGAGATCACCGTCGAGATCGCGATGGTCATCGCGAACTGCTTGTAGAACTGGCCGGTCAGGCCCGACATGAACGCGAGCGGCACGAACACGGCGACGAGCGTCAGCGCGATCGCGATGATCGGCCCGCTCACTTCCTGCATCGCCTTGTAGGTCGCCGCGCGTGCGTTCATCCCGCTCTCGATGTTCCGCTCGACGTTCTCGACCACCACGATCGCATCGTCGACCACGATCCCGATCGCGAGCACCATCCCGAACAATGACAATGCGTTGATCGAATACCCGAACGCGAGCAGCAGCGAGAACGTGCCGATGATCGACACCGGCACCGCGATCAGCGGAATCAGCGACGCGCGCCAGGTCTGCAGGAACACGATCACGACGATCACGACCAGCGCGATCGCTTCGAGCAGCGTGTGCACGACGGCCTTGATCGACGAACGCACGAACTGCGTCGGGTCATAGACGATCTTGTAGTCGACGCCCGCCGGCATGTCCTGCTTCAGCTCGGCCATCGTCTTGCGCACTTCGTCCGAGATCTGCAGCGAGTTCGCGCCCGGCGACTGGTTGATCGCCATCGCGACGGCCGGCTTGTTGTCGAGCAGCGAGCGCAGCCCGTATTCGGACGCGTCGAGCTGGATCCGCGCGATGTCGCGCAGGTGCGTGACGCCGCCGTCCGGCGTCGTCTTCACGACGATGTCGCCGAACTCGTCTTCCGTCTGCAGGCGGCCGCGCGCGTTCACCGACAACTGCAGCGGCGTGCCCGGCAGCGACGGCGACGCGCCGATCACGCCGGCCGCGACCTGCACGTTCTGCTCGCGGATCGCCTGCACGACGTCCTCCGCCGACAGCCCTCGCTGCGCGACCTTCTGCGGATCGAGCCATACGCGCATCGCGTAGTCGCCCGAACCCCACAGCTGCACCTGGCCGACGCCCTGGATCCGCGACAGGCGATCCTTCACGTTGATCAGCGCGTAGTTGCGCAGGTAGGTCATGTCGTAGCGGTTGTCCGGCGAGATCAGGTGGACCACCATCGTCAGCGTCGGCGAGCTCTTCACCGTCGTGATGCCGAGCCGCTGCACGTCTTCCGGCAGGCGCGGCAGCGCCTGGTTCACGCGGTTCTGCACCAGCTGCGTGGCCTTGTCCGGATCGGTGCCGAGCTTGAACGTGACGGTGATCGTCATGTTGCCGTCGCTGTTCGCCTGCGACTGCATGTAGAGCATGTCCTCGACGCCGTTGATCTGCTCTTCGAGCGGCGACGCGACCGTCTCGGCGATCACTTTCGGGTTCGCACCCGGATACTGCGCCTTCACGATCACGGAAGGCGGCACGACTTCCGGATATTCGGAGATCGGCAGCAGGAACATCGCGATCACCCCGCCGAGCAGGATGATCACCGATAGGACTCCTGCAAAGATCGGCCGGTCGATAAAGAATTTGGAAATGTTCATGAGTTGCTCTGTCTGGTTGAACGCGGATCGGAAGCGGCAAGCCGCTTACGAATCCGCCTTCGCCGGGGCGGCCGGCTTCGCGTTGCCCGCCAAAGGCGCGGACGGCGCGTCACCGCCCGTCATCGGGACCATGTGCGGCTTCACCTGTTCGCCGGGGCGCACGCGCTGCGTGCCGTTCACGATCACGCGATCGCCGGCGGAAAGCCCGCTCACGATCACGCGCCGGTTGCCGTGCTGCATCCCCTGCTGCACTTCGCGGTACGACACGCGGCCTTGCTGGTCGACGACGAACACGAACTTCTTGTCCTGGTCGGTGTTGATCGCCGCGTCGTCGACGAGCAGTGCCTCGTGCGGCGCGCTGCCGCCCACCTTCACGCGTGCATACAGGCCAGGGACGAGCGCGCCGTCGGCGTTGTCGAAGCGCGCACGCACGCGGATCGTGCCGGACGACGTGTCGAGGCGGTTGTCGACCGAGTCGATCTCGCCGCTGCGCGAGTAGCCGGTTTCGTTCGCGAGGCCGAGCTCGACCGGCACCTTGCGGCCGTTGCGCGCGCCGTTGATGTATTGCAGGTAGGTCTGCTCGTCCGCGTCGAACGACGCGTAGATCGGCGACACCGACACCAGCGTCGTCAGCGGCGCGGCCGACGCGCCGGCTGACACGACGTTGCCGAGCGTGATTTCCGCACGCGACACGCGACCCGAGACAGGCGCCGTGATCCGCGTATAGCCGAGGTTGATGCGCGCCGTTTCCAGCGCGGCTTCGGCGGCCTTCAGGTTCGCCGTCGCCTCGCGGGCCGCATTCTGCTTCTCGTCGTAGTCGCGCTTCGCGATCGCGTTGTCGCCGATCAGCCGCTGCGCGCGCTGCCAGTCGGTCTGCGCGTAGCCGTTGCGCGCCTGTGCCGCCGCGAGCTGCGCGGCTGCGCGATCGGTTTCGGCCTGGTACGGGCGCGGGTCGATCACGAACAGCACGTCGCCTTTCTTCACGAGCGCGCCGTCCTTGAAGTTGACCGCGACGATCGTGCCCGACACCTGCGGGCGCACGTCGACTTTCTCGACCGCTTCGAGGCGGCCCGAATAACTCTGCCAGTCGGTCACGGTCTGCGGCACGACGGTCGCGACGTCGACTTCGGGCAGCGGTGCTGCCGCTTTCTCCGGTGCGTTTGCGTTCACGCGCATCGCGCCGAATGTTCCGAGGCCGACGACGGCGAGCGTCACGATCGCCGCTGTCGCGATTCGGGAACGGGAGGTGCGTAGGATGGCCATGTGGATCTCCAGTAAACGTGGATTGGTTTTGGTTATTCGGAACGGTTCGGCTGGCGCGCCTGGAAGCGGCACTGGAAGAAGCGCACGGCTTCCTCGAAGGCGGCTTCGTGCGTCGCGAGCGCGGCGTGCGTGATGTCCGGATAGCGGATCACCTGCGTGAGCACGCCCGACGAGATCAGGCAGCCCGCATATTTCTCCGCCTCGACGTGCAGCACGTCGTTCTGCGCGGTGACCACGAGCGTCGGCGGCAGCCCCGCGAGGCGCACCGATTCGAGCGGCGCCGCGTACGGGTGCATGCGTTGCGCGGCCTGCGGCAGATACGCGCGATAACAGGCCGCGCATTCGCGCGGGGTGATGTCGGAGGCGAGGCGATCTGCGTCGCCGATGCGCGTCATGCTCGGGTCGAGCATCGGCCCGAACAGCGCCTGCGCGACGATCTGCACTTCGCCGCGATCGCGCGCGATGAACGCGAGGCAGTTCGCGAGCTGGCCGCCCGCGTCATGCCCCGCGACTCCGATCTTCTTCGGGTTGCCGCCGAACGCGCGGGCGCGCGTCGCGGCCCATACGGCAGCGCGATACGCATCCTCCGGCGCGGCCGGAAAAGGAAAGGCCGGTGCGAGCGAATAATCGACCGACACTACGAGCGCTGGTAAGCGTTCTGCTAAAAAACGCGCGGCGAAATCAGCGTCTTCGAGCGAACCGCGAACGAAGCCGCCACCGTGGAAATAAAGCACTACTGGCAACCCGGTCTTGTCCGGGCGGCGGTACAGGCGCAACACGATGTCCTGCGCGTAGCCGGGAATTTCGACTTCGGCGACCGTCAGCGCCGCGCCTGCCGTGGCTTGCACGGGCAACGCGGCCTTCAGGAATTTGCTGAATTCAGAAGCGTCCATGACGATGCAGCATCCATTTCGAGATGGAACGAATTCTGGGTCCGGCAGACATTGGGATAAATGCCTATAATCCGGCAACACAATTCAACGCCCCCGAACAATCCGAGGCTGCGTTTACCCACGAGGTAGCGCAGCCTTCTTGTTCCGGAGGCTCATTAAATTGCGGAGGTTGTGATGGACCGGCTTCAGGCCATGCAGGTGTTTACTCGCGTCGTCGATACAAGCAGCTTCACCAAGGCAGCAGAAACGCTCAGCTTGCCGCGAGCGTCCGTCACGACGATCATCCAGAATCTCGAAGCGTTCCTCGGTGTGCGGCTGATGCACCGGACCACCCGCCGGCTGTCGCTTACGCCGGACGGCGCCGCGTACTACGAACGATGCGTGCGGATCCTCGCGGACGTCGAGGAAACCGAGGCAAGCTTCCAGGCGAACAACCGGAAGCCGCACGGAAAGTTGCGTATCGACATGCCCGGTTCGATCGGGCGGCTGCTCGTGATTCCGTCGCTGTGCGAATTTCATACGCGCTATCCGGACATCGACCTGCAGCTCGGCCTGTCCGACCGGCCGGTCGACCTGCTGCAGGAAGGGGTCGATTGCGTGATCCGCGTCGGGGCGCTGCAGGACTCGTCGCTCGTCGCGCGCCGGGTCGGCCTGTTCGAATGCGTGACGGTCGCATCGCCCGACTATCTCGAGCGCCACGGCGAGCCGCAGACGATCGACGACCTGAGCCAGCACAAGGCCGTCAACTATTTCTCGAGCCGCACCGGCCGCACGATCGACTGGACGTTCCTGACCGACGGCAAGGAAGTCGAGATGAAGATGGAAGGCATCGTGTCGGTGAACGACGCGGATGCCTACGTGACCTGCGGGATCGAAGGCTTCGGGCTGATCCAGCCGCCGCTCTTCATGGTGCTGCCGCATCTGCGCGAAGGCCGGCTCAAGGAAGTGCTGCCGGGCGTCAAGCCGCTGCCGATGCCGATCTCGGTCGTGTATCCGCACAGCCGCCATCTGTCGCCGAAGGTGCGCGTGTTCGTCGACTGGATCGCCGAGGTGTTCGACCGCTGCCCGCTGCTGAGCGGCAAGGGCAGCCTCGACGCGACGTGCAGCAAGCGCACGTTCGAGGAAGCCGAACGCGCGCCCGCGCTCGACACGCCGGTCATCAACGAGTGGGTTGCGTAAGCGACTGAACTGAGCAACTGAACCGCACACGCGGGCTGCCCCGCCCGCGTGTCGTCCCGCCTCCGCGCCCCATTTCCCGCCCGGCGCACCCGATCCTTCCCGAATCCGCAGCAAACCTTTGTGCCGTGCGACGCAATCGTCCGCCTGCGTCGCCGCGCGCCGTCGCCGCTCCCGTGCGAGGCCCGCTGCAAGCGGGTTCTAGCGATTTCCGCATAACCCTGCCGGGTGTACGGATGGCGATTGTTCCACTGACACGACAATTCAATTCGCATCTGCCGCATTTATCGCGACGGAACAGATACCTAGAGTAAACCCTGTCGCGCACCTCGTTGCGCATCGAACAGATCCCGCTTGATGGGACCGGAGTAAGCGCTCAGCGCCAGCTCCGACATTCTAGGAGTCTCGCCATGAACCGCCGCCATCTTCTCTCCGCCCTCGCCCTCACGCTCGCCGTGTCCGCCCCGGCGTTCGCCGATTCCGGCACCGCGCATGCCGGCGACTACGGCAACACGTCGTGGTACTCGCAACACAACGGCCCGCGCACGCGCGCCGAAGTGAGCGCGGAAGTCGAGCAGGCTCGCAAGGACGGCACGCTCGCGTACCTGCGCAAGGCCAACTCGTATCCGCAAGGGCTCGAACTGGTGCAAGGCCCGTATCGCTCGTTGCCGGAAAGCAACCAGCTCGCCGGCGGGGGCCGGTAAACGCGCAACGCCGCGCAACGGGTTACCCCGCGCGCGGCGTTTCGAGCCCGCCATCGACGACTCGCCGAGTCAGTCAGCTAGATAGTTAGTTGCAGGAGAACATGATGAACGATCAACTCCCTTCGCCGCTCGATCACTGGGACGACACCACGCCGGTGTGGACGCCGTTCCGTTCGGCCCCGCATTCGCATTGATCACGGCTGAGTCGTCGGCCGGTACTTAGCGGCGCGGCACGCCGTCGCGCCATTCGCCCCAGTGCGTCACGATGTCCTGCACGAGCGGATTGCCCGCGCGATACAGGTTTTCGGTCGCCGGGGCGAAGCCGCCCTGGTCCGCGTAGTTCAGCAGGTTGTCGGCACTCGTCTGCCCTGCATACGGCCGGTCGAAATCGGATCCGGTGCGCAGCACCGCGACGCGCGACAGGTCGACCCGCTTCACGCTCGCCGCGCGCTTGAGCGCTTCATACGTCGCGTTGTCTTCCTGCGCGGTCATGCAGTACGTGCCCTTGCCGTTGGTCAGGATCTTCGTCCACTGGCGCGCGCGCTCGCCGATCAGCGTGCCCGAGAACCACGTGTTGCCCGATGACGTGTCGCACTGGATCACCGTCGGCGGCCGGTTCGCCGGCGCGTAGTTGAACTTCGCGCGTGCGGCCTGCGCCTGCGCGCTGTCGGCGAGCACGACGTTGCGCGACAGCGCGACCGCGGCGTCGGTCAGCTGCGGGTTGAGCTGGAACACCTCGGTGCGATAGTCGAGCGGCGGCTTGTCGTTCGGGCTCTTCGTGTTGATGCCGAGGAAGCCCGTATTCCAGCCGGCCGGAATCTCGCGTGCATCGAGCTCCCACTGCAGGCTGAAATCGACGAGGTATTTCGACCACGCGGCCGAACCGACCGTGCCTTGCGCGGGGTCGACACCCGCGATGCCGGAGATCAGGAAGTACGTGCGGCGCAGATCGAAGCGCTGCGAGAACGTGAGCGCCATGATCGTCGCCGACGCGTTCGCATAGCCCATGCCGGTCGTGACCACGCACACGTCCTGCTTGTTGCAATGCACGTTCGGATAATCGGGCGACAGGCCGGGTACGGCGATGTCGCGCCACGGGCCGAGCCGGTCGAGCCAGGCCTGGCCCTCCGGACCGAACATCGTGATGATCATGACCTTGACCGGGCGGCCCTGTGCACCGGTCTCGGCGAATGCATTGTTGCCCGCGTTGTTGCCCTGGTTGTCCTGCGCGATCGACGGCGCGGTCGCACAGGCTGCGAGCGAGAATGCAGCGGCGGAAAGAATGGAGCGAGTCAGCATCGGCGTTCCTTGTTTCGATGATGTTGGGTGAGAACGGCTCTCGTAGACTGCGCGTCGGAGTATAGAACGCGCGTGCCCGATGCGGAACCCGACTACGAAACGGCGACGGTGCGTCGGTGCGGGTCCGCTACGCGCGGGAATGACGAAGGAAATGGTCTCCGCGCGTCGACACACCATCAGGATTACTATCCGGTTGCTCGACACCGACATGTCAATCGCACTGGCACGCGCGTAACCCGGCGAACCGCTACAACCGCGCCAGCCCCGCCACCCCGTAACCCAGCACGACAAGCGCGGCGACCACATGGCTCGCCGCGAGCAGCGCCGGCGACTTCACGATCCGGCCGATCACGCTGCCGCCGAATGCGAACACGAGCTGCCCCGCGAGGCTGCCGGCAAACACGCACGCGGCACCCAGCAGCCAGTGTCGATGCGCACCGGCGGCAGCCGTTGCATAGCCATAAAACAACAGGATCGTGAGCGGGTTCGCCAGCGTGACGAAGAACATCGATGAAAACGGGCGGCTGCCTGGCGGCCGTGCATCACCGTCGAACGTACGGCGGCGATCCCGCAGTGCCTGCCACAGCATCCGCGCGCCCATTGCGAGCAGCACGAGCGCGCCGACCAGCCGAAACAGCGACAGATGGGCGGCGAGCGTGCTCGCGAGCATCGCGCCAAGCGTGAATGCGACGACCGCATAGCAGCCGTCGGCCGTCGCGACACCCACCGCCGCGCGCACGCCGCTTGCGGTGCCGGCGCGCATCCCGTAGTTCGCGATCATCAGCGCGACAGGCCCGACCGACAGCGCGATCATCAGCCCGAACAGGAAGTCGTTCATCGGTCGTCGATGCCTTCGATGGAAGGCATCGATTCTAGCGACCGCGAAAAAATCCTGTGTGGCGCGTGAACGTCACGCGACGTCGACGCGTGCGGGCCCGTCCACCATCTCGCCGATCACGCCCGCGCGGTCGAAGCCGTCGGCACGGAAACACGCGAGCACGTCGTCGACGGCGTCGGGCGCGCACGCGACGAGCAAGCCGCCCGACGTCTGCGGATCGGTCAGCAGCGCCTGCGCGACGGGCGGCAGCGTGGCGGCCAGCTGCACGTCCGCGCCGTACGCGGCCCAGTTGCGGCCCGATGCGCCGGTAAACACGCCATCGGCGACGAACGCCTCGACGCCCGCGAGCCACGGCAGCGACGCATAGTGCACGCGCGCGGTGAGGTGCGCGCCGCGCGCCAGCTCGAGCGTATGGCCGAGCAGCCCGAAGCCCGTCACGTCGGTCAGCGCATGCACGCCCGGCAGCGCGGCGAGCTCGGCGCCCGGCCGGTTCAGCTTGGTGGTCGTCGCGACCATCTGCGCATAGCCGTCGGCATCGAGCTGGTTCTTCTTCAGCGCGGCGGACAACACGCCGACGCCGAGCGGCTTGCCGAGCACGAGCACGTCGCCCGCGCGCGCGGCCGCATTACGTTTCACACGCGACGGATGCACGACGCCGATTGCCGCGAGTCCGTAGATCGGCTCGACCGAATCGATCGAATGGCCGCCCGCGACCGGGATGCCAGCGTCCGCGCACACGGATTCGCCGCCGCGCAGCACGGCCGCGATCGTTTCGTGCGGCAGCACGTTGATCGGCATGCCGACCAGCGCGAGCGCGAGGATCGGCTTGCCGCCCATCGCATAGACATCGGACAGCGCGTTGGTCGCGGCGATGCGGCCGAAGTCGAACGGATCGTCGACGATCGGCATGAAGAAGTCGGTGGTCGCGACGATCGCCTGTTCGTCGTTGAGGCGATAGACGGCCGCGTCGTCGGAGGTCTCGGTGCCGACCAGCAGATCCGGGAACAGCGCGGGCGGCGTCGCGCGCTTCAGCAGCTCGGACAGCACGCCCGGCGCGATCTTGCAGCCGCAGCCGCCGCCATGTGACAGGCTCGTGAGGCGCGGAACGGCAGGCTGGGCTTGGGTGGCTTCGGTCATGGTCGGCATCCGGTGAATAACAACACGCCATTATCGACAATTCCTTGCGAGTGCGCCCGATACCCACATAATGATCGCGCCGCCTCCGCTCCCGCCCCTGTCCGCCGCTTCGTCCATGGACCACCTCTTCATCGGCCTCGTGCTGTGCTCCGCGTTGCTGCACGCGATCTGGAATGCCTTCCTCCACGTGAGCGAAGACCGGCTCGTCCAGCTCGGCACGATGTCGCTGCCGTATTTCGTGTTCGGCGTCGCCGGCGCCGCGCTGCTGCCCGCCCCGGCGCCCGCCGCATGGCCGTACATCGCCGGGTCGGCCGTGCTCGAGGTCGCGTACTGCTTCACGCTGGCGCGCGCATATCGCAGCGGCGAATTCGGACAGATCTACCCGATCGCACGCGGGATTTCTCCGCTGCTCGTGTCGGTACTCGCGCTCGCGATGCTGCACGAGCGGCCGACGCCGTTCGGCTTCGCGGGCATCGCGCTCGTGTCGTTCGGCATCATGTCGCTCGCGCTGCGGCGCGGCTTCCGGTTCTCCGGCGAAGGCGTGCCGTTTGCGCTGCTCACGGGCGTGTTCATCGCCGCGTATTCGATCTGCGACGGCATCGGCTCGCGCGTGTCCGGCAGCGCGCTCGGCTACATCGCGTGGGTGTACGTGCTGTGGAGCGTGCCGCAGTTCGTGCTGGTCTGCGCGGTGCGGGGCGGCCCGCGCGCGGTGCTCGGCTCGCGCACCGCGCTCACGCAGGGCGCGATCGCCGGCACGATCTCGCTCGCGGCGTACGGGATCGTGATCCTCGCGTACCGGTACTTGCCGGTCGGGACGGTGTCGGCGCTGCGCGAAACGAGCTCGATCTTCGCGGTCGCGATCGGCTGGCTCGTGATGCGCGAGCGGCCCGGCGCGCAGCGGCTCGCCGCATGCGCGCTGGTGGTGGCGGGCGCGGCGCTGATCCGGCTGTAAGCAGAACCAGCGCCCGCCCGCGGCCCGCCGCCGCGTCAGAACTTGTGGCGGATGCCCGTCACCGCGACGATCTGCGTGCGCGTGCTCGACGGATTCGAGATGCCTTCGATCGCGGCCACCGTGTTCGACGACGCACGCTGGTAGAACGCGTTTACGTAGATATCGGTGCGCTTCGACAGGAAATACTGCGCACCGACGCTCGTCTGCAGGTAGTGCGAACTCGGCTTCGGCCCCTGCGACGCGAGCACCTGCGTGTAGGTTTCGCCAAGCGCGAATTGCAATGCGGGCGTCATCAGGTAGCGCACGCTGCCCTCGTAGTTGTTGAAGCGCATCGCGCCGCCCGTCTGCAGGTTGAACAGCGAGCTCGTGTACAGCACCCCGAACGTCGCGGCGCCCCATGCATACGCGCCGCCCGCGCCCCAGATCTGCTGGCGCGTCACGCCCTTGATGAACGTGTAGTAGTTGTCGGATGCCGCCGCGCCGGTGGTGTCGAGCGCCGGATGATCGACGCGCACGTAGGCCGCGCCGAGTTGCAGCGGCCCGTTCTCGTAGCTCGTGCCGAGGCTCCACACACGGTTTTGCGCGAACGACGTCGAATTCGAGAAGCCGTACAGGCCGACCGCGCGCAAGCCGTACCAGGTGGGCGTCTGGTACTGCACCGAATTGTTGGTGCGGAACGTGTTGTTCAGGTCGTCGGTGTCGAACGGGTGCAGCGCGTACTGCGTGAGCGCGGTGGTCGCGCCGATCTGCAGCGGCTCCAGCACTTCCTGCGCCGCGTTGTACTGGCGACCCATCGTCAGCGTGCCCCAGCGGTCGTTTTCCAGCCCGACGTACGCGCGGCGCCCGAACAGCCGGCCGCCCTGGCTCGCGGCGCCGCTCTCGATGTTGAAGCCGTTCTCGAGCCGGAACACCGCGCGCGTGCCGCCGCCGAGGTCTTCCTTGCCGAGCAGCCCGAAGCGCGTGCCCTGCTCGTTGCCGCCGGTCGCCTGCCACGCGGCGTGGCCGTTCTGGTTGTTGGTATACGTGATCCCCGAATCGACCACGCCGTACAGCGTCACGCTCGACTGTGCATGCGCGTGCATCGCGCCCGCCACCGTTGCGAGTCCCGCCAGCGCGACCGCCATTCCTTTTCGCTTCATCTCCGACCCCTTTTATCGATTGAATATGGGGAGCGATTTATTTCGCTCGACGCGTGTTTTATTGAATAAAACATCGTCTTATTAATTGTCGAATTCGGCGATTTATAGCGTCAAGCGATGCCAAAAATCTCACATGGGAGTCGAATACCCCTGAATCCACAGGCGTTTCAAGGAATGAAACAAGTCCAATAAACACGGTCATTCCAGCCCGATTACGACACGCAATCCCGGCATCGTAAAAAGCCCTTGACCGCGATTTTCAGTCGTTGTGAAATATTGATACGCTGTTTTAATGATTAAAACAAACGCACGAGACGCTTCGAGAAACTAGGTAAAGAACCTGATCCCCATGCTGACGTTTAATTGCAACAACGCGACTGCCGGCGCATCGCCTGCGTATTTCGTCGCGACGCCGACGGTGCCGGCCCTGCCGATCGTCGTCGATTCGCCGCACAGCGGCATCGCGTATCCGCCGGACTTCGCCACCGTTGCGCCCGATGACGCGATCCGCACGACGTGGGACGCGTACGTCGACGAACTGTGGGCCGGCACGCCCGCGCGCGGCGGCACGTTGCTCGGCGCGACGTTTCCGCGCGCGTACATCGATCCGAACCGCGCGGAAACCGACATCGACGCAACGCTGCTCGCCGAGCCGTGGCCCGAGCCGCTGTCGCCTCAGCCGTACACGCAGCGCGGGATGGGGCTGATCCGGCGCGACGCGCTGCCCGGCGTGCCGCTGTACGACCGCAAGCTGTCGCTCGAGGCAGTACGCCACCGAATCGACGCGTACTACCTGCCGTACCGCCACGCGCTCGCCGGCATCGCCGAGCCGCTGCACGCCGCGCACGGCGCGCTGTGGCATATCGACTGCCATTCGATGAAGTCGCGCGGCAACGCGATGAACGTCGACGCCGGCGCATGGCGGCCGGACGTCGTCGTCAGCGATCGACGCGGGACGACCGCCGACCCGGCCTTCACCACGTGGACCGCGCAATGGTTCGCCGACGCCGGCTATCGCGTGCAGGTCAACGACCCGTACCAGGGCGGCGACCTGCTGACCGCGCTCGCCGATCCCGCGCGGCAGCGCCACAGCATCCAGATCGAATTCAACCGCGCGCTGTACATGGATGAGGCCGCGTTCGCGAAACACGCGGGCTTCGCCACGCTGAAGCGCTCGGTCGACGCGTATCTCGACGCACTCGCCGATTACGTCCGCGCGCGCATCGCGCCGCAGGGAGACACCGCATGACGACCTACATCGTCGACGCCGTCGACAGCGCACTGAAGCTGCTGACCTACGTGGCCGAGCATCCGAACCTCGGCGTGACCGAGCTCGCGTCGCAGCTCGGCATCAACAAGTCGCGCACGTACCGGATGCTGTGCACGCTCGAACTGCACCGCTTCGTCGTGCAGGATCCGCGCACGTCCACCTATGCGCTCGGCCCGCAGGCGTTCGTGATCGGCGTGGCCGCGTCGCAGCAGAACGCGCTCGTGCGCGCCGCGCACCGGCACATGCTCGCGCTCAACCAGGCGATCAACGAGACCATCGTGCTGCGCGTGCGTGAAGGGCTCGAATCCGTGTGCGTCGCGCGCTGCGAAACGACGCACACGGTGCGCACCGTCGGCGCGGTCGGCAACCGCCGGCCGATCAATTTCGGCGCATCGGGCAAGGTGCTGCTCGCGTTCGCGCCCGACGCGGTGCGCGACGACTATCTCGCGCAACTGCGCCGAAACGGGCACGCCGACGATCCGGCGAAGCTCGCCGGCGAACTCGACGCGGTCGCGCGCAAAGGCTACGCGGTGAGCAGCGGCGAGGTGACGCCCGGCGCGGTCGGGATCGCGGTGCCGGTGCGCGACCTGACGGGGGCGACAGTCGCATCGGTCAGCGTGACGGGGCCCGAGGCGCGCGTGAGCCACGCCGACATTCCCGACTATCTCGAACGACTGCAGGCGTGCAGCCTCGCGATTTCCGCCGAACTCGGCTACGTCCCGGCGCGCGCCGCGCTGCAACCGGCCTGACGGCCCGCTTCCTTCTCCGACGAGGATCCGATGACCGCCTCTTCTCCGAACCCTGCCGGCGCACGCGCCGCCGACGCCACCCCGCTCGCGGCACCGGCTGACGCAGCGACCCACGACGCGGCCGGCAATGCGCCCGGCGACGCATCGGCCCACGCCGGCCGCGCGCCGCATCCGCACGGCAAGATGCTGCATCCGGTCGTGATGATGCTGTGGGTGCTGGCCGTCGCGATCGCGCTCACGTGGAGCGTCGATTCCGGCCGCTTCGAGCGCAACGGCCGGCTCGTCGTGCCGGGCACCTATCACGTGGTGCCGAAGGCCACCGCGCTCACGACGCTCGTTGCACCGGCGGTCAGCCACAGCACGCCCACGCATGCGATGCCCGCGAGCCTCGTCTCGGCATTCGTCGCGATACCGGAAGGATTGCTGAAGAACGCGCCGCTGATCGTGATGGTGATGTTCGTCGGCGGGATGTTCGGCGTGATGCGCCGCACCGGCGTGGTCGACGCGGGCATCGACCGGCTGCTGCAGCTCACCGGCAACAATGCGTACCTGCTGACACCGATGCTGATGATCCTGATCGGGCTCGGCAGCACGCTGCTCGGCTTCATCTCCGAGTACCTCGTGATCATTCCGATGGTGGTCGTGATCGCGCGGCGCCTGGGTCTCTCCGACCTGTTCGCGGTCGCACTGGTCGCGCTCGCCGCGAAGATCGGCTATATCGCGTCGGTGACGAACCCGCTCGCGCTGGCCGTCGCGCAGCCGCTCGTCGGCGTGCCGCTGTTCAGCGGCGTCGCGTTGCGCGCGGCCGTGTTCGTCGTCTTCCTGACGATCGGCATCCTGTACCTGCTGCGCTACGTGCGCAGCACCGGCTATCGCGCCGGGCAGACCGCCGCCGGCCATGCCGCACACACAACCGCGAAGCTGTCGTTGCGCCACAAGGCGACGCTGGCCGTGTTCGCCGCGGCGGTCGCGATGCTGATCTACGGCACGCGCGAACTGAAGTGGGGCAACGTCGAGCTGGCGGCGTTCTATACGTTCGTGAGCATCGTGACGGCCGTGATCGGCGGGCTCGATTCGCGCAGTGCGGCGGACGCGTTCGTCGACGGGATGAAGAACATGATCCTCGCCGCGCTGTTGATGGGGCTCGCCGCGTCCGTCGAACTGCTGCTGCAGAACAGCCTCGTGCTCGACACGCTGATCCACTTCTTCACGCGACTCGCGGACGGGCAGTCGCCGGTGTGGGTCGCGAACGGGCTGATGGGAGTGCAGATGGTGCTCGACGTGTTCATTCCGTCGGTGTCGGGCAAGGCCGCGGTCAGCATGCCGATCATCGGGCCGATCGCGCAGCTCTCCGGCGTGAGCGGCCAGACGTCGGTGCTCGCGTTCGTACTCGGCGGCGGGCTGACGAACCTCGTCACGCCGACGTCCGGGATGCTGCTCGCGTATCTGGCTACCGCACGCGTCGATTTCGGTGCGTGGATCCGCTTCGTGCTGCCGCTGTTCCTGACGCTGCTGGCGCTGTCGTGCGTCGTGCTGACGTTCGCGGTGTGGATCGGGTATTGAGGTTCACGGCAGGGTCTGCACAACGCGCGTGCTCTTCGTGGTGCGCAGCGCACGCCGCCGTCCGGTATCGATGGCCACGGCGGGCATCGCCACGCGATACCGCCGTCGAATACACCGCTCAAGCCACCTCGACCACCCGACCAAACGCCCGCTCGTCGATCGCCTCGGCGAGCGTCGCGAACGCGGTCGCGATCTCGTCCTCCGGCACGCACGCATAGCCGAGCAGCAACCCCGACGCCGCCCGTTCGCGATCCGCGTAATACCCCGACAACGGCCGCACGACGATATTGCGTTCGAGCGCGGCCTGCGCGACCGCGCGATCGTCGACGCCGTTCGGCAACTGCGTGACCAGATGCAGCCCCGCATCGCTGCCGAGCGCGTGCAGCGTGTCGCCATAGCGCTGCGCGACCGCATCGAGCAGCACCTCGCGGCGCTGCCCATATAACGTGCGCATCTTGCGGATATGCGACACGAAGTGCCCTTCCGCGATGAATTCGGCCAGCACCGCCTGCTGCAGCAACTGACCTTCGCGATACAGCTCGGCGCTGGCGGTCGCGAAACTTTCCGCGAGCGGCTCCGGTGCGACCAGGTAGCCGACCCGCAGCCCCGGGAACAGCGTCTTGCCGAAGCTGCCGACATAGATCACCTGCCCGGCCGTATCGAGACCCTGCAGCGACGCGAGCGGCCGGCTGCCGTAGCGGAATTCGCTGTCGTAGTCGTCCTCGATGATCCAGCAGCCGTGCTGGCGCGCGTATTCGAGCAGCATCCGCCGCCGCGCGAGGCTCATCACCATCCCGAGCGGATACTGGTGCGACGGCGTGACCAGCATCAGCTTCGGCGGCTCGGCGAGATCGGCGGGCGATGGCGCGATCCCTTCGTCGTCGACCGGGATCGGCCGCGTCGTCAGCCCCGATACGTTCAGCACGCTGCGCACGCCCCAGTAGCACGGATCCTCGGTCCAGATCGCGTCGCCCGGGTCGGTCAGCAGCCGCACAGCGAGGTCGATCGACTGGTGGATCCCGGTCGTGATCACGATCTGCTCGGGCGTGCAGCGCACCGAGCGCGACGTGCGCAGGTAGTCGGCCAGCGCCTCGCGCAACAGCGCGAGCCCGCCGCCCGGCGCGTAGGTCAGCAGGTCGGGGCGCAGGCGCCGCCAGTACTTGTTGTGCAGCCGCGTCCACACGCGCGCCGGAAATCGCGACACATCGGGCACGCCCGGCATGAACGCGCCGCCCTGCCGCTTCGACACGCCGGCGCCTTCGACGAGCCGCGTGCCGCGCGCGGACAACCGCCGCGCGGACGGCTGCACGAGCGCCGGGCGCGCGGCGGCCGCGTCGGTCGGCGCGCCGACGATCTCGTCCGGCGCGCTGTCGGCGACGAACGTGCCGCGGCCGGTCGCCGAGTTCACGTAGCCTTCGAGTGCAAGCTGCTCGTAAACCTGCGTGACCGTGTTGCGCGCGATCCCGAGCTCGGCGGCCAGGAGCCGCGACGACGGCACGCGCGTGCCGGCCGGCAGTTCGCGCGACAGGATCGCCTGCTGCAGCAGCCGGTGAAGCTGCCGGTAGATCGGCTGTTCGCCGCCGCGCACGAGGCGCTGCGCCAGCCAGTCCGACAACACGCTCGCGCGCATGATTGGCTCCTGAATATTTATTGAAATGGCTCTGATTGCCAGAGCCAAATGTGATTATAGTCGCCTCCATGGGCGGTCGAAGCGCCCGATTTCTACTCACCGGAAAGAACATCAAGGAGATGACCGTGAAGAATGCCGACCTGCAGGCCCGCAAGAACGCCGCCACCCCGCGCGGCGTTGGCGTGATGTGCGATTTCTACGCAGCCCGCGCCGAGAACGCGGAACTGTGGGATGTCGAAGGCCGCCGCTTCATCGATTTCGCCGCCGGCATCGCGGTGCTGAACACCGGCCACCGCCACCCGAAGATCGTCAAGGCGATCGCGGATCAGCTGAACAACTTCACGCACACCGCGTACCAGATCGTCCCGTACGCGTCGTACGTCGAGCTGGCTGAAAAGATCAACGACCGCGCGCCGGGCGATTTCCCGAAGAAGACCGCGTTCTTCACGACCGGCGCGGAAGCCGTCGAGAACGCGATCAAGATCGCGCGCGCAGCGACCGGCCGTCCGGGCGTCATCGCGTTCTCGGGCGGCTTCCACGGCCGCACGATGATGGGCATGGCCCTGACCGGCAAGGTCGCGCCGTACAAGCTGAACTTCGGCCCGTTCCCGGGCGACGTGTTCCACGCCCCGTACCCGAACGCCGTGCACGGCGTGACGACCGCCGACTCGATCAAGGCGATCGAGATGCTGTTCAAGGCCGACATCGATCCGAAGCGCGTCGCCGCGATCATCTTCGAACCGGTCCAGGGCGAAGGCGGCTTCTACGCGGCGCCGGCCGAGTTCGTGCGCGCGCTGCGCAAGATCTGTAACGAGCACGGCATCCTGCTGATCGCCGACGAAGTCCAGACGGGCTTCGCGCGTACCGGCAAGCTGTTCGCGATGCAGCACTACGACGTGCTGGCCGACCTGATCACGATGGCGAAGAGCCTCGCCGGCGGCATGCCGCTGTCGGGCGTCGTCGGCCGTGCGGACGTGATGGACGCGGCAGCGCCCGGCGGCCTGGGCGGCACGTACGCGGGCAACCCGCTGGCCGTCGCGTCGGCACACGCGGTGCTCGAGATCATCGACGAAGAGAAGCTGTGCGAGCGCGCGACGCAACTCGGCGACGTGCTGAAGGCGAAGCTGAACGCCCTGCAGGCCGACGTGCCGCAGATCGCCGACGTGCGCGGCCCGGGCGCGATGATCGCGGTCGAGTTCCTGAAGCCGGGCTCGGGCGAGCCGGATGCGGAATTCACGAAGCGCGTGCAGGCGCGTGCGCTCGAGCGCGGCCTGCTGCTGCTCGTGTGCGGCGTGTACTCGAACGTCGTGCGCTTCCTGTTCCCGCTGACGATCCCGCAAGCCGTGTTCGACGAAGCGCTCGTGATCCTCGAGGAAGTGCTGAAGGAAACGGTCGGCGTGCCGGCCTGAGTGTCCGTCGACTTCATCCACTGAATGCGCCGCCGCCGTCTTCATGACGGCGGCGGCCGTTTCATCCGTCCTTTTCGAAGCAGGTGATTCATATGAGCACGGTTCAGGAAACCCTGGCACTGAAAGACCCGTCGTTGTTCCGCCAGCAGGCGTACGTCAACGGGGAATGGCAAGGCGCGACGAACGGCGAGACGTTCGAAGTCCGCAATCCGGCGACGGGCGGCCTGCTCGGCACGGTGCCGGCGATGGGCACGGCCGAGACGCGTCACGCGATCGAAGCCGCGAACGCCGCCTGGCCGGCGTGGCGCAAGAAGACCGCGAAGGAACGTGCGGTCGTCCTGCGCAAGTGGCACGACCTGATGATGGAAAACGCCGACGATCTCGCGTTGATCCTGACCACCGAACAAGGCAAGTCGCTGGCCGAAGCGAAAGGCGAGATCGGCTATGCCGCATCGTTCCTCGAGTGGTTCGCGGAAGAAGGCAAGCGCGTGTACGGCGACACGATCCCGACGCCGGCGAGCGACAAGCGCATCGTCGTGACGAAGGAAGCGATCGGCGTGTGCGCGGCGATCACGCCGTGGAACTTCCCGGCGGCGATGATCACGCGCAAGGTCGGCCCGGCGCTTGCCGCAGGCTGCCCGATCGTCGTGAAGCCGGCCGAGGCGACCCCGTTCTCCGCGCTCGCGATGGCCGTGCTGGCCGAGCGCGCGGGCGTGCCGGCGGGCGTGTTCAGCGTCGTCACGGGCGACCCGAAGGCGATCGGCGGCGAGCTGACGTCGAACCCGATCGTGCGCAAGCTGTCGTTCACCGGCTCGACGCCGGTGGGCCGCCTGCTGATGTCGCAATGCGCGGCGACGGTCAAGAAGGTGTCGCTGGAGCTCGGCGGCAACGCACCGTTCATCGTGTTCGACGATGCGGATCTCGATGCGGCCGTGCAGGGCGCGATCGCATCGAAGTACCGCAACAGCGGCCAGACCTGCGTGTGCACGAACCGCTTCTACGTACATGAAGCCGTGTACGACCAGTTCGCGCAGAAGCTCGCGGCAGCCGTCGGCCAGTTGAAGGTCGGCCGCGGCACGGAGCCGGGCGTCACGCAAGGTCCGCTGATCAACGAAGCCGCGGTGCTGAAAGTCGAGGCACACATCGAGGACGCGCTCGCGAAGGGCGCGACCGTCGTGACGGGCGGCAAGCGCCACGCGCTCGGCCATGGCTTCTTCGAGCCTACCGTGCTGACGGGTGTCACGCCGGCGATGAAGGTCGCGAAGGAAGAGACGTTCGGGCCGCTCGCACCGCTGTTCAAGTTCGGCAGCGACGACGAAGTGATCCGCCTCGCGAACGACACCGAGTTCGGCCTGGCCGCGTACTTCTACAGCCGCGACATCGGCCGCGTGTGGAAGGTGGCGGAAGCGCTCGAATACGGGATGGTCGGCGTGAACACGGGCCTGATCTCGAACGAAGTCGCACCGTTCGGCGGCGTGAAGCAGTCGGGCCTCGGCCGCGAAGGCTCGCACTACGGCATCGACGACTACGTCGTGATCAAGTACCTCTGCCTCGCCGTCTAACGGTTCGGGGCCTGGCGCTCCGGCGACAGGCCCTGACCGCCCGGCCGGAACCGGGCGGTCCGACGCGGGCCGGCGTCCCTCTCTCTCCGTCGTGCCCGCGTCACTTCTTCCACCGCTCATCACCGAAACACGTTCACCGCCTCCACCAGCCGCGTCGCCTGCTGCTTCAGGCTCTCCGACGCCGCCGTGCTCTGCTCGACCAGCGCCGCGTTCTGCTGCGTAATGTTGTCCAGGTGCACGACTGCCTGGTCGACCTGCGCAACCCCGGTGCTCTGCTCGGCCGTTGACGAGCTGATCTCCGCGATCAAATCCGACACGCGCTTCACCTGCGTGACGATGTCCTCCATCGTCTTGCCCGCGCCATCGACGATCCGTGCGCCCGATTCGACCCGCTCGACACTCGCGCCGATCAGCGTCTTGATTTCCTTCGCCGCATTCGCGCTGCGTTGCGCAAGCGCCCGCACCTCGCCCGCGACCACCGCGAAACCGCGCCCCTGATCGCCGGCCCGCGCCGCCTCCACCGCGGCGTTCAGCGCAAGGATGTTGGTCTGGAACGCGATGCCGTCGATCACGCCGATGATGTCCGAGATCTTCCGCGAGCTGGCCGTGATGTCGTTCATCGTCGCGACCACCTCGCTCACCGCCTGCCCGCCGCGCTCGGCCGCGTCGCTCGCCGATACCGACAACTGGTTCGCCTGCAGCGCCGTCTCCGCATTGCTCGACACGGTCGCCGTCATCTCGGCCATCGACGCGGCCGTCTGCTGCACGCTCGTCGACGCCTGCTCGGTGCGCGCGCTCAGGTCGTTGTTGCCCTGCGCGATCTCGTTGCTCGCGCGCTGCACGTTCAACACCTGTTCGCTGACGTCGTCGACGAGCCAGCGGAACATCAGACCGAGCTGGTTGATCGTGCGCAGCGTCATGCCGATTTCGTCGACGCGATTCATCCGCACGCCGCTGCGGCTTTCGCCGGTCGCCACGCGCAGCGCCTCGTCGCGCAACTGCATCAGCGGGCGCGCAATCTGTGCATCGAGCCACAGCGCCGCGGCAGCCGCCGCGCCGGCCGTCACACCGGCAAATGCCGCGAGCCCGCCGCCGGCCAGCCCGCACGCCCAGCCACCGGCCACCACGACCGGCGCGAGCACGCACAGCGACGCATGGAGCCGCGCGCGCACCGACATCGTCTGGAACAGCGACGTGAATCCGGCCACGCCCTTGCGGACGATCAGCCCCTTGTGAAAATGCCGGTTGCCGGCGTGCCCTTCACGGAATTCCTTGTAGAGCGCCTCCGCGGCCGCGATCTCGTCGCGCGTCGCCTTCGTGCGCACCGACATGTAGCCCTTCGGCTGGCCGTTACGCATCACCGGAATCGCATTCGCGCGCACCCAGTAGTGATCGCCGTTCTTGCGGCGGTTCTTCACGAGCGCGGTCCACGGCTCGCCGCCCTTGAGCGTCGCCCACATGTCGGCGAACGCCTCCTTCGGCATGTCCGGGTGGCGCACGACGTTGTGCGGCTGGCCTTCGATCTCTTCGGGGGAAAATCCGCTGACCTGGATGAAGGCCGCGTTCGCGTAGGTGATGTAGCTGTTCGCGTCGGTGGTCGACATCAGGGTCGCGTCATCGGGAAAATCGAATTCGCGTTGCGTGACGGGCTGGTTGTTGCGCATGGTGTGGGGCTCCGGGTAACGGATCTTGCGTCCGCTTGTCGATTGATTCGAGACGCCGCGCATGACGGCCTGTCCGCATGCACGTTGGTCTTACCCCTGCGCTTTCGGCAAATTCCACGAAAACATTATGGTGTATTCGGGAAAATATGCATTAGAAAAGCATTATCTTGTTTTTACCGAAAACATTGTTTATGGATGAAACTAAACACCATGACTGGCAACGGTTTGGTGGATATTCATCTGACGATTCAACGTAATTCGCCTGAATTGATCCAAATCAAAAACGTGAAATCCTGAATACGAATATTTCTCGTTTTCCGCATTTTCAATGAATCGAAAAATCTGAACGCGCATTGCGCGCGTCAACCCGGATGGTTTGATTTGGCGCGCACATCACGTGCGCGCCCCGACGATCACCGGAACACGTTCACCGCATCCACCAGCCGCGTCGCTTGCTGCTTCAGGCTCTCTGACGCCGCCGTGCTCTGCTCGACCAGCGCCGCGTTCTGCTGCGTGATGTTGTCCAGGTGCACCACCGCCTGGTCGACCTGCGCAACCCCCGTGCTCTGCTCGGCCGTCGACGAGCTGATCTCCGCGATCAGGTCCGACACGCGCTTTACCTGCGCGACGATATCCTCCATCGTCTTGCCCGCCTCGTCCACGCGCCGTGCGCCCGATTCGACGCGCTCGACGCTCGCGCCGATCAGCGTCTTGATCTCCTTCGCCGCATTCGCGCTGCGCTGCGCGAGTGCCCGCACTTCACCCGCGACCACCGCGAAGCCGCGCCCCTGTTCACCCGCGCGTGCCGCTTCCACCGCCGCGTTCAGCGCAAGAATGTTGGTCTGGAACGCGATGCCGTCGATCACGCCGATGATGTCGGCGATCTTGCGCGAGCTGGCCGTGATGTCGCTCATCGTCGTGACAACCTCGCCCACCGCCTGCCCGCCGCGCCCCGCCGCCTCGCTCGCCGACATCGCGAGCCGGTTCGCCTGCAGCGCGGTCTCCGCGTTGCTGTCGACGGTCGCCGTCATCTCGGCCATCGACGCGGCCGTCTCCTGCACGCTCGACGCCGCCTGCTCGGTGCGCGCGCTCAGGTCGTTGTTGCCCTGCGCGATCTCGTTGCTCGCGCGCTGCACGTTGTGCACCTGCTCGCTGACGTCGTCGACGAGCCAGCGGAACATCAGGCCGAGCTGGTTGATCGTGCGCAGCGTCATGCCGATCTCGTCGACACGGTTCATCCGCACGCCGCGCCGGCTTTCGCCGGTCGCGACGTTCAGCGCCTGGTCGTGCAGCCGCTTCAGCGGACGTACGATCTGCGCATCGAGCCACAGGCCGGCCGCCGCCGCCACGCCGACCGTCACGCCGGCAAACGCCGCGAGCCCGCCGCCCGCCAGCCCGCATGCCCAGCCCGCGCCAACGACCGCCGGCGCGAGTACGCATAGCGCCGAGTGCACGCGCGCGCGCACCGACATCGTCTGCGACAGCGACGCGATGCGCAGCAGCCCCGTACGGATCACCAGCCCCTTGTGGAACCGGCGCTGGCCGGCCTTGCCTTCGCGGAACGCGCGATACAGCGCGTCGGCGGCCGCGGACTCGTCGTGCGGCGCCTTCGTCCGCACCGACATGTAGCCTTGCGGCTCGCCGTTTCGCATCACCGGAATCGCGTTCGCACGCACCCAGTAGTGGTCGCCGTTCTTGCGGCGGTTCTTCACCAGCGCGGTCCAGGGCTCGCCGCGCCTGAGCGTCGCCCACATGTCGGCAAACGCTTCGCGCGGCATGTCCGGGTGGCGCACCGCGTTGTGCGGCTGGCCGACGAGTTCCTCGTTCGTGAAGCCGCTCACCTGCGCGAACGTCGTGTTGGCGTACGTGATGATGCTGTCTGCGTCGGTCGTCGACATCAGCGTGACGTCGTCGGGAAAATCGAATTCCTGGTGGGTAACGGGCTGGTTGTTGCGCATGCAAGGCTCCGAAAAGCGGATCTGACGTCCGCGTCGCGCTGACTTCACGCTCAGTAGCCGAAAAACGGTTTATCGCTTTACGACGGTCTTCACTTACTGTCGGCATATTGGGGAAAAACCTTACCCTTTGATCGCATAAAATATTCAATTCGGCGGCCGCCATGATTTCGATCAAATAATCCGGCAATATTCGCTGCGCGCGTTCATCCACATATCACGCCGCACCGCCCAGCCTGGCCGCACGGCACGCCGACGCCGCCGGCCGTTGCACGCGGCGAAACGATTCCGTCTATCCTGCTCCATTCAATCGGTATTCGAATTCGATGAAAAAAGCATTGCACGAACTGAATCGGCTGTCCTGGAATACGGCGACAGTCGCGCATAACAGTCATAAAGGCGATCAGGCTGCATTTTTCCGCGCAGGCGGCTCGACGCTCTTCCCGGAAGAACGCGAACTGCTCGGCGACGTCAGCGGGCTGCGGCTGCTGCACCTGCAATGCAACGCGGGGCAGGACACGCTGAGCCTCGTGCGCGACGGCGCGGACGCGACGGGCGTCGACATCTCCGACGAAGCGATCGCCTTCGCACGGCAACTGTCGGCCGACGCGGGCCTGCCCGCACGCTTCGAGCGCGCCGACGTGCTCGACTGGATGCCCGAGGCCGCCGCGCGCGGCGAGCGATTCGATCGCGTGTTCACGTCGTACGGCGCGATCTGCTGGCTGTCCGACCTGCACGCATGGGCCCGCGGGATCGCCGCGCTGCTCGCGCCCGGCGGCCGTTTCGCGATGGTCGAGTTCCATCCGTTCGCGCTGTATTTCGACGAACACTGGAAGCCGCACTACGACTATTTCAAAGGCGATGCGACCGAGGAGCCGGCAGGCGTCGGCGATTACGTTGCCGCATCCGGCACGGGGCTCGGCGCGCAGCACGACCATCCGGGCGTTGTCGATTTCGCGAACCCGCATCCGAGCTACGAGTTCATGTGGGGGATCGGCGAAGTCGTGAACGCGCTCGTATCGGCGGGGCTCGCGATCGACCGCCTGACCGAATATCCGTACGCGAACGGCTGGAAGGGCTTCGACGGCATGCGCGAGCTGGACGGCCGCCGGATGGTGCCGCCCGATCACATGCCGCGCCTGCCGCTGATGTATGCGATCGCCGCGCACCGGGAGGCCGCATGACGCGCCGCACCGCCGCCGAACGCGACGCACTGTCCGCCCGCCTGCTCACGCGCGACGACGTGCCGCTCGTGTGGACCATCGACCGGCGCGAGATCATCGAGCACCTGTACGTGCTGCGCGATGGCGCGCTGCATCTCGTTCCCGATTTTTATGACGTCGCAGGCTGGCCCGACGGCGAAGCCGACCACTACACGCCGATCCTGCTCGACTGCCACGATCGCGGCGGCTGGTGTCTCGGCATGTTCGACGGCGCGCGGCTCGTCGCGGCGGTCGTCGTCGACAGCCAGCCGCTCGGCCCGCACGGCGACATGCTGCAGTTGAAGTTCCTGCACGTGAGCCACGACTGGCGCGGCTGCGGGCTCGGCCAGCAGCTCTACCGCGCGGCCCGCGAGCAGGCACGCGCGATGGGCGCTGCGCGCCTGTATGTGTCCGCGACGCCGTCGCGGAACACGATCGACTTCTACCTGCGGCTCGGCTTCACGGTCAGCGCGTCGCCCGACCCGGCGCTGTACGCGCTCGAGCCGGAGGACATTCATCTGGAAGGACCGACGGCCTAACGCACCGGCGGGCGGGTGAAGCGTGGAATTTCCCGCTTTGCCATGGCCGCCATCGGCTATCGCCGCATCACGGAGAGCGAAATTGCAGAACGAAGCGCAGCCGCAAGCCATACCGAAGATCCTCGTCAGCCTGTGCGTGATCGGTCATCCGGTCCGTTACAACGGCTCGGCCAAAACCGCCGCGCACGAGGCGCTCGAACGGTGGCAGCGCGAAGGGCGTCTCGTGCCCGTCTGCCCCGAACTGGCCGGCGGCTTCAGCGTGCCGCGCCCGCCCGCCGAAATCGCCGGCGGCGAATCGGGGCAGCGGGTGCTGGCAGGCGCCGCGCGCATCGTCGACGTGAACGGCACCGACGTGACGGCGCCGTTCGTATCCGGCGCGCACACCGCGCTGGCCCTTGCGCGCGCACACGATTGCCGCTTCGCGATCCTCGCCGACGGCAGTCCGTCGTGCGGCAGCACGTTCATTTATGACGGGAGTTTCGAGAACCGGCGGCACGCGGGCGCCGGTGTCACGGCGGCGTTGCTGCGCGAACATGGCATCGAAGTGTTCGCGGACACCGAGATCGACGCGCTCGATGCGCGCCTCAAGGAGTTGTCGCAGGCCGGTTAACGACGATGCGCGGCACGAGAACCTCGTGCCGCGCATCCATTCGAATCGGACGAAGCGGCGCGTGCGCTGCCGCTTCGCCGTGTGACGCAGGTCAGACGCGCTCGATCGCGATCGCGATGCCCTGGCCGACGCCGATGCACATCGTGCACAGCGCAAAGCGGCCGTTCGTGCGATGCAGCTGATACATCGCGGTGGTCACGAGACGCGCGCCCGACGCGCCGAGCGGATGGCCCAGTGCGATCGCGCCGCCGTTCGGGTTCACGCGCGGATCGTCGTCGGCCACGCCGAGCATGCGCAGCACCGCGAGACCTTGCGACGCGAATGCCTCGTTCAGCTCGATCACGTCGAACTGGTCGATCGTCATCCCGAGCCGGGCGAGCAGCTTCTGCGTGGCCGGCGCGGGGCCGATGCCCATCACGCGCGGCGCGACGCCGGCCGTCGCGATCCCGAGCACGCGGGCGCGCGGCGTCAGGCCGAAGCGCTTCGCGGTTTCCTCGTTCGCGAGCAGCAGCGCGGCGGCGCCGTCGTTGACGCCCGACGCATTGCCGGCCGTCACCGAGCCGTCCGGGCGCACGACGCCCTTCAGCTTCGCCAGCGTTTCGAGCGACGTCTCGCGCGGATGCTCGTCGCGCGACACGACCAGCGGATCGCCCTTCTTCTGCGCGATCGTGACCGCGACGATTTCCTCGGCCAGCGTACCGTCCTGCTGCGCGCGCGCGGCCTTCTGCTGGCTGCGCAGCGCGAACAGATCCTGGTCGGCGCGGCTGATGTCGTAGTCGACCGCGACGTTCTCGGCCGTCTCCGGCATCGAATCGACGCCGTGCAGCTGTTTCATCAGCGGATTGACGAAGCGCCAGCCGATCGTCGTATCGTAGATGTCGGCCTGGCGCGCGAACGCGCTCGCGGCCTTGCCCATCACGAACGGCGCGCGCGTCATGCTCTCGACGCCGCCCGCGACCATCAGCGCGGCCTCGCCGGACTTGATCGCACGCGCGGCCACGCCGACCGCATCCATCCCGGAACCGCACAGGCGGTTGATCGTCGAACCGGGCACGCCCTGCGGCAGCCCTGCGAGCAGCGCCGACATGCGCGCGACGTTGCGGTTGTCCTCGCCGGCCTGGTTCGCGCAGCCGTAGATCACGTCGTCGATCGCCGTCCAGTCGACGTCGCGGTTGCGCTCGACGAGCGCCTTGAGCGGCACCGCGCCCAGGTCGTCGGCGCGCACGCCGGACAGTGCACCGCCGTAACGCCCGATCGGCGTACGGATCGCATCACACAGAAAAGCTTCGGTCATCAGTGTCTCCGGTCCCAGGACAGGCTGGGGGAATGAACAGGGCGCGCCCCTTGCATTGCCCGTCGGGATGCGCTTAAATGTTCTATATACGAACATAAGATCGTGTACCGAACGTTCACCGCATCATAGGGAGTGCGGGGACGACCTGTCAAGCGTGCGGTCCGCCGCGCGGTTGGCGTGTCAGGCCCCATGCGCTATCTTCTCGGCTGCACGATATTCCAGGCGCTCATGACAACCGAAGACACTCAGACGAAACCCGGCGACTCCTATGTCCAGTCGTTCGCGCGCGGCCTCGCGGTGATCCGCGCATTCGACGCGGCCCGTCCGGAGCAGACGCTCACCGAGGTCGCCTCGGCCACCGGGCTCACGCGCGCGGGCGCGCGCCGGATCCTGCTCACGCTGCAGACGCTCGGCTACGTCGAGGCCGACGGCCGGCTGTTCCGGCTCACGCCGAAGATCCTCGAGCTCGGCTTCGCGTACCTCACGTCGATGCCGTTCTGGAATCTCGCCGATCCCGTGATGGAGCAGCTGTCCGCGCAGATCCACGAAAGCTGCTCGGCGGCCGTGCTCGACCGCACCGAGATCGTCTACGTGCTGCGCGTGCCGACCCGCAAGATCATGACGATCAACCTGTCGATCGGCAGCCGGCTGCCCGCGTACTGCACGTCGATGGGCCGCGTGCTGCTGTCCGCGCTCGACGACGCCGAGCTCGACGAGACGCTCGCGCAAAGCGGCATCCGCGCGCATACGCCGCGCACGATCACCGACCTCGGCGAACTGAAGGCGGCGATTGCGCAGGTGCGCCAGCAGGGCTGGGCGGTGGTCGACCAGGAACTCGAAGTGGGGCTGATGTCGTTATCCGCGCCGATCCGCAACCGGCGCGGGCAGATCATCGCGGCGATGAACATCAGCGGCAACGCGCAGCGGCATACCGCGAAGCAGATGGTGAAGGAGTTTCTCGGGCCGCTGCAGCAGGCCGCGCAGACGGTGTCGGAGCTGGTGGCGCGGCGGGGGTGAGTACAAGCCGCCACGCACGGCGACGATGAAGCCGTTGCCGCCCTGCTGGTTCTTCGACGTGGGCGGAGCGGCAACGCTGTGGGTATCGTCGTCAACACTGCGCCGGCAGAGATGGCGCTCCGATGCAGACCGAGACACTCCGCCAAGCCGACGCGGCCGCCCGTATCGGCGTGCTCCGCTATCTTCGGAGCGGCCTGACGCGAGACTCCAGCATGCGCCGCGTGTTCTCCAACTCTCGTTGCAACAACTCCGCATCCGGTAGCACGGTTCGATAGTTTGCTGCCATGACCTTGGTGGGCAAACCCTCTAGCGCATACCGCGCAAGTGCGTGTCCCTTGTCGGCGCAAAGGATCAGACCCACCGGCGGGTTCTCGTCAGGAAGCGTCCAGTGCGCCTTGGCGTAGTTGCAATACAGGTGCATCTGGCCCACGTCCGCGTGGGTCAGGCTGCCGAGCTTCAAGTCGACGATGACGAGACAGCGCAGCCGACGATGGAAGAACAGCAAGTCCACCCGATACCAGGTCTGGTCGATACGCAACCGGCGCTGACGCCCGACAAAAGCAAACTCCTCGCCGAGCTCGATCAGAAGATCTTCCAGCCGCTCGATCAGCGCACCCTCAAGGTCGGACTCCGAGTACTCGTCCTTGAGGTCCAGAAACTCCAGCACATAAGGGTCTTTGATCGCGTCGTCGGGCGTGACGGTGTCCGCCGGCTTGCGTTTCTCGCCCTTGACCAGCATCGCGGCCTTGTCTCGGGACAGCGCCGTGCGTTCGTAGAACTGGCTGCCGACCTGCCTGTCGAGCTGGCGCACGCTCCACCCGCCGCGCAGGGCTTCGGCCTCGTAGAACTGGCGGTCCTGGTCGTCCTTGACCGACAGCAGCCGCACATAGGCCGACCACGGCAGCGTGAAGCACTGTGCCAGTTCGTCGAGCCGCCTCGGGTGGACCGATGCCGGGGAAGATTCGCCAGACACTGTCTGGCGAATTGGCCAGGTCACGAAGAACGACCGCATTTGCTGCAAGTTCTGGCGACTGAACCCGCGACCGAACCGCCCGGTGAGATCGTTCGCGAGGCGCTCGATCAACTGCTCGCCGTATCCTGCGCGCCGCCTTCCCTGCTGCTCAGCCTCGACGATACGGCGACCAATTTCCCAATAACTCGCCGTCATCAGCGCATTGACCTTGCGGGCCACCGCATGGCGTGCGGCCTCGAGCAATTCGACGATGCCACTATGGACGTCGGCATAGCCGGCCGGCACGACAGATCTTTTCGCGGTTGTCATAGAAAGCGTCCTGTTGCCCATGCGATCCCCTCCGCGGAACACGGAGATGACCGCGCAACACAATTTAGTGACGGGACAAGACTCGGTCTATCTGACACGAACGAAAATACGCTGCACCTGTATGCGAAGCAGACGGTGAAGGAGTTTTTCGGGTGGCTGCAGCAGGCCGCGCAGACGGTGTCGGAGCTGGTGGCGCGGCGGGGGTAAACAACGAAGGCGCGGAACACGTCAGCGCGTGTTCGGCGCCGCGCTGCGTGGCCTGATCTGCAACTGTGCCCGTTGCATCGCTTGTTGCAGTCGCTCCGTCAGCACCGCTCGCGGCGGCAATGCCGTCAGGTACTCCGCAACGTGGATACCGGACTTGTCCAGTTCCAGCAGTTCAATCTGCTCTGATTTCTTTCCGGTGCAGAGGATGATTCCGAGGGGCGGCGCTTCATCCGCCTCTCGCTCGTGCCTGTCGAGCCAGCGCAGATACAGTTCCATCTGCCCCTTGTACGCGGCCTTGAACTCGCCGACTTTCAACTCGACCGCGACCAGCCGCCGCAGCTTCCGATTGTAGAACAGCAGATCGAGGTGGAAATCCTCGTCGTCGATCTGGATGCGCTTTTGCCGGGCGACGAAAGTAAAGCCTGCGCCAAGCTCCAGCAGAAAGGACTCCATTTCACGAATGATCGCGGTCTCGAGGTCGCCTTCTTGCCACGTGTCGCGCAGACCGAGGAAATCGAGAATATAGGGATCGCGCATGATCAGGCTCGGCGACATGCGTTGTGCATCCCGCATCGTTGCCAGTTCCTCCGCAATCAACGCATCCGGCTTCCGTGAGAGTGCCGTGCGTTCGTACAACATCGAATCGATACGCTCGCGCAGCGTCCTGACGCTCCAGCGTTCCACGCTGGCCATCTGCGCGTAGTAGTCACGCTGGCGCGGGTCCTTGAGCGGAACCAACGCAACGAAGTGCGTCCAGCTCAATTGTCGTATCAGCGATACGACAATCCGCTCGTCCGGAAACGTGACCGCAAATTGCACCATGCGACGAAGATTCTTCACGGCAAAGCTGCTGCCATAGTCTTTCGTCAATTGCACGGCCAGCGTGGGAAGCACCTCCTCACCGTAGTCGGCCCGTTTTCCCGCCAGAACCCGGATATGAACGAGTTGACCGATGCGCCAATAAAGCATCGTCAGCTCGCTGTTTACTGCCGAGGCGGTACGCTGTCGCGCAGCGTCGATCAATGCCCGGATGTCACCCAGCAGCGTTTGCGTCGCGACTGGCGACGCAACGACAACCTTGCGTCGGGTCATGCTGTTGCCTCCTCGATATGCCGCCGACCCGCCATTGTTCGGTGCCTGCTAGCCACCGAATCGACTACGCCGACATCGGCCCAGCGCCGGACCGGCATCGCAGTGAAACGAAAAACGGGCAGCATCGCTGCCCGCACACGCTGATTACCTTGCAACGTTCTGCTCACCGAACCCGGAGCAAAAGCCGAGTCACCCAATTTAGTCACGCGCAAAAGCCCGGTCAATTTGACGAGAACGAAACTGCGCCGAGCTTGTCGGACACCGCGCCGCGCACGCGACGAACGGCGCCCCCTTGCGTACCGGCATCGTGCTCATCACACGTCCCAGTGATGCACCGACCGTCGCCACACTCAAAACAGATGATGAATCCCGGCCACGATCGCGAGCTGCCGCTGCGTGCCCGACGCACCGATCGCGAAGATTGCGGCGCGCGCCGCCGCACTCCCTGTCGCCTGCTGCGCAACCGCATGCAGGTAGACCTGCGTGCGCTTCGACAACGCATACACGTCCCCGAGCGAAGCCGACAGATAGCGGCGGCCGATGAACGACGTCGTCGACATCCCGCCGGCCACCGCATTGGCCGGTGTCGCCTGCCACGCGGCGCCCGCATCGAACGTGCGATACGAATCCGTCTGCGCGCCGGCCTTCAGCCGCACGTAGGTGTACAGCGCGTGCAGCCGCACGTTGCCCCAGTCGTAGCGAGCACCGATGCCCGCGTTCTCGACCTTGTCCGCCACGTACGACAGTGCCGGACGCCCCTGGAACGTCGACAGGCCGAGGCCCGCGGTCGTATCGCCGAGCATCGGGCCGAGCGCGCGGTCGTGCTCGTTCACGTACGCGGCAGCGAGCCCGAACGATCCGTTCACGTAATCGATGCCCGCTCCCGCAATGCGTCCGCTCGAGAAATTGCCGGGCACGCCGCCGAACCCGAGCAACAGCCCGACCCTCAACCCGTACAACGCGGGCGAGCGGTATTTCACGACGTTGCTCTCCTGCGCCGACGTCGTCTCGACCAGCCCGTCGAGGTTGCCCGGGTGGGCCGCGAGCAGGTTCGACGACTGAAAGCCGTTGCCCATCGGCGCGAGCCAGTCGTAGTTGAACGCGGTCTGCTGGCCGAGCGTGATCGTGCCGGCCCGCTCCGACGACAGCCCGACGTAGGCCTGCCGGTTGAAGAGCGTACCGCTGCGCATCAGCGCGCCCGTGTTGGTCGCGAAGCCGTTCTCGAGCCGGAACACCGCACGCCAGCCGGCGCCCAGTTCCTCATTGCCGAGGAAGCCGATGCGGTCGGGCTGCATCACGCCCTGCAGCATCGCGGCCTGCGGGCTGCCCACGCGATTGTTCACGTACGCAACGCCGGCATCCAGGCTGCCGTACAGCGTCACGCTGCTCTGTGCATGGGCAGCGCTTGCGGCCGCTGCATTCAATACCGCGAAAGTCATGGCCGCGCGGCGGCGGCGTGCCGACGTCTGCATCGGAGTCTCCTCGTTGTATGGGGAATGCGCTCGTTCACGCTTATTCGACGGCTTTCGCATAGCCACCGGGACGGGCGTAACGCAGCCCCATCGCCCCGATCGCGACAGCGGCGCAAACGATCGGCACGATCAGCATCGTGAAGACGCCTGACAGCCCCATCGCGCTCGCCATCACCAGCGCGCCGACGAACGAGCCCGCGATCGCGCCGAGCCGGCCGACACCGAGCGCCCAGCTCACGCCTGTCACGCGGCTGCCGGTCGGATAGAAATCGGCCGCGAGCGCATTGGCCCCGGTTTGCGAGCCGGCGACGCCGAAGCCGATCCCGAAGATGCCAATGCAGAGCGACGGCAGGTCGTCGTAGCGCCACGCGACGACGAACACGCACAGCGCGCCGGCGAGATAGGCGGCCACCAGCACCGCATACGCGTTGAAGCGGTCCATCGCGCGCCCGAGCAGGATCGCGCCGACCGTGCCGCCCAGCTGGAACATCGCGGTGACGATCGCCGCCTGCGCGAGATCGAAGCCCGCTTCGCGAAACAGGCTCGGCAGCCAGTTGGTGACGAGATAGACGATCAGCAGGTTCATCCAGAACGCACACCACAGCGCGAGCGTGCCGAACCGCAGCGGTCGCGCGAACAGTTGCGACACCGGCGAGCGCGCCGCGACGCTCGCCGGCTCGTCCGCGACGAAGCGCTGCGCGCCGTCACGTGCATCAGGCGCACCGGGCGACATACGGCGCAACACGGCCACAACCTGCGCGGCCGGCGCGCGCCGATGAATCAGGAAGCGGATCGATTCGGGCAGCGCGGCGAGCATCACGAGCCCGAGCGCGATCGGCAGCACGCCGCCGATGACGAACATCGCATGCCAGCCGTAACGCGGAATCACGTGCGCGGCGATGAACCCCGCCGCCGCGGAACCGAACGTAAAGCCGCAAAACATCGTCGTGACGACCAGCGCGCGGCGCGCGCGCGGGCTGTACTCGGACGTCATCGCGATCGCGTTCGGCATCGCCGCACCAAGGCCGACACCGGTCAGGAAACGCATCACCGTCAGCGAATGAATTTCCGGCGCGACCGCGCACAGCGTGCTGAACAGGCCGAACGACAGGACAGACCCGACCAGCAGGCGCTTGCGGCCGAGCCGGTCGCCGAGCGGCCCGGCGAAGAACGCGCCAACCGCGAGACCGACCAACCCGGACGCCAGCAACAGCGTGATGCCGGTCGTGCCGGCATGCCAGTCGCCCCGCAACGCGGGCACGACGAAGCCGATCAGCGCAGTATCGAGCCCGTCGAGCGCGACCACGGCGAAACACTGCAAGGCAATCGCCAGTTGAAAACGTGAGAACGGCAGCGCGTCGATCCAGCGCTGCACGTCGAATGCGGGAGTGGGTTGCAAGAGGGTGTCTCCTTCGTTTTATCGTCGCCGGACGGCCTGTGCCTGCCGCGTGCACCGGGCGCGGCGGACGATGCGGCACGCCCGTCTGCTGCGGCCGTTGCCGATCGTCCCGTTCAATATCAACGACTCATTCGTACTGCGAACTCCATTCGATACCACCGAACCGCGCGCTGCCATGCATCGCCGGATTGTTCCGACGAATCGGCGGCGCCCGCTCCGCTCAGTCCAGCTTGAACAAGCGCTTCGCGTTGTCGCGCCCGATCTTCTCCCGGTCGTTGTCGCCGATCTCGGCAGCGTCGAACCACGCGCTCGCCTCCTCCATCGATTCGAACGGATAGTCGGCCGAGAACAGCACGCGGTCGCTGCCGATCTCGTCGATCGCGTTGCGCATCGCGATCGTGCGGAAATTGCCGCTCGTCGTGACGTAGAAATGCGCGCGGAAAGTATCGATGAAGGAGCGCTTCGCCTTCACGCCCATCGGGTTCTTGCCGTTCGGGGACGCCCAGTGCGACGTGCGCCAGATGTTATGCAGCGCGAGCTCGCCGAGATGGCCGAGGATCACGGTCAGGTTCGGGTGTTCGTCGAACAGGCCGCTACCGATCAGGCGCAGCGCATGCACGCCCGTTTCGCGTGAAAACTCCCACGCCGGCCCCATCAGCCACGGATGGCCTTCGATCGCCAGTTGCTGGCTCGGCAGCGGATTGCGCGGGTGCAGGTAGAACGGCACGTCGAGCCGCGCGACCTCGGCCCAGAACGGCCGGTATTGCGGCAGGTCGTAGTAAGTCGCGTTGTCGGCGTGGCCGATCTGCGAGAAGCCGTTGACGAGCGCGCCCTTGAAACCGAGTTCGGTCACCGTCCGCGCCAGCTCGCGCGCGGCGGCGTCCGGGTCCTGCAGCGGCAGCGCCGCGAACGCGCCGAAGCGGTCGGGCCGGCGCGCGACCTGTTCGGCCAGCAGGTCGTTCGCGCGCCGCGCGACGTCGATCGCGCGCCCCGTATCGGTGATCGCCTGGACGGCCGGCGCGTTCAGCGACAGGATCGCGTAGCCGATCCCGCACGCATCCATGCGTTCGATGCGCTCCTCCTGCACGTCGAGCAGCTGACGGCGTCGCGCCGGCCAGATGTCGGCGGTAAAGTAGTGTTCGGAATCGCCGATCGTGTCCGGCGTGGCAAAGTGCTCCTCGAGTGCGATCTTGTCCCGCATGCTGCCTCCTGTGAGATCCGGGCCGCCGCGCCACCTTGGTGCGGCGAGTCGGAACCAGCATAGGAGGGCCGCGGCGCCCTGTTAAATTGCGGCGTTGAATACCGTCATTCACGGCATCTATGCCCGCCTACCGACCGACGCGATGGAACACGACCCCGATCTGCGCAACATCGACCTGAACCTGCTGCTCGTGTTCGACGTGCTGTACCGCACACGCAGCACGACGCGCGCCGCCGACGCGCTGCACCTCACGCAGCCGTCGGTCAGCAACGCGCTGAAGCGGCTGCGCACGCTGTTCGACGACGCGCTGTTCGTGAAGACGGCCGACGGCATGCAACCCACGCCGCGTGCGGACGCGATCGCGGCGCGCGTCGACGAAGGGCTCGCGTCGCTGCGCACCGCGCTGCAGGCCGGCCGCGCGTTCGACCCGGCCACGTCGACCCGCACCTTCCGCCTGTACACGAGCGATCTCGGGCAGGCAATCTTCATGCCGCCGCTCGTCGCGCATCTGCGCCGGGTCGCGCCCGGCATCCGGATCGTCACGGCCGATCCGCCGCTCGATGCCGCGCAGCAGATGATGAAGCTCGGGCAAATCGACCTCGCGCTCGGCATGTTCACCGGGCTGCATGCCGATTTCCATCAGCAGCGCCTGTTCCACGAAACCTACGTCGCGCTCGTGCGCAACGACCATCCGACGATCGGCGCGACGCTCACCGCCGAGCAGTTCTTCGCGGCCGACCATGTGAGCTACACGCCCACGGCCGGCAGCCACGCGCACTTTGAAGCGGCGCTTTACGCGCTGTCGCCGCATGCGGGCAGCACGCGCCATGTCGTGCTGCAGCTCGCGCATTCGTTCGGGCTGGAACGCATCGTGTCGTCGAGCGACCTCATCGCGTGCATTCCCAGCCGCCTCGCCCGCGAGCTGGCGCGACTGCAGGATGTGCGCGCCGTATCGCTGCCGTTCGACACGGCGCCAGCCGACATCGCGCAGTTCTGGCATGAACGCTATCAGCGCGACGAAGGGCATCAGTGGTTGCGCACGCTCGTCTACGACCTGTTTCACGACCTTCGCCACAGCGCGTTGCCGTAGGCGCATCGCAAAAAAAACGGGCAGCCCAAGGCTGCCCGTATCAACTCCACTTGGTTACAACGTTCTTCTCACGGAACACGGAGCGAACTCCGCGCCGCACAATTTAGTGACGCACGGAACCGTGGTCAATTTGACAAGAACGAAACCGCGTCGCACACGGGTAGGACACTGCGCCGCTCACGCGCCGAGCAACATCCCCTTGCGCACCGGCACCGTGCCCGTCACGCGGCCGAGCGGTGCGCCCGCCGTGACGAACCGAATCGCGCGGCGCATGTAGAACACGCCGTCGGTGCCGCTCGAAATCGTCGTGATCGCGTCCGTCAGCGGATCGACGATATCGAACAGCGGATCGCCGGCGCGGATCGTCGCGCCGATCGCCGCGCGGTGCACGAGTATCCCGCTCACCGGCGCATGGAACTGCTCGCTGCCTGCGAGCGGCGTGGCCGGCGCGGCGAGCGGCGGCAGCGGCTTGGGTTCGCCCTGCACCGCACCGCGCCAGACGAGATAGTCGACGAGCGCATCGGCATCGCGTTCCGCATAGTCGTACGTCACGTCGCGCTGGCCGCGACACTCGACCGTCACGGCCACGGTGCCGGCCGCCATCGGCGTGCCCGCCGGCAAGTGCTGCCGCAATTGCGACCACAGCAGGTGATGCGCATCGTCGAACGCGTGCCCGCCCGAATCCTCGGCGAGCAGCGACACCTCCGAGCCGAGATAACGCGCGAGCGGCTCGACTTCCGGCCAGGCGGTATCGCTCGTGTACACGTGCATCACCGCTTCGAGCGAACAATGCAGGTCGATCACCACCTCGGCGTCGAGCGACAGCTTCAGCAGCGCGAGCTGCAGCGCATCGAACTCCGTGCGCGGCGCGATCTCGTCGAGCGCCGCGCCGACGCACTCACGCACGATCGCGCGATTGCGCTCGCCGTCGTCGCCGAGCCGGTCGCGCGCACGCGCGGCGATCTCCGCGAGCGGCAGGAAGCCGCGATTGAAGTTGCGGCCGCTCGCGAGATCGAAACGGCCGATGAACTGCCCGAGCAGATGATGATTGAGACCGACCGGATTGGCGACCGGCACGAGCACGATCTCGGCTGCGAGCCGGCCGTCGGCATCGAGCTGCGCGAGACGCTGCTTCAGCACGAACGCCGCGAGCATCGCGGGCGTCTCGTCCGCGTGCAGCGCGGCCTGCAGGTAGATCTTGCGGCCGGTGTCGGCCGGCCCGAAATGAAAGCTCGTCAGCGTGCGCTGCGTGCCGATCGACGGCGACAGGAGCGGCGTGGTGCGAATCTGCATCGGTGGTCCCGAACGAAATGAAAACGAAGAAGCGGGTGAAACGTCGAGGTGACTCGGCGCTCAGTCGCCGTACGGGTTGAAGTCGAAATACTTCTTCGCGATCCGGTCGTACGTGCCGTCCTTCAGCATCGAAGCGATCGCGCCGTCGATCGACGCCTTGAGCGCCGTATCCGACTGCCGCATGCCGATGCCGACGCCGCGATCGCCCAGGTCGAGCGGTGCGCCGACGAACGCGAAGCCCTTGCCCTTCGGCGTGCGCAGGAAGCCGTAGTCGGCCTCCACGGTGCCGAGCAAGGCCGCGTCGAGGCGGCCGTTGACGAGATCGGCAAACACGTCGTCCTGGCTCTTGTACGGCATCACGCCGACACCGGCCGGCGCCCAGTGCGCGAGCGCCCACGATTCGAACTGCGTGCCCGACTGCACGCCGACGCGCTTGCCCGCAAGCGACGCGGTCGTGCTGTCGACGCCGCTCCCGGCCCGCGCGACGAGCCGCGACTTGAAGCGGAACAGCTTCGACGAGAACAGGATCTGCTTCTCGCGCTTCTCGGTGATCGCCATCGACGACAGGATCGCGTCGATCTTGCGCGCCTGCAGCGCGGGAATCATCCCGGAGAATTCGAGCTCGACCCACTGGCAACGCAACTGCGCGCGACGGCAGATCTCGTTGCCGAGATCGACGTCGAAGCCCTTCAGGCTGCCGTCGGGCGCCTTCGAATCCATCGGCGGATAGGTGGGATCGATACCGAGGCGCACGGCGCGCGCATCGAGTGCGTGCGCGGAACCGGCCGCGAGCGCAAGGCATAGGGAAACGAGCGGCAGGAAGGGACGTTTCATGGTCGACGAAGGCGGGACGATGGGCAAACGGCACGAGCCGGACTGCCTGCGATCGTAGAGCGCACGCGCCGCCGCCGGAATCGCCCGCTGACTTATCATGATCACTTTTCCCGATCACCGGCCCCGCGCTTGCCCATGGCGTTCACGCTCTCCCAGCTCCGCATCTTCCAGGCCGTCGTCGAGCACGGCAGCCTGCGCGCCGCCGCACGCGCGCTCGATCTCGCGCAGAGCGGCGTCACGCAGCAGTTGCAGAGCCTCGAGGCGACGCTCGGCGCGACGCTGTTCACGCGCACCAATCGCGGGATCGTGCCGACGGCCGTCGGCCAGCGGCTGCTCGCGCGCTCCGGGTCGATCCTCGGCGAATGCGAGCAGGTCGAGCGGGAAATCCGCCAACTGAGCGGCGCGTACGAAGGCACCGTCACGCTCGGCCTCGTGGCCGAACCGCTGATCGACGCGTTCGCGCCGGTGCTGAGCGCGTTCCGCGCGCGCTTCGACAAGGTCGACGTACACCTGCGCACCGGCACGTCGCGGATGATGATCGGCTGGCTGCGGGAAAGCGCGGTCGATTTCGCGATCGCGCTGGTCGCGAAGCAGACCGACACGACCGATCTCGCGGTTACGTCGCTGCGTGCATCCGCGCCGGTGGTCGTGTGCCGCAACGGGCATCCGGCGATGCATGCGCAATCGCTCGCCGAACTGGCCGACTACGCATGGGTGTCGACGCGCTCGCCGAACCTGAGCGCGGACCCCGTCGTCAACCGGCTGCTCGCGTACTTCGACGTGCACGGCCTGCCGCCGCCGAAGATCCTCGCCACCGTCGAAGGGATGTTCGAGACGCTGCAGCTCGTCACGCAGACCGATTGCCTGTCGCTCGAAACCGAAGCCGTGACGCGCCACGGGCCGTTTGCCGGCGCGCTCGCGAAGGTGCCCGTGCGCGAACAGGCCGAATCGCAGGACATCTGCCTGCTGCAGCGCGCGGCCGTGCCGCTGACGCCGGCCGCGCAGGAACTCGCGACGATGCTCGCGTCGTACCTGAGGGTGGTGCGCGGGCGGTAAGCGCGTATCGCCGCTCGCCGCCCGTCGTGCCGTGCTGCGACGCGTATCAGTCGATCGAATCCCGTGCCGTCTCGCGCAGCATCGCCACCGCAATCAACGACAGCACCACGCAGGCGGCCACGTAGCCGGCCGGCGCGAGCTTGCTGCCGGTCGTCTTCACGAGCCAGGTCGCGATCAGCTGCGCGGTGCCGCCGAAGATCGTCACCGCGAGCGCATACGCGATCGAGATGCCGGTCGCGCGCACGTGGCGCGGCAGCGACTCGCACATCAGCGCCATTTCCGACGCCGAGCCGAGCGAATAGAACAGCAGCATCAGCGCGGTCAGCGGCAGGATCACCGACAGCGTCGGGTGATGATTCATCAGCCAGAACGCCGGGAACAGCAGCACGACCAGCACGCCGCGGCCGACGAAGATCGGCAGGCGCCGGCTGCCGAGCTTGTCCGACAGCCAGCCGAACAGCGGGCACGTGACCAGCATCACGCAGCCCGACGCGACGCCGACGAACATCGACAGCTTCATCGGCAGGCCGAGCGTGTGGATCGCGTAGGTCGGCATGTAGAACGTCAGGATGTAGGTCGACACCGTGCCGCCCATCACCGTGAGCATCAGCAGCACCACCGTGCGCGTGTGCTTCGAGAACAGCTCGTGCAGCACGCCGCGTTCGATGCCGTGATGGCGCTCGCCGGGCGCATCGTCGGCGAGCCGGCGGCGCAAGAACATCCCGACCGGCGCGATCAGCACGCCGACTAGGAACGGCAGCCGCCACCCCCAGCTCTCCAGCGCGTCCTTCGTCATCGTGTTCGACATCAGCGCCGCGAAACCCGAGCCCATCAGCGCAGCGCCGCCCTGCGTCGCGAGCTGCCAGCTCGCGCGGAACGCACGGCGCGACGTGCCGCCCTGTTCGAGCAGCGTCGACGTCGCCGCGCCGAATTCGCCGCCCTGCGAGAAGCCCTGCAGCAGCCGCGCGAACACGACCAGCAGCGGCGCGGCCACGCCGACCTGCGCATACGTCGGCGCGATCGCGATCAGGCCCGTGCCGAGCGCCATCAGCATGATCGTCAGGTTCAGCGCGGCCTTGCGCCCCTTGCGGTCCGCATAGACGCCGAGCACGACGCTGCCGAGCGGCCGCGTGAAGAAGCCGGCGGCGAACGTCGCGACCGACAGCAGCAGCGACGTGGTCGGGTCGCTCGACGGGAAGAACAGCTTGCCGATCAGCACCGCGAAGAAGCCGTACACGGTGAAATCGAAGAATTCGAGCCAGTTGCCGATCACGGCCGCGGCGATCGCACCGCGCCGCGTGGCGGCCGGCGCGCCGGGCACGGGACTGACTTCGGCCGCCGCCGTCGACGCGTGGTGCAGCGCGAGATGGTCTTTCTGCATCGTTATCGCCTCCTCTCAACGCGGCCGGAAGCGCCGGCCGCTCGCGCCGCCGCCGGCATCACTGCCCCAGGTAACGCTCCACGAGACGCGTCCAGTACGCCGCACCGATCGGCAGGTTGCGATCGTTGAAGTCGTATTTCGGGTTGTGCACCATGCAGCCGTCTTCGCCTTCGCCGTTGCCGAGCCGCACGAACGAACCCGGCCGCTGCTGCAGCATGAACGCGAAATCCTCGCTGCCCATCAACAGGTCGGTCTGCTCGACCACGTGCGCGTCGCCGACGAGTTCGCGCGCCACCTGCGCGGCGAAATCCGTTTCGGCATCCGAATTGACGACGACCGGGTAGCCTTCGATGTATTCGACGTGCGCGGTTGCGCCGTAGCTCGCGGCCTGCGTTTCGGCCAGCTCGATGATGCGGCGCTTGAGCAGCGCGCGCACGTCGGGGCTGAACGAGCGCACGCTGAGTTCGAGGCGCGCGCCGTTCGGGATCACGTTGTTCGCGGTGCCCGCATGCATCGAGCCGACCGTGACGACCGCCGGCTGCGCGGGATCGACGTTGCGCGCGACGATCGTCTGCAGCGCCATCACGATGCTCGCCGCGACGACCACCGGATCGACCGTCAGGTGCGGCCGGGCCGCGTGGCCGCCGACGCCTTCGATCGTGATGATCGCCTTGTCGCCGGCCGACATGAACGGGCCGCGCCGCGTGAGGAACACGCCGGGTGCCGCGCCCGGATGGTTGTGCATGCCGAACACCGCGTCGCACGGGAAGCGCTCGAACAGGCCGTCGTCGATCATCTTCTTCGCGCCGCTGTCGACGCCATGCTCTTCCGCCGGCTGGAAATACAGGTGCACGGTGCCGGAGAAGTTGCGGGTCTTCGCGAGGTGTTGCGCGGCGCCGAGCAGCATCGTCGTGTGGCCGTCGTGGCCGCACGCGTGCATCTTGCCGTGCGTGCCGCTCGCATAGGGCAGGCCCGTCGCCTCGATGATCGGCAGCGCATCCATGTCGGCGCGAATGCCGATGCTGCGCGTGCCGTCGCCCACGCGCAGCGTGCCGACCACGCCCGTCTTGCCGACCCCGCGCGTTACCTGCCAGCCCCACTGTTCGAGCTTCTCGGCGACGAGCGCGGCCGTGTCGTGCTCCTCGTACGCGAGTTCGGGGTGGTGATGGATGTGGTGACGGATCTCGCGCAACCCGCCGGCGGCGGGCATCAGATCCTCGACTTCGGTGAAGCGGGTATCGGTGGACATCAAGGGGCTCCGGCTGTTTGTCTGCGCATGCAACGGGTGCGTGCGGGAAAGCGAGCCACTATATCCAGCCGATATCGGTTCAATAAGATGCGGAATTTTTCACCGTGATAAGGTTTTTTAATCAGGGTTAGTGCTGATCCCCGGTTTGGCCATGCGGCTTTCGATCTATGCAAATCCGTACAGCTTCGCCGGGTTGGTGACGAATATCCGTTGCTGCCAGTCCGCACGCCCGATCCAGCCGGCGATCACGTCCAGCAAGCTTGCATCGTCCGGCTTGTCCGTCTTCTGCGTCGGGTGCGGCCAGTCGGTGCCCCACAGCATGCGCTCCGGCGCCATGTCGATCAGCGCCTTCGCGACCGGCGCGACGTCGTCGTAGACAGGCGCGCCGGTCTTGCTGTCGACGTACGGCCCCGACAACGTGATCCACGTATGGCCCTTGTCGACGAGGCGTTGCGCGGTGCGAAACGCGGCCGACGAGAGCCCGCCGGGCTGCGGCACGTGCGCGATATGGTCGATGACGAGCGGACACGGCAGCACCGCAAGATGACGCTCGAGCTCCGGCAGCCGCGCGCCCTGCACCACCAGCTCGATATGCCAGCCGAGGTTCGCGATGCGCGCGGCGAGCGGTGCCAGCATGTCGAGTGTCGTCGCGCCCGGATAGCTCAGGTTGAACCGGATCGCACGGATGCCGCCGCGATCGAGCATCCGAAGTTCGTCGTCGCTCACGGTGCCGTCGACGACGGCCACGCCGCGCGCGTCGTCACCGAACTGCGCGAGCGCCGCCAGCGTGCAGCGGTTGTCCGTCCCGTACGTCGACGGCGTCACGACCACGTTGCGCTTCACGCCGGTCCGCGTCTGCACGCCCCGGTATTGCGCGACGGTCGCATTCGGCGGGCGCAGCGTCGTGCCCGGCGCGACCGGGAACCGGTCGTCGTAGATGTGCATGTGGCAGTCGATCGCCCCGTCGGGCAGCCGGAACGCCGGCCGCTCGGTGCCGTTCGACCACGTTTCGTCGGCCGCGGCCAGCCTCGGCAATGCAGCCGAAGCCAGCGTCGCGCCGGCGATCCGGAGGAATTCGCGTCTCGCGATGCGCGCCATGATCAGATGGTCCCCGTCTTGCCGACCAGCTTGCCCGACGCATGATTGCGCGTGAGCAGCAGCAGCGTCGCGACGCTCACGAGCGTGAGGATCGCGAGCGGCATCAACGCGAGCGCGTAGCTGCCCGTCGCCGCCTTCACCCACCCGTACACGTTCACCATCAGCCCGCCGCCGAGCAGGTTCGCGATCGCGTTGACCGTCGCGAGCCCGGCCGCCACGGTGCTGTTGGACAGCATGTCGGTCGCAAGCGCCCAGAACGGGCCCTTGAACGAATACGCGCCGACCAGCACCGCGCAGAGCATGCAGACCGTCGGCAGCAGCGATCCGCTCAGCGACGTCGCGAACAGGCCCACGCCGATCAGCAGCATCGGCACGGCCGTGTGCCAGCGCCGTTCGCCGACGCGGTCCGAGCGACGGCCCCAGTAGACCATCAGGACGGAGGCCACCGCGTAAGGCACCGAATTCAGCAGGCCGGTCTCCATGACGGTCAAGCCGAACGACTTCAGCAACTGGGGCTGCCACACGGACAGCGTGCTGCCTGCCGCGGAAGCGCACGTGTCGACGAGCGCGAGGCACAGCACGTAGCGGTTGCGGAACAGTTGCGTAAGCGGCAGCGACGGCACCTTCTTGCGCGCCTTGTGGCCGGCGGCCAGCGCGGTCGTGAGCCATGCGCGCTCGTCGTCGTCGAGCCACCTCGCGTCGTCCGGCTTGTTCGTCAGCACGAACAGGCACGCGATGCCGAGCAGCACGGTCGGAACGCCTTCGAGGATGAACAGCCAGTGCCATCCGCGCAGGCCCCACACGCCGTCCATCTGCAACAGCAGCGCGGAGATCGGCGAGCCGATGAAGCTCGCGGCCGGAATCGCGACCATGAACGTCGCGACGATCCGCGCACGATACTGCGCGGGAATCCAGTACGACAGATAAAGCAGCACGCCGGGGAAAAAGCCGGCCTCGGCCGCACCCAGCAGGAAACGCAGCACGTAGAACGTCGTCGCGTTGTGCACGAGCGCGGTCGCCGCCGACACGATGCCCCACGTGATCATGATCCGGGCGATCCAGATTCGCGCGCCGTATTTCTGCAGCGCGAGATTGCTCGGCACTTCGCAAAAGAAGTACGAAATGAAGAACAGGCTGCTGCCGAAACCGAACACCTGCGCCGACATCCCGAGGTCATGGTTCATCTGCAGCGACGCCATCCCCACGTTGCCCCGGTCGATGAAGGCAAGCAGGTAGCAGATCATCAAAAAGGGAATGAGCCGCCAGACGACCTTCCGTATGGTCCGGCGCTCGATCGCGGACGCGTCCATGAAACCGGTTTGCATGTTGTCTCCGTTTATTGTGCGCCTGAGCGCGTTCCTGTGAACCGTTGCCACGCGATGACCGCGATGACGCCGCACGCGAGCACGGCGGCCATGGCGGCGAAGGTGTGTCGCACGCCGAGCGCCTCGGATGCGCTGCCGACGAGCAGATAACCGAACGGCATCGTGCCGTTGTAGGCCATGCCGTACATCCCGACGAGCCCCCCGCGCACGTGATCCGGACACTGGCGCTGAATGGTCGCGTTCGTCGACGTGGCCGCGAACGTGAGGCTGAAGCCGAGTGCATAGAACGCGGGGATCGATCCCGCCGCATCGGTGGTCGCGGCCAGCACGGCCAGCGCGCCGACGGCCGTCCACGGCGCATACGCGATGAACCGGTGCGACGCACGCGGCCCGAGCGCCGACGACAGCAGCACCGCCGCGCTCAACGACCCGGCGCCGGCGCACGCGAAGAACACGCCGGTAAAGCGCGCCGCGTCGTGAAAGCCCTGATCCGCGAGCAGCGGCACGAGCGTCTGGTAGCTGCCGGCGAACAGGCCGATGCACGCGAGGATCGGCAGATAGCGGGCCGAGAACGCATCGGACAGCACGTAGCCGACCGCGTCGCGCAAGCCGCTCTCCGCGCGCGACGGGCGGCCCGCCGCCGCAGTCCGGATCGACCGCACGCATGCCGCCATGAAGCACAGCGCGAGCGCATAGATCGCAAACGACGTCCTGGGGCCCAGCGTCGGATAGACGAAGCCGGCGATGGTCGGGCCGACCATGCGCCCGACGTTGTAGACCATCGTGTTCATCGCGACCGCGTTGGAGGTGTGGGTCGCATCCTGAAGGCTCGTCAGCAGCAGCACCTGCCGCGCCGGCGTTTCCACCGCGCTCGACACGCCGATCGCCAGCGCATGCGCGAGGATCAGCTTCACGCCGAGCAGGCCGAGCAGCGACAACGTGAAGAGGCTGCTCGTCAACACCAGCGACGTCGCCAGCACGCAGAGCGTCACGCGCCGCGCGTTGGCCGAGCCGATGCGGGAGCCCGCCACCGGCGCGACGATCAACTGCGGCCCGTACAGCAGGAAGTTGAGCAGCGCGAGGATCGCCGCCGAGCCGGACAGGTGATAGATCAGCAGGTTCAGCGTGACGTTCTGCGTCCAGCTGCCGAGCACCGATGCGACCTGCCCGCTCAGGTAGCGCCGCAGCGACGCCTCGGTCAATGCAGGAAACAGCCTGTTCACCCACCCCGCTTGCGTTGCCACGTTCATGACAGCGCCTTCCCGCGCGTTTCGGGCGCGACCAGCACGACCGCGGCCGCGGCGACGAACGCGACGATCGTCGTCGCGAGCCCGAGCACGAAGCCGCCCGACGTCGACGCCAGCGAACCGATGACCAACGGCGCGATGAAACCGCCGAGCCGGCCGCCGTTGTACGCGAGGCCCATGAAGAAGCCGCGCGAAGCCGTATTGCCGATGATCTCTGCGAGGAACGGGCCGGCGCCCGCGAAGATGCCGTTCACGCTGAATCCGGTCAGAAAGATCGCGGTCATCAGCAGCAACGGATTCGCCGACACGATATACACGCCGACCGCCATCGCGCCGACCAGCAGGTAGGCCAGGAACATCGGCCGCCGGCCGAGCCGGTCGACCCATGCCGAGAACAGCAGGAATCCGGTGATCGCGCCGAACTGCAGCGCCAGCACGAACTTCAGGCTATGCACGAAGTCGAGGTGCTTTACCGTGATGAGGAACGTCGGCGTCCACGTGAATACGCCCCAGTACAGGTACTGCAGAAAGAAGATGAAGCAGAAAGCGGTAAGCAGGCCGCGCACGTTCAGCTTCTCGCGGCTTGCCGTGTCGAGCGTGCGGGCCTGCGACTTCGCGTGCCTGCGTTCGAGCCAGATCGGCGATTCCGGGGTCTTGCGCGCAAGCCAGAACAGAATGAAGAACGGCGATGCGCCGATCAGGAACAGCACGCGCCAGCTGTCGCCGGCCAATCCGTCATGCGCGGCGCCGACGATGCCCGAGATCGCGATCGCGAGAATCGCGCCGATCGGCAAGCCCATCTGCATCAGCGCGCCGCCCTTGCCGCGCCGGCTCGGGTGCCAGGTCTCCGCGACGAGCGCCGCGCCGGCGGTCCAGGTTCCGCCCATGCCGAGCGCGCCGAAAAAGCGCAGCGCGGCGAACGAATGCGCATCGGGCGCGAATGCGATCAGGCCGGAAAACAGCGAGTAGATGCCGACGCAGAGCAGCGCGGTGCGCACGCGCCCGATCCGGTCCGACACGAAGCCGAACAGGATGCCGCCGACGATCTGCCCGGCCGCCGTGACGCTCGTGAACATGCCAAGCTGCGCCTTGCTCAGCCCGAACTGCAGCGCGAGCGTCGGCAGCAGCAGCGACAGCAGGAACGAATCGTAGCTCTCGAACGTCCAGCCGAGCCCCGCGAGCGACAGCGAACGCCACTCGATACCGGTCACGCGCGTGAGCCCTTTTTCCGCGGCTGCGGACGTCATGTCCTGTGTCGCCACGGTTGCACTCGTCTTCATGGGTTGTCTCCGGGAAGCGTGATGCGATACGTCGATGCGGCCGTCCGGCTGAATAGCGCGGCCTTTTCATCGGCCGACATCGCGGACGCGAGTCGTTTGAAGGCGTTCCACAGCACGCGATAGCCGAACATCCCCTTGTCGACGGGGAAGTTGCTCTCGAACATGCAGCGTTCGACGCCGAAGAGGTCGACGCAGGTGTCGAAATACGGCTGCCACGCGGCCGCCAGTTCCTGCGACGACGGCGGCAGGTCGCGCATGGCGAAGTCGAAGCCGAATACGCTCATGCCCGCGCCGCCGAGCTTCATGCGCGTGTTCGGCAGCGCGGCGAGAGGCGCGAGTTGCCGTTTCCATTGCGCATGGACTTCCGCGCGTTGGCCGGCATGCGGACCCACGCCGAGCGGACCGCCGAAATGGTCGATGACGACGGTGACGTGCTCGCATGCGCGCGCGAGTTCGTACAGGTCGTCGAGCTGCGTGTGATAGACCCACGCGTCGAGCGACAGCCCATAGCGGCCGAGCGTCGCCACGCCCCGCCGGAAAGCCGGATCCGACATCCGGTCGCGCGGCGGCGTCACCGGGCTCGATCGCACGTCGGGGCTCGCATGCCACGCGAGCGGATTGCGAATCCCGCGCAGTCGCCCGCCGGATACCTGCAGCATCGTGTCGAGCACCGCATCGAGCTCCACGCCGAGCGACAGATCGGCGCCGCCGACGATGGCCTCGCAGCACCGCGTGGGGCCGTATGCGCCGCTGTCGAACATCGCGGCGACGCCGCTCGCGAATGCCACTTCGCCCACCGGCTTGAATGCCTCGGGCCCGCTTGCACGCAACATCGATCGACACTGCACGTAGACCGTCGACACGACCCGATGTCCGCTGCGCACGTCCGCACCGAACTCGTCCGCGAGATAGCGACCGGTCTGGCGGTCCCACAGGTGGTGATGGGCGTCGACGATGGCAAGCTCGGGTTCGAGCACCGGCTCGTCGCGCAAGGCGAGCCACTCGGGCCGGACGGGCAGATGGGGCGCGTGAACGGTCTGCATCGCACGCGCCTCAGAACTTCTGGCGCATGCCGATCACCACGCCCGTCTGGTTGTGATCGGGCGCGACCGTGCCATAGCCGTTCACGCCGAGCGCGGAGCCGCCCTTGTTGCGCGCGAAACCGGCCGTCGCATAGATATCGGTGCGCTTCGACAGCAGATAGTCGGCACAGAGCACGGCAAGCCACGGATCGGCGCTGGTCGAATGCACGTCCTGGTAGTAGGCGGTTGCCGTGACCACGAACGCCGGCGACACCGCGTATTGCGCGCCGGCCCAGTACAGGTTCGCGGCGCTGGCTTCGGAACCGTTCGCGAGACGGATCGGGTTCGCCGGCAGGAACGCGTTCGACGCCTGAAGATAGCGATAACCGGCGAATCCCTTCACCGGTCCGATCGCATACGACGCGGCGGCCGTCGCGCGTCGCTCGGTGCGCGTGTTCGTCGCGACGGTGTTGCTGTTGCGCTGCTCGTACGACACGCTCGCGGCGAGCGGCCCTTGCGCGAACGTCAACGCCCCGCTGAAGAAGCGGCCGGTGAGTTGCGCGCCCGGCACCTCGGCGCCGTACCCGGTGTCGTAGCGGGTGCTGTACATGGCCTGCGCCGTGAGCGGACCGAACACGCCGGTGTACTTCGCCGAATTGTCGATACGCGCGGCCGCCGCGTAGTCGAGCGACAGCAACGAATACCGCGACGACGCGCCCATCGGGTCGAAGGCCACGGCCTGTTCGTAGAAGAGCGCATTCTGGCGACCGAACGTCAACTGCTGGCCCCGGTACGCCAGCCCGACCCACGCCTGCCGGCCGAAAATCCGCGACGTCGTGGCGGCATTCGAACCGAGGCCTTTCGTCGACTGCGCGGTCGTGCCGTCATTGATGTTGAAGCCGTCTTCCAGCTGGAAAATGGCCTTCATGCCGGCGCCGAGATCCTCGACGCCCTTCAATCCCCAGCGCGAACCGGACAGATTGCCCGACACTTCGCGCGTCTGCGCGCCGCCGGTGCTCGTGTTGTTGATGTGCTCGATGCCGACGTCGGCAATGCCGTACAGCGTGACGCTGCTTTCTGCCTGGGCGGCACCGCACCACGAGGTCGCGCTCGCGACGGTGATGGCGCCGAGCACGAAGCGGGAGGTCGGGCGGGTATTGCGGCTGGCCTGATTCGACAACATGGAGTCTCCAAACTGTTTTTTATGGATGGGTCGGACGAAGGAAAATTCAGGGCTCGCGGGCAACACGCGCTTCGCCGGCGCCCGAGCCCGGATCGCCGAGCCAAGCGATGGTCAACGCGCCGAGCAGCAGCACGCCGGACACGGCGATGAGCGGCGCGGTGAAGCCGCCGGAGAATTGCTTGAGCGCGCCGATCAGCGACGGCCCGACGAAGCCGCCGAGATTGCCGACCGACACGATCAGCGCGAGCCCGCCCGCGGCGGCGCGGCCGGTGAGGAATCCTGACGGGATGGCCCAGTACGTCGCCTGGAACGCGAGGATCCCGCTCACCGTGACGCACAGTGCGATCAGCTTGAAAACCGGCGCATGAATGAAGGCGCTCGCACACAACGCCACGGCGGCGACAGCCAGTGCGCCTGCGACATACGGAATGCGGTGGGCCGCGCGATTGGCGAGACGCGCCCACCAGAGCATCACGACGGCACCGATCGCATACGGAATGGCCGTCAGCCAGCCGACCACCGCGTGTTCGACGCCGAACTGCTTGATGATCTGCGGCATCCACAAGCCGACGCCGAGCGAGCCGACGATCCCGCAGAAGTTGACTAACGCGAGCACGAACACGCGCCAGTTCGTCATCGCGTCGCGCAGTTTGCTGCCGTGCTTCGCGCCGATGTCGCGCTGCTCGAACGCGAGGCGTTTCGCGAGCGACGCCTTCTCTTCGTCACTGAGCCACGCGGCTTTCTCGGGACGGTCGGCGAGCACGAACAGGCACGCGATGCCGAGCATCACCGCAGGGACGCCTTCGATCAGCAGCAGCCACTGCCAGCTGCGCAGCCCGTGCAGGCCGCCGAGTTCGAGCAGCGCACCGGAAATCGGCGAGCCGATCATGTTCGCGACGGGGATGCCGACGAGGAAGGCGGCCGTTACCTTCGCGCGCCACTTGCCGGGAAACCAGTGCGTGAAATACAGGTAGATGCCGGGCGTGAAGCCCGCCTCGGCGAGCCCGAGCAGAAAGCGCGCCGCCGCAAAGCTTTTCGGTCCGACGACGAACGCCGTCGCCATCGAGAACAGGCCCCACGTGATCATGATTCTCGCGATCCACACGCGCGCGCCGACCTTCTGCATGATCAGGTTGCTCGGAATCTCGAACAGGAAGTAGCCGATGAAGAACAGGCCGGCACCGACACCGAATTGCTCCGCCGTCAGACCGAGATCCTTGTTCATCGTGAGCGCGGCAAAACCGACGTTGGTCCTGTCGAGATAGCTGATCACGTAGCAGACGAAGATGAACGGCAGAATGCGCCGGAACGCCTTCGCGAGCGTGCGCTCGCTGGCCGCGTAATCGTCGCCGGCCAGGCGCTCCGCGGACGAGGCGTCGGCGCGCGGTGCGTCATCGCCGGCACGCAGCGCGTGCGAAATGGTCATGCTTGTCTCCTTCGTCGCGCGACTGGCGGCGCGATCTTTCGGCATACGGGCGGGAAACCGGTGAGCGGCTTCCCGGTTCGCGGGTGTCAGTCCTTGTTCGCGGCCTGTTTTGGCAACGGGCCGGCAATGCGCATGTCCGCTTTCAGGACCGAACCGGATGTCGATTCGGTGATGAAGAGCGTCTTCATGTCGGCGCCGCCGAAGCACACGCTCGTGAGCGACGCCCCTTTCGGCCCGGTCAGGATCTCGACGGGCTCCGCGCAGTGGTTGAGCACCCACACGCGGCCGAGCCCCGGATTCGCGACGAACAGCCGGCCTTCGAGATCGACGGTGAGGCCGTCGGGGCCGCTCGGCCCGTAGGACGTGAAGAACGGGCTGACCTTGGTGACCGATCCGTCGGCTTGCAGCGGCATGCGCCACACCGCATTGCCGCGCGTCATCGCGACGAACAGCACCTTCTCGTCGCGCGACAGCACGAGCCCGTTCGGGCTCGGGCAGGTGCCGAGCAGCATGTCGAGTTTGCCGTCGGGCGAGAGCCGATACACGCGGCCCGTCGGATCGTGCAGCCCGGTCTGCCCCTGGTCGGTGAAATAAATGTTGCCGGCCGAGTCGAACGTCAGGTCGTTCACGCCCTTGAAGCGCTCGGTGTTGCGGCGCTCGAGATACGGGCGAATTTCACCGCGCTCGATATCGAGCAGCATCAGGCCGTTCCGGTAGTCGGTGATGATCAGGTGCGCTGCGTCGAAGCGCTTCATTCCGTTGGGCTCGCCGTCGTATTCGACGACGAGATCCCATTCTCCCGACGGCGAAATGCGGAAGATGCGCCCGTGCGGAATGTCGGTCACGAACAGATAGCCGTCGGGATCCCACACCGGCCCTTCGAGAAACGAATCGGTGACCATGCCGCCGCGATTCGCGCGTGCCCATTCCGTGCGGACGTCCGGCTTGCGAAACTTCTCCGGCATGCGCGTGAACACGTCGGCTTCGCGCACGTCGGGGCTCGTCAGATAAAACATGCGTACCTCGATGTCCAGGGTTCAAGCCGCGCTGTGCGCGCGTTCGTCGAGCACCGCGAGGACGTTGGCCGCCGCACCCTTGCCCATGTTCACGTACGCGGCATCGCTCACGCCGCCGACATGCGGAGACAGAATCACGTTGGGGATCTGCTGGAACGGGTGCGGCACCGTCATCGGTTCCACGTCGAAGCTGTCGAGCCCGGCCGCACGCAAGTGGCCGCTCGCCAGCGCGTCGGCCAGCGCGGCTTCGTCGATCAGGCCGCCGCGCGCGGTATTGACGAGAATCGCCCCGCGCTTGAAACGCGCGAGCGTGTCGCGGTCGAGCATCCGGCGGTTGTCGGCCGTCAACGGACAATGCAGCGACACGACGTCCGACGCCGCGTACAGCGTGTCGAGCGGCACGAGCTTCACGCCGGCGGGCGCTTCCTTCGCGAACGGATCGAACGCGAGCACCTTCATGCCGAACGCCGTGCCGATCGCGGCCACGCGCCGGCCGATCGCACCGAGCCCGACGAGGCCGAGCGTGCGCCCGTCGAGTTCGACGGACTTGTGCGTCGACTTGTCCCAATGGCCTTCGCGCATGCGGATGTCGAGTTGCGGAACCGACTTCGCGCAGGCAAGCAGCAGCGCCCACGCGTGCTCGGCGACGGCGGCCGCATTCGCGCCGACCGCGGCGCGCACCGCGATGCCGCGCGCGGCAGCTGCGTCCTGATCGATCACGTCGATGCCGCTGCCGTGCTTCGAAATCACCTGCAGGTTTTCGGCGGCGTCCATGATGCGGCCGTTGACCTTGCCGTACCGGACAATGATCGCGACCGGCTTGTGCTGGGCGCAGAGCGCCACGATGTCGTCCTCGGTCGGTTGCTTGCCGGCGAACACGACGTCGAACTGCGCGAGCATCTCGAGCGCTTGCGGCGCAAGGTCGGCGGCGGTCACGAGGACCACGGGCTTGTGCGAAGCGATCTGCATCAGAGTGCCTCGCCTTCGGCCAGCATGCCGGCTGCGCGCAGTTCCTTCTCGATCCAGCCCGGACGAAGGTCGCCCTTGTGGATCGCTGCGATACGCGCGGTTTCGAAGTCGAGCTTTTTCTGCGCCAGATCGACGATACGCGCGACGTCGGCGCGCGCAATGACGACGACGCCGTCGGCGTCGCCGACCACCAGGTCGCCCGGACTCACCGCCGTGCCGCCCAGCGAGATCGGCGCATTCACGCGCCCCGCGACGCTTTTGGTCGGGCCGCACGGATTGAGGCCGGCCGCGAAGACCGGATAGTCGCCGTTGGCCAGTTCGTGCGCGTCGCGCACCGCGCCGTCGATGACGATGCCGGCGATGCCGCTCGCCTTCGCCTGCGCCGCCATGATTTCGCCGAGCAGCGCGCACGAGATGTCGCCCTTGCCGTCGACCACGACGACGTCGCCCGGTTTCGCGACGGCGAGCGCCGCATGGATCGCCAGGTTGTCGCCCGCGCGGACTTCGACCGTGACCGCCGGGCCGGCGACCTTCATCTTCGGCGACAACGGCCGCACGCGGCCATGCACCGTGCCGCGTCGGCCCGCGACGTCGGCCAGGATCGCGGCCTGGTAGCGCGCGGCAGCCTGAACGAGTTCCGGCGAGACGCGTTCGATGTCGCGGGTGATCGGCGAAAGGCTGGCGGATGGGTTGCTCATGATTCGACCTCAGGTTAAGCGTTGTACTCTGTAAAACACTGGTGTACATGGTGAAATCAATATAACCAGAGGAGACGCGTCATGGCACTGGCGTTTACCCTTTTACGTGGTAAACCAGCGTTTTACTCTGTACAATTCCGGGTGAATGTCGACCGGAGAAAAGGAATGGGAAACGACGGTGTCGTTGCCGTGGAAAAGGCGCTTTCGCTGCTGGACTGCTTCAAGCCCGGCGCCGAATCGCAATCGCTCGCGACGCTGTCGCAGGCATCCGGCATGCACAAGACGACGGTCTATCGGCTGATGAACTCGCTGGAGCGAATGGGCTATGTCGTGCGCGCGCAGTCCGGCAACTATTCGCTTGGGCACCGCGTGCTGTACCTCGGCAAGCTGTACGAGCAGTCCTTCCATCTGTCCACGGTGGTCGAACCGGCGCTGCATGCGCTGGCCGCGCTGACGAAGGAAAGCGCATCGTACTACGTGCACGACAGCGGGCACCGGCTCTGCCTGTTTCGGGTCGAGCCGTCCGAAGGCCTGCGTGAAACGCGGCTCGCGGGGACGATGCTGCCGCTCGATGACACGGCCATCAGCCAGGTGATCCGTTTCTGGGGACTCGGCGAACCGATCTATGACAAGCCGCCGGCACTGCCCCTCTTCACCGCGGGTGCGCGCGATGTGCATACGGCAGCGTTCGCGGTGCCGGTTTTCGGCGCCGGCGACAAGTTCATGGCGGCGCTGACGCTTTCCGGTCCCGCATCCCGCCTCAGTGTCGCGCACGAGTCGGGCGAGCTGGATCGACCACAGCTGGATGCGGCCGCCGATCTGTCGCGGAAGCTGGGCGCGAGTGTCGCGCTCTGCGAGCACATGTACGGCAGCTGATCGCCGCTTTGGCAAAGGCCGGGTTCAGGTCGACGCGCCGTTCGTCGCCTGCCCGCGGACATATTCGCACGACGCCACGCGCGGGCCGGGTGCGTGACACCTGCAGCGCAGCACCGACGCGACGGCCCGTCCGACCGGCCCGGCACACGGGCCATTGATTTTTGAGACGAACGGTCTATTATTCCGCCATGGACGCTCGAATCGATCCGCCTCGCCGCCGCGGCAGGCCACCCAAGCAGCACGACGACCTCGTCGCCACGCGTGACATGCTGTTGCGCACCGGGCTCGAGATCCTCACCGAAAAGGGCTTTTCCGCCACCGGGCTCGACGAGATCCTCGGGCGCGCCGGCGTGCCGAAGGGCTCCTTCTATCACTACTTCGACAGCAAGGAAGCGTTCGGCCTCGAACTGATCGACCGTTACGCCGAGTTCTTCGCGCGCAAGCTGGATCGCCATTTCAGCGACCCGGCACGCTCGCCGCTGCAGCGCGTGCGGGCGTTCGTCGACGACGCCCGCGACGGCATGGCCCGCTATGCGTACAGCCGCGGCTGCCTGATCGGTAACCTCGGACAGGAAATGGGCACGCTGCCGGAAAGCTTCCGCGAACGGCTGCGTGCGACGTTCGAAGACTGGCAGCGCCGTCTGGCCGAATGCCTGGGCGCCGCGCAGCAGGCGGGCGAGGTTGGGGATTCCGCCGACCCCGCCGCGCTGGCCGCGTTCTTCTGGATCGGCTGGGAAGGCGCGGTGCTGCGCGCGAAGCTCGAACGCAGCGACGGGCCGCTCGTGCTGTTCGCGCAGTTTTTCTTCAATGGATTGCCTCGACGCTGAAATTTTTTTGCTATTTATTAGACGATCGGTCTAGAAAGGAGGACACATGTTTCAAGGCATCGTGATCGACAAGGACGAAACCGGCCAGCACGCGCGGCTCCAGACGCTGGACGACGCGCAGTTGCCCGCCGGCAACGTGACGATCCGCGTCGGCTACTCGACGCTGAACTACAAGGACGGACTGGCGATCACCGGCAAGAGCCCGGTGGTCCGCAAGTTCCCGATGGTGCCCGGCATCGATCTGGTCGGCAAAGTCGAAGCGAGCACGCACCCGGACTATCGCCCCGGCGACCAGGTCGTACTCAACGGCTGGGGCGTCGGCGAAACGCACTGGGGCGGCCTCGCGCAAAAGGCCCGCGTCGACGGAGACTGGCTGGTGCCGCTGCCGTCCGCCTTTTCGCCGCAACAGGCGATGGCCATCGGCACGGCGGGCTACACCGCGATGCTGTGCGTGATGGCGCTGGAGCGACATGGCGTGCGCCCGAACGACGGCGAGATCGTGGTGACCGGCGCGGCAGGCGGGGTGGGCAGCGTCGCCACCGCCATCCTCGCCAAGCTGGGGTACCGCGTCGTCGCGGTAACGGGCCGCCCCGCCGATGCCGACTACCTGCGGCAGCTCGGCGCGGCGGAGATCCTCGAGCGATCGCAATTCAGCGAGCCCGGCAAGCCGCTGGGCAAGGAACGCTGGGCCGGCGCAGTCGACGTGGCGGGCAGCCACGTGCTCGCCAACGTGTGCGCGACCACGCGCTACCGCGGCGTCGTGACGGCTTGCGGCCTGGCCGCGGGCTTCGATTTCCCCGCGACCGTCATGCCGTTCATCTTGCGAGGCGTCACGCTCGTCGGAATCGACAGCGTCATGTGCCCGCGCGCCGACCGCCTGGAAGCGTGGCGCCGGCTCGCATCCGACCTCGACGTCGAGAAGCTGGGCGCGATCAGTCACCAGGTCGGCCTGGGCGACGCCATCCCGCTTGCCGGGGAATTGATCAACGGCAAGGTGCGCGGCCGCATCGTCGTCGACGTCAACGCATGACGCCGCCGACGACCACCGGCGTTTCTTCAATCGGACGGCGGCTCGCGCGTCGAGTACGCCCGCGCCACGTTATCCAGGAGACCTCATGACCGACGCACACACCGCACCCATCAGCCGCTTTCCCGTGCCCGCGCTCGAAGACTTGCCCGAGGACATTCGCGAACGCATCGCGACCGTCCAGGAAAAGTCGGGCTTCATCCCGAACGTATTCCTGACGCTGGCGCATCGTCCCGACGAGTTTCGCGCGTTCATGGCCTACCACGACGCGCTGATGGACAAGCCGGGCAACCTGAGCAAGGCCGAGCGCGAGATGATCGTCGTGGCCACCAGCAGCGCGAACCAGTGCCAGTACTGCGTGATCGCGCACGGTGCGATCCTGCGCATTCGCGCGAAGGACCCGCTGATCGCGGACCAGGTCGCCGCCAACTACCGCAAGGCCGATATCACCGCCCGGCAGAAGGCGATGCTCGACTTCGCGATGAAGGTGTCGCAGGCCGCGCATGAGGTGGGCGAAGCGGACTTCGACGCGCTCGAGTCGCACGGCTTCGTCGAAGAAGACGTGTGGGACATCATGGCGATCTCGGCTTTCTTCGGCATGTCCAACCGCATCGCGAACGTGACGAACATGCGGCCGAATGCCGAGTTCTACGCGCTCGGGCGCTGAGCGCACACGACGCTCGGGGACGCGGCGGCCGCGCCCCTATCGACTGCGGTAAACGACGCCCTCGCCCGGCGTCGGCGCCGCATCGGCCGCCTCGTCGAAACGCTCGCGCGCTTGCGCGATCGGCTGCTTGTTTTGCTCCGCCCACCTGACGAGCGCCATCACGGGCTCCAGCAGCGTTGCGCCGAGCGGCGTGAGCGCGTAGTCGACGCGCGGCGGAATCGTCGGGAACACCGTCCGCGTGACCAGCCCGTCGCGCTCCAGCCCGCGCAACGACAGCGTCAGCATGCGCTGCGAAATCCCTTCGATCTCGCGTTTCAGCTCGTTGAAGCGCCGCGAACCGTCGTTCAGCGTCGCGATGATGTAGAGGCTCCACTTGTCGCCAATGCGATCGAGGATCTGGCGGGTCGCCTGGCAGTCGTCTTCGCTGGGTCGGGACATGGTGGCAGGAACATCGATGTAACTGGGGCACAACCCTGTGCGTTCTTGTGGGGCCCGGGCGCGAACCCTAGCATTCCACATGCTTTTCGGTAACTCAGTCACTGAAAGTTACCGGGTTCTCATCTTATCCCGAAAGGAACGCTCATGAGCCGCATCCTGCTGATCACCTCCAGCCCCCGCAGCACCGACAGCCTGTCCACGCGCTTCGCGCACGACCTCGCGCGGCAACTCGCAGCGCGCGACGCAAACAGCACCGTGACCTTGCGCGATCTCTCCACCGACCCGCTGCCGCATATCGACGATGCTTACGTCGGCGGCCGCATGCTGCCGCCGGAGGCGCGCAGCGCCGAGCAAGCGGAGGCCGTCGAGCTGGCGCAAGCGCTGGTCGACGAACTGCGCGCCGCCGACATCGTCGTGATCGGCTCCGCGATGACCAACTTCGGCCCGTCCACGCAGCTGCGCGCGTGGTTCGACCGCGTGATCTGGCCGCAGGTCACGTTTCGCTATGTCGAAGGCGGCGTCGCCGGCACGGTGGAAGGCAAGCAGGTCTATCTGGTCACCGCCAGCGGCGGCATCTTTTCGGAAGGCCCGTATGCGCCGTTCGACTACCAGTCCGGCTATCTGAAGCATCTGCTCGGGTTCATCGGGATCACCGACGTCCGCGAAGTGCGCGTGGAAGGCACCGTATTGGGCGCCGAGGCGGTGCAAGCGGCCATCGCGAAGGCCGGGCAGGACGTGCAGGCGCTGGTGGAACAGGCTGGTTGAGACGACGGCCGCGCCCGTCGATCGCAGCACGCGGGCGGCGCCGGCCGACGCTCGCCCTCATGTGCCGGGGCCGACGGGCCGCTCGCCTCTGCCCGGCGAGCCAACCCGATGTCAGCGCTCACTCCTGTCCCTTCGACGGCAATACGCCGCCCGGCGGCTTCGCGACCGTAAAACGGACACACACGCGATCCATCAAAAGCGTGCACTATTAGGGTTTTGCCGTACCGGCGCCCGACGCCGCCGATGTTCGTTTCACGTTCCCTGTTTCAAACCGCGAACCTCCCATGACGAATCAGCCTACCCAGACCGGAGCCGACCGGCCCGTCGACATGATCATCTTCGGCGGCGGCGGCGACCTGGCCGCCCGCAAGCTGTTGCCCGCGCTGTACATGGCGCACCTGCACTGCAACCTTCCGCCCGAGACGCGCATCATCGCGGTCGGCCGCCGCGACTGGGGCATCGACGGCTATCGCAAGTTCATGGACGAGCAGTCGCGCCCGTTCATCGACGAAAAGGCGTTCGATCCGGCGGCCTGGAGCCGTTTCCTCGACCTGTTCAAGTACGTGCTGATCGACGTGAACGCACCGGACGACTACCTGCGCCTCGCGGAAGCGGCGCGCGGCGATGCGATCCGCGTGTTCTACCTGTCGACGTCGCCGGAGCTGTTCACCACCATCTGCGACAACCTGTCGGCCGCGCATCTCGTCGACAAGCACTCGCGCGTCGTCCTCGAAAAGCCGCTCGGCCACGATCTCGCGTCCGCGAAGGCGATCAACGATGCGGTCGGCAAGCACTTCGAGGAATCGCAGATCTATCGGATCGACCACTATCTCGGCAAGGAAACCGTGCAGAACCTGATGGTGCTGCGCTTCGGCAACCCGATCTTCGGGCCGCTGTGGCAGGCGCCGAGCATCCGCAGCGTGCAGATCACGGTGGCGGAGACGGTCGGGGTGGGCAGCCGCGCGGGCTTCTACGACCATACCGGCGCGCTGCGCGACATGGTGCAGAACCACCTGCTGCAGCTGCTGTGCATCGTCGCGATGGAGCCGCCGGTGTCGCTCGACCCGGATGCGGTGCGCGACGAGAAGCTGAAGGTGCTGCGCTCGCTGCGGCCGATGGCGGTGGCCGACGTCGCGCGCGACACGGTACGCGGCCAGTACACGGCCGGTGCGGTCGACGGCCAGCCGGTGAAGGGCTATCTCGAGGAAGACAACGTGCCGGCGGACAGCCGCGCGGAAACCTTCGTCGCGCTGCGCGCGCACATCAACAACTGGCGCTGGGCGAACGTGCCGTTCTTCCTGCGCACCGGCAAGCGGCTGCAGCGCCGCCAGTCGGAAATCGTGATCGAGTTCGCGGACATGCCGTTCTCGATCATCCCGACCGGCCCGCGCCACTACAGCAACCGTCTCGTGATCCAGCTCCAGCCGGAAGAGTCGATCCAGCTGCAGATGCTCGCGAAGGAACCGGGCAGCGGGATGAACATGGTGCCCGTGAGCCTGAACCTCGACCTGCAGCAGGCGATTCCGGAGCGGCGCGCGGAAGCGTACGAGCGTCTGCTGATCGACGTGATCCGCGGCCGCCTCACGCACTTCATGCGCCGCGACGAGCTCGAAGCCGCGTGGTCGTGGGTCGAACCGATCCTCGACGGCTGGAAGCAGCTCGGTGATCGACCGCGCCTGTACACGGCCGGCACGTTCGGGCCCGCGGCTTCGTCGGCGCTGCTCGCGCGCGACGGGATGTCTTGGTCCGAAGAGGCGTAATCGCCACGCGACGGCGTGCCGGAGTACGGCACGCCGGATCGCACGTCAAATCGCACGGGGCGTAACCCGCCCCGCTGTCCCGGCCGCCGCCTAGCGCGGCTCCATCCACGACGCCGTCTTGCGCCGCCCCGGTGCATCGTTGCCGCTACCGCCCAGCGCCTCGATCAGGTAATCGACGAACGACGCGATCCGCGACGAAATCGCGGTATTGCGGTAGTACACCGCGTGGATCGGCTGCTCGACCTCGAGCGTCTGGCGCGCGAGCACCTGCACGAGCCGGCCCGCCTCGCGATCCTGCGCGGTCATGAAATCCGACAGGCAGACGACGCCCGCGCCGTCGAGCGCAAGCTGCCGCAGCGTCTCGCCGCTCGACGAGCGGATGCCCGGCTCGATGCGGCACGGCTCGCCGTCGGTGCCGAGGATCGGCCACACGTTCAGCGATTCGGGCTGCGTGAAGCCGAGCAGCGTGTGCTTGTCGAGATCCTCCACCTTGCGCGGCTGGCCGTGCGCCGCCACGTACGCCGGGCTCGCGAGCATGCGGATCCGGCTGGCGCCGATGCGGCGGCTGTGCAGCGTCGAATCCTTCAGCCGGCCGATGCGGAACGCGACGTCGGTGCGCCGCTCCAGCAGGTCGATGATGCCCTCGTTGCTGTTCAGCTCCAGCTCGACCTTCGGGAAGCGTTCGCGGTAGCCGCGCACGAGCGGCACGATCACGTGCAGCATGAACGGCGTCGCCGCATCCACGCGCAGCCGCCCCGACGGCATCTCGCGCCGCGCGAGCATCTGCTCTTCCGCCGTCTCGACCGATTCGATGATCGCGCGCGCATCCTGCAGGAACGCGCGCCCTTCCTCGGTCAGCTCGAGCCGGCGCGTGGTCCGGCGCAGCAGCGTGGTCTTCAGCTTCTCCTCGAGCCGCCCGAGCGTGCGGCTCGTCGCCGACACCGTGAGATCGAGCTGCTGCGCGGCTGCCGTGATCGAACCGGAGTCGACCACGGCGGCAAAGGCCTGGAGTTCATCGAGCGTAATCTTCATCGCTGCATTCTTGATTTCAAATCAAAACAATTTGGTTTATAGACCTGTTTTTCAGCAAAAGTAAAGGCGGCACACTGCGCTCCATCCTCACCGGACCCTGGAGCACCCGTCATGCCACTCGCCCTGCTTGCGCTGACCCTCAGCGCATTTGCCATCGGTACCACCGAATTCGTGATCGTCGGGCTGATCCCGACGATCGGCGCCGACCTCGGCGTCAGCCTGCCGTCCGCCGGCCTGCTCGTCAGCCTTTACGCCCTGAGTGTCGCGATCGGCGCGCCGCTCCTCACCGCGCTCACCGGCCGCGTGCCGCGCAAGACGCTGCTCGCCGCGCTGATGGCGCTGTTCACCGTCGGCAACCTCGTGGCCTGGCAGGCGCCCGGCTACGAATCGCTGATCGTCGCGCGCGTCCTCACCGGCCTCGCGCACGGCGTGTTCTTCTCGGTCGGCTCGATCATCGCGACCACGCTCGTGCCGAAGGAGAAGGCCGCCAGCGCGATCGCGACGATGTTCAGCGGGATGACCGTCGCGTTCGTCGCCGGCATTCCGCTCGGCACCTTCATCGGCCAGCACTTCGGCTGGCGCGCGACATTCCTGGTCGTCGCGCTGTTCGGCCTCGTCGCGTTCGTCGGCGCGGTCGCCTTCGTGCCGCGCGGCTTGCCGCAAACGCCGCCCGCGCCGCTCGCCCGCCAGTTCCGCGTGCTCGCGCAGCCGCGCCTGCTGCTGGTCTATGCGATGACGGCCGTCGGCTACGGCGGCTCGCTGATCGCGTTCACGTACATGGCCCCGCTGCTCGAGCAGATCGCCGGCTTCACGCCGTCGCAAGTGAGCCTCGTGCTCGTCGGCTACGGCGTGTCGGTCGCGTTCGGCAACGTGTGGGGCGGCAAGCTCGCGGACGCCGTCGGCCCCGTGAAGGCGCTCAAGCGGATCTTCCTGCTGCTCGCGATCGTGCTGCTCGCGCTCACCTTCACGATCCACGTCAAATGGCTCGCCGTGCTGACGATGCTCGCGTGGGGCGCGGTGGCGTTCGGCAACGTGCCCGGCCTGCAGGTGTACGTCGTGAAGCAGGCACGGCACTTCGCGCCCGACGCCACCGACGTCGCATCCGGCTTCAACATCGCCGCGTTCAACCTCGGCGTCGCAGGCGGCTCGGCACTCGGCGGCGTGATCGTCGCGCACGTCGGCCTCGGCCATACGCCGTGGATCGCGGCAGCCGTCACGCTCGGCGCATTCGCGCTCACCGCACTGAGCGGTCGCCTCGACCGCAGCGCAGGCCTGCCTGAACGTACGGCGGAACCTGTCCAGCTCGCGCACTGAACGGAGCCCGACCATGTCCCCTTCCCTCACCGCACTCGACAAGCTCGCCGACAGTGGCTTCAGCATCGGCCTCGAACTGCCGCTCGACAACGACTGGTCGCCGGCCGGCAACGCGAAGCGCCAGCACGACCGTCGCTACCCCGGCGTCCCCGACCTCGCGCGCCACGCGACGCTCGCACAACGGGCCGACAGGCTCGGCTTCCGTGCGCTCTGGGTGCGCGACGTGCCGGTGTACGACCCCGCGTTCGGCGACGCCGCGCAGGTGTTCGAAACCTTCTCGTATCTCGGCTACCTCGCCGGCATCACGAACGACATCCTGCTCGGCACGGCGGCCGTCGTGCTGCCGCTGCGCGAGCCGCTGCTCACGCTGAAATCGGCCGCGTCGATCCAGGAACTGAGCGGCGGCCGTCTTCTGCTCGGCGTCGCCAGCGGCGACCGGCCCGTCGAATATCCGCTGTTCGGCCGCGACTTCGCATCGCGCGGCGCGAATTTCCGCGACCAGATCGCGCTGCTGCGCGACGGCGCGCGCGGGCATCTGCCGCCCGGCCTCGACGTGCTGCCCGCCGCCCGTGCGCCGCTGCCGCTGCTCGTCGCGGGTCTCGCGCAGCAAACGCCCGCGTGGATCGGCGAACACATGGACGGCTGCCTCGCGTATCCCGGCACGCCGGACGACCACCGGCAGCGCGCCGCGAACTGGCGCGCGGTGGCCGGCGACAAGCCGTACGTGAGCTTCATCCACCTCGATCTCGCAGACGACCCGCACGCGCCGCTGCAGCGTCACCGCTTCGGCGCCCGCGCGGGGCGTCTCGCGCTCATCGGGGAGCTGGCGGCCATGCGCGACGCGGGCGTGCAGCACATCGGCCTGCATTTCCGCCGCAACCTGCGTCCGCTCGACGAGACGCTGGCCGAGATCGCGGCAGAGGTACTGCCGGTGTTCCACGCGGATGAAAACGCACGGACGCGCGCTGCATGACACCGGCGGAATCCACTCCCGATACTTGATTTCAGATCAAATATTTTTGACCGGCAACGGCGTTTATCTCACCAATCCAACACGCCAGAATGACTTCCATGGCAAACCCGTTCCACTTTCCCAGGAGCACTTGATGAGCAAGATTCCCGCATTCGGCCTCGGTACGTTCCGCCTGCAAGGCCAGACGGTCATCGACTCGGTGCGCAACGGCCTCGAAGTCGGCTACCGCGCGATCGACACCGCGCAGATCTACGGCAACGAAGCCGAAGTCGGCGAAGCGATCGCCGCGTCGGGCGTGCATCGCGACGCGCTGTTCCTCACGACCAAGATCTGGGTCGACCACTACGCGCCGGACAAGCTCGTGCCGAGCCTCGAGGAAAGTCTGCGCAAGCTGCGCACCGACCACGTCGACCTGACGCTGATCCACTGGCCGGCCCCCGACAACGGCGTCGCGCTCGACACGTTCATGACCGCGCTCGCCGATGCGAAGGCGCAGGGCCTCACGCGCCGGATCGGCATCTCGAACTTCAACATCGCCCTGACGAAGGAAGCGATCGCAGCCGTCGGCAAGGACGCGATCGCGACGAACCAGATCGAGCTGAGCCCGTACCTGCAGAACCGCAAGCTCGTCGAATTCCTGAACGCCGAAGGCATCCACGTGACGTCGTACATGACGCTCGCGTACGGCAAGGTGCTCGGCGATCCGGTGATCGGCGCGATCGCGCGGCGTCACGACGCGACGCCCGCGCAGGTCGCGCTCGCATGGGCGTTGCAGCTCGGCTACTCGGTGATCCCGTCGTCGACGAAGCGCGAGAACCTCGCGAGCAACCTGCTCGCGCAGACGCTGCGCCTGACCGACGAAGACATGGCGCAGATCGCCGCGCTCGAACGCAACGGCCGCGAAGTCGACCCGGCCGGCCTCGCGCCGAAGTGGGACTGAACGCGCCACCCGCCACTCACCCTTTGATTCACCGCGGGCCGCGGTACCGACAGGACATCAACACCATGACCCAGGACCCGCTTTTCCAACCGCTGCAACTCGGCGCGCTGACGCTGCCGAACCGCATCGTGATGCCGCCGATGACGCGCTCGCGCGCCAGCCAGCCCGGCGACGAAGCCAACGAACTGATGGCCGCGTACTACGCGCAGCGCGCGAGCGCGGGCCTGATCATCAGCGAAGGCACCTATATCGCGCCGCTCGGCAAGGGCTACGCGTGGACGCCCGGCATTCACACGCCGTCGCAGGTCGCCGGCTGGCGCAAGGTGACGGACGCCGTGCATGCCGCGCACGGCCGGATCTTCGCGCAGCTGTGGCACGTCGGCCGGCTGAGCCACACGAGCCTGCTCGGTGGCCGGCAGCCGGTGTCGTCGTCGCCGCTCCAGGCGACAGGCGTGAACGTGTTCATCGCGGGTGAAGACGGCAGCACGCCGGGCTTCGTGCAGGCGTCCGAACCGCGCGCGCTGACGATCGACGAAATCGGCGAGATCGTCGATCAATATCGCGCCGCCGCGCGCCATGCGATCGAGGCCGGCTTCGACGGCGTCGAGCTGCACGGCGCCAACGGCTATCTCGTGAACCAGTTCATCGACTCGAATGCGAACACGCGCACCGATGCGTACGGTGGTTCGCTCGAAAACCGGCTGCGCTTCCTGCGCGAAGTCACGCAGGCGCTGATCGAAGGCACGGGCGACGCATCGCGCGTCGGCATCCGCCTCGCGCCGCTGACGACGCTGAACGGTTGCGTCGACGACGATCCGGAAACGACCTACCTCGCCGCGGCAAAGCTGCTCGGCGAACTCGGCGTCGGCTACCTGCACATCGCGGAAGCCGACTGGGACGACGCGCCGTTGATGCCGGTCGAATTCAAGCGGCAACTGCGCGCCGCGTTCCCGGGCGTGCTGATCTACGCCGGCGCGTACACCGCCGAGCGCGCACGCGAAGCGATCGCCGCCGGCTGGGCCGACCTCGTCGCGTTCGGCCGCCCGTTCGTCGCGAACCCCGACCTGCCCGAGCGGTTGCGCACCGGTGCCGCGCTCACACCGCACGACCGCAACACGCTGTTCGGCGGCGGCGAGCGCGGGCTGACCGACTATCCGACGCTGGCACAAGCCGCGGCCTGACGCACCCGCTGGGGCCACACGTGAAAGCAACGCTCGCCCGGATCGCGCTCGCCGCGATCCTGCCGTTCGCGGCCACGCAGGCACCAACGCCAGTTGGCTCGGACTGAGGTTGAATCGGGCAGGCGCGGCCGCGTCAACCCACGGCCGCGCATCCCGGGCCGCGCGCAATCGCAACGGCTATCGGCACGATTGCCATTTGCGCATTGCAGCCGGTGCAATTAGCGTCTAGCGTTGACGGGTTCGTCGACGAATACCCGTCACCCGCCCCGAAAGGATGCCTCGCCATGCGAAGCCGCTTCCCGAAACGCCCCATGCTGCCGGCCGCCGCGGCCTGCGTTGCACTCGCCTTCTGCGCGTCGTCCGCCCGCGCCGACGACGCCGCCGGCCTCGCGCCGCCCCAGCCGGCCACGCCCGTGCTGTCGACGACCGCGGCTGGCTTACAGGTCTACACGTGCGACTACGATGCCGGACACAAGCTCGCATGGGTGTTCCAGCACCCGGAAGCGATGCTGTTCGACGCGAGCGGCACGCTCGTCGTCCGGCACGGCACGGGGCCGTCATGGGAGGCGCTCGACGGCAGCCGCATCACCGGCAAAAAACTCGCGGAAGCGCCGAGCGCACGCCCGGGCAGCATTCCGCAACTCCTGCTCGCCGCGACGCCGGCCGCAACGGACGCGAAGGCCGCGGCCGGCACGCTCACCGGCGTGCGCTTCGTGCAGCGGCTCGATACCGCGGGCGGCATGCCGCCGGATGCAGCGTGTTCGACCGAGCATGCGGTCGGCCGCTTCCCGTATTTCGCGCGCTACGTGTTCCTGAAGTAACGCATGGCGGCGCCCGAAGCACCGGGTGCCGTCGCAGCGGCGGCATCCTCTCGTATCACATTGATCAGTTATCCTATTTTTGATGAAAGGATGCCTGCCGTCATCAGGTACTGCGAAGCTCAGCCGATCCGCATCGACAACTCGACATCGCCGCCGAACGGTACCGACAAATAACCGTTCTCCGGTACGCGCACGTAAGCGAGATAGTCGGGGCTGAAATCGGCATTGTCGGCAACGACGAACGCGCCGGGCCGCAACCGCTGTTCGACAAGAGCAAGCACCGCGGGATACAACGCCTTCGCACCGTCGAGCAACAGCAGGTCGACCGAATCCGGCAGATCGGCGGCCAGCGTGCGCAGCGCATCGCCCTCGCGAATCTCCACGAGATCGGCCAGCCCGGCCTCCGCCAGGTTCGCCCGCGCCCGCACGACCTTCGACGGCTCGAATTCGCTGGTGATCAGCCGCCCGCCGCCGTTGTCGCGCAGCGCGGCCGCGAGATGCAGCGTCGAAATGCCGAACGACGTCCCGAATTCGACGATCGACCGCGCGCCGCCGCTGCGCGCAAGCATGTACAGCAGCGTGCCGGTCTCGCGCGACACCGCGAGCGGATAGTCCTTCAGGCGCGCATACAAGTCGGTGTAGTCGGTCCTGCTGCGCATCAGCCGCGCTTGCTCGTCGCGCGACAGGCTGGCGAAGTCCGGGCTCGTCGCGGGCGACGACGCGTCGGCTTCGTCGAACAGGCGTGCCAGCAGCGAGGCCAGCGGGTCGAGCGTCAGGGTGGTCATGCGTATCTCCGGGTTCAGGTTGAGTGCGTCGGTGCACCTGGCTAGAATATGACGAACTATTCAGGTTTTACTATTCGCATTGGCCAGCCACGCATGACCGACCGCTCGAACGCCCGGATTGCCACGCGCAAGCAGCCTCGGCAGGCTCGCTCGACCCAGCTCGTCGAGGCCGTCCTCCAGGCCGCTGTTCAGGTTTTGGCGACCGAAGGCGCGCAGCGCTTCACAATGGCGCGCGTCGCCGAGCGCGCCGGCGTGAGCGTCGGCTCGCTGTACCAGTACTTCCCGAACAAGGCGGCCGTGCTGTTCCGGCTGCAGCATGACGAGTGGCGGCAGACGGCCGAGATGCTGCGCGGGATGCTGGAGGACGTGAACCGCACGCCGCCCGAGCGGCTGCGCACGGCCGTTCACGCATTCATCCGTTCGGAATGCGACGAGGCGCGGATGCGCATCGCGCTCGACGACGCCGCGCCGCTCTATCGCAACGCGCCCGAGGCACACGAAGCGAAGGCGGCCGGCAACCGCATCTTCCAGGCGTTCATGCGCGAGGCGCTGCCCGATGCACCGGACGCCACGCGCGAACTGGCCTGCGACCTGATCGTCACCACGCTCACCGCGGCCGGCAAGGCGTTTTCGGAAAGCGAGCGCTCGCCCGATGAAATCGACGCGTATTCGAACGCGATGGCCGACATGTTCCGCGCCTATCTCGACCATCTCGCGCACAATTGAGGCCGGGGCGACGACGAAAATCGCCTCGGCGCGACAGCGCCATCGTCCGAATGCAGGTTGCGCGCGGCGGCGGCCCCCGCCACCGGCCCCTGTTTCCGCCGGCCTGCCCAGTCACCATGAAAGACACTTGTAATTTTCGATGCCTCTTCCGCTTCCCCCTGCCCGCCGACTCCGCATTCAAATAATCGCCTTAACGGATTCGAACTAGGCGTATACACGCGTGTCGACACGACGAAGCCCCGTTGCACGCCGATATAAGCGCTGAGACATGCGCTGCATGCTCTTCCCCCAATGGGACGTGATGGGCGGTTCGCCTAACCTTCGCTACGGCAAAGCACACGTGACGGGGTCGAGCCCACCACGCGTCGCACGACGCGACACCCTCGCGATCGTTTCGATTCGCACGTAACGACACGGATCACGCGTCATTCGTCCCCACGACGTTGCCGACAATCCCAACTAGATACGAGACACCCTGACGACGGTTCGCTACGGGCCGTTTCAGCATGCTGATAAAGGAGCAAGCTCATGAGTGATACCCCGGTGCAGCCGACGGTCGGCGTCGGCGCGGAAGAAACTGACTTTGGCACCAAGGGAGTCATCGACCGGTACTTCGACATTTCGTCGCGCGGCAGCACGCAGCGCCGCGAGATCATCGCCGGCGTCACGACCTTCCTCGCGATGGTCTATTCCGTGTTCGTCGTGCCCGGCATGTTCGGCAAGGCCGGCTTCGACACGAGCGCCGTGTTCGTCGCGGTGTGCCTCACGACCGCGTTCGGTTCGCTGCTGATGGGCCTGTGGGCGAAGCTGCCGATCGCGATCGGCTGCGCGATCTCGCTGACCGCGTTCACCGCGTTCGGCCTCGTGCTCGGCAAGGGGCTGTCGCCGACGGTCGCGCTCGGCGCCGTGTTCCTGATGGGCCTCGTGTTTACCGGCATCTCGGTCACCGGCGTGCGTTCGTGGATCCTGCGCAACCTGCCCGCGGGCGTCGCGCACGGCACCGGGATCGGCATCGGCCTGTTCCTGCTGCTGATCGCCTCGAACGACGTGGGCCTCGTGATCAAGAACCCGGGCGCCGGCCTGCCGGTCTCGCTCGGCCAGATCACCGCGTTCCCGGTCATCATGTCGATCGTCGGCCTCGCCGCGATTTTCGGCCTCGAGAAGCGTCGCGTGCCGGGCGGCATCCTGCTCGTCGTGATCGCGATCTCGATCTTCGGCCTGATCTTCGATCCGAGCGTGAAATACCACGGCATCTTCGCACTGCCGTCGCTGAGCGCACCCGGCCATGCGTCGCTGATCGGCGCGATGGACATCAAGGGCGCGCTGTCGATGGCCGTGCTGCCGAGCGTGCTGGCGCTGGTGATGACCGCCGTGTTCGACGCGACCGGCACGATCCGCGCGGTCGCGGGCCAGGCCGGCCAGCTCGACGAGAACGGCCGCATCATCAACGGCGGCCGTGCGCTGACCGCCGATTCGCTCAGCTCGATCTTCTCCGGCTTCCTCGGCGGTGCGCCGGCGGCAGCCTACATCGAGTCGAGCGTCGGCGTGGCCGCCGGCGCGAAGACGGGCCTCGCGGCCGCCGTGGTCGGCCTGCTGTTCCTCGTCGTGATGTTCTTCTCGCCGCTCGCGGGCCTTGTGCCGTCGTACGCCACCGCACCGGCGCTGATGTACGTCGGCCTGCTGATGCTCGGCAGCGTGAGCAAGCTGCACATGGACGACATGGTCGACGCGATGTCGGGCCTCGTGTGCGCGGTGTTCATCGTGCTGACCGCGAACATCGTGACGGGCATCATGCTCGGCTTCTCGACGCTCGTGATCGGCCGCATCGCCAGCGGCGAATTCCGCAAGCTCAACGTCGGCACCGTGCTCATCGCGGCCGTGCTCGTCACGTTCTATCTCGGCGGCTGGGCGATCTGATCAGCGAATCGTGCGCGACGTCGCCGGCAGAAGGACGGCGCGCATCGGGACGACATCGTCTCCTCCACCATCATCGTTGATGGTCTCCGAGCCTGGGAACGCAAGTTTCCGGGCTTTTTTTGTTGATGGGGCGCAGTGCGGCGCGCATCGCGGAAACGGTGCGGCGTGAATCCGCCCCCGGTGCTACGATCGGGCTTTGCCTTCGGGAGCCCCCATGAACGCGCTCGGCATCGTCTCCGAATCGAGCACCCGGACGTCGGCGCGCAAGCCGCCGTTCATCCCGTCGTTCGGCTTCCACGAAGTGCACGAATCGAAGCCGATCGATGCCGCGCCGGCGCGCATCATCGACACGGTCGCCACGCTCGACATGCGCACGGATCCGATCGTCGACGCGCTGCTCAACGTCCGCGAATTCCCGGCAGCCGTTGCCGCATCGCTGCGCTCCGGCGCCACACGCGTCGAACGAGAACGCTTCGGCCTCCATGCGTTCACGCCGCTGCATCGCGACGAAACGTCGCTGTCGCTCGGCCTCGTCGGCCGCTTCTGGCGCCCGGACCTCGGCGTGCTGAAGATCGCCGACGCGGCGGCGTTCGTGCGGCACGACGATCCGCGCGATGCGAAGCTGGTGCTCCGCTTCGAAGTCGTCGGGCTCGCGTCGGGTGCGCACCTGCTGCGCACCGAAACCTTCGTGCATTGCCCGACCGCCCGCACGCGGCTGCTGTTCATGCCGTACTGGCTCGCGATCCGGATGGCGAGCGGCTGGATTCGACGCCGCACGCTGACGGCTGTCGAAATGGCGCTGGCGTAGGGCGTCGCCGCACCTGCCATTGCGGCACGTGCAGGCTATCCGCATCAACACGGCTTGATCACGACCAACCCGGCGACGAGCGCCGTCGCGGCCTCGACCGCACCTGCCGCCTGCCCGAGCCACGGCGCCGTAAACCCATGCGCACGCAACCGTCAGGATTGCCATCAAATTCCGCCGCAACCCGTCTTCCGCCACAGCATCGCGCCAACCGGACCCGATCGATGACCCGCATCCGCAACCCCCTGAACCTCGCGCAGCTCCAGGCGTTCGTCTCCGCCGCGCATCACAAGAGCCTGCGCGCCGCCGCGCGCGAACTCGGCGTCACGCAGCCCGCGGTCACGCATACGATCCGCGAGCTCGAAACGGCGCTCAACGCGGAACTGCTCGCGCGCAGCGTGCGCGGCGTCGAGCTGACCGCGTGCGGCCATGCGCTGCTGCCGCGCGCCGAGCAACTGCTCGGCGATATCCGCCGCACGGTCGAGGCCGTCGAGCAGGTGAAAGGCGAGATGTCGGGGCGCGTGGCGGTCGGCACGATGCCGTCGATCGCGCTCACCGCGCTGCCGCACGCGGTGACGGCGTTCCGCCAGTCGATGCCGAACGTGAGCCTGCATCTCGAGGAAGTGACGGTGCCCGACGCGCTCGCGCAGTTGCGCAACGGCACGCTCGACATCGCTGCGATGCACCACGTGCCCGCGCTCGACCGCGATTTCACGCAATTGCCGCTGCTGTCGACCGAATTCACCGTCGTGATGCGCGAAGGCCACCCGCTTGCGCATACGCGCCGGTTAGAGGAATTACTCGATGCCGAGTGGATCGTCACCGTCGGCGCCGAGCAGTTTCCGCACAGTGTGATGGTCGGGATGTTCGAGGCGCACGGGCTGCCGCTGCCCAAACGTTTGCTGCGCTCGCCGATGTCGTTCGCGGTGACGCTCGGGCTCGTCGCGCGCTCGGACGTGATCGGCTGCTTCACGCGCCCGCTCGCCGCGATGGTCGCGCCGCTGGGCATCCGCACGGCCGAACTCGACGAAACCATGCCGCGCTTCGACCTGTCGATCATCGCGCGGCGCGACCTGCTGCCCACGCCCGCCGTCACGCAATTCGTCACGTGCCTGCAGCGCGCGGTCAACGAAACGCTCGGCTGAATCGTTCCTGTGTCTGAAACGGCGTCGCCCCTCATGCGCCGCCGCCGGGCCCGGTATCGGGGCTTGTCCTAGGCGCCCCGCCGGTATTTTGTCTTGATAATCTTCCGCACGTCGCGCGCCCCCATCGGGCGGGCGAAACGGACTGTCCGACGCGAAGCCGCGCCGGGCCGAAGGCTTACGGCGCGGCACAACCGCGCACCCATCGAACAAAACGAGGAGTCACCGAGTGAAAAAGATTCTTGCGGCTGTGACCGTAGCCCTGCTCGCCGTATCGGCAGGCACCGCGTATGCGAAGGACTGGACGACCGTGCGGTTCGGCGTCGACGCAAGCTACCCGCCTTTCGAATCGAAAGGCGCTGACGGCAAGGTTGTGGGTTTCGACGTCGACCTCGGCAACGAAATCTGCCGCCGCATGAACGCGAAGTGCGTGTGGATCGAAAACGACTTCGACGGGATGATTCCCGCGCTGAAGGCCCGCAAGTTCGACGGCGTGCTGTCGTCGATGTCGATGACGCCGGCGCGTCAGGAACAGATCGCCTTCTCGGCGAAGCTGTTCAACACGCCGACGCGCCTCGTCACGAAGAAGGGCGCGAACCTGCAGCCGACGGCCGAATCGCTGAAGGGCAAGTCGGTCGGCGTCGAGCAGGGCACGATCCAGGAAACCTATGCGAAGACGTACTGGGCGTCGAAGGGCGTGAACGTCGTGCCTTACCAGAACCAGGACCAGGTCTACGCCGACCTGATCTCGGGCCGTCTGGACGGCGCGCTGCAGGACGCGGTGCAAGCTGAAATCGGCTTCCTGAAGACCCCGCGCGGCGCGAACTTCGATTTCGCCGGCAAGGACATCGACGATCCGAAGACGCTCGGCAACGGCGCCGGCATCGGCCTGCGCAAGGAAGACACCGACCTGAAGGCGAAGATCGACGGCGCAATCGCCGGCATGCGCAAGGACGGCACGTACGACAAGATCGCGAAGAAGTACTTCGATTTCGACGTCTACGGCAAGTAATCCGCCCGGCAAGCATACGCTTCGCCTCGGCACGAACGGGCTCCGCAAGGAGCCCGTTTTTTTGCGCGGGCCCGTGCCGGCAGCGTTATTTTTTCCGCCCCAACCTGATGATTCTCAAAGGGAAACGGCGTGTTCTGGCGCCGGTTTGATGGCGGCGAGGAAGGCAACGTACAATCGATCTTCCACGCACACCGGATCATTCGCGGCTGCGCCGCACTCCCCCATCATGCAAACGCAGACCCATCCGCTGATTTCCCCCGCCGTCGGTACCGAACGCCAGATCGCGAGCTTTCACTACGGCCCGCGCGGCGGCAAGAAGGTCTATATCCAGTCGTCGCTGCACGCGGACGAACTGCCCGGCATGCTGGTCGCCACGCTGCTGCGCCGCAAGATCGCCGCGCTCGAGACGGCCGGCAAGCTGCGCGGCGAAGTCGTCATCGTGCCGGTGCCAAACCCGATCGGCCTGTCGCAACACGTGTTCGGCGATCACCTCGGCCGCTTCGAGCTCGGCTCGATGCAGAACTTCAACCGCAATTTCTACGATCTCGCGGCGCTCGTGCTGCCGCGCGTCGAACACCGCCTCACGAACGACGCGCAGCACAACCTCGTCGCCGTGCGCGCCGCGATGCGCGAAGCGCTCGACGAGCAGAAGCCGCGCACCGAGCTCGACTCGCAGCGCCTCGCGCTGCAGAAGCTGTCGTTCGACGCCGACATCGTGCTCGACCTGCACTGCGACAGCGATGCGGTGATGCACCTCTACACGAATCCCGATCTGTGGCCGGACGTCGAGCCGCTGTCGCGCTACCTGGACGCACAGGCGTCGCTGCTCGCGCTGAATTCGGTCGGCAACCCGTTCGACGAAATCCACAGCTTCTGCTGGTCGGACCTGCGCAACCGCTTCGGCGACCGCTTCCCGATCCCGAACGGCGCGATTTCCGTCACGATCGAACTGCGCAGCGAGCGCGACGTGTCGTACGAGTTCGCCGAAAAGGACGCACAGGCGATCGTCGAATACCTGACCGAGCGCGGGATCGTCGACGGCACGCCGGCGCCGCTGCCGCCGCTCGCGCATCCGGCCACGCCGCTCGCGGGCACCGATCCGCTCGTCGCGCCGGTGTCGGGCGTGATCGTGTTCCGCACGCCGGTGGGCGTGATGATCGAGGCCGGCCAGGCCGTGGCCGACATCGTCGATCCGCTGACCGATCGCGTCGTCACGCTGAAGAGCAGCGTGTCGGGCGTGCTGTACGCGCGCCAGATCGTACGCTTCGCGACGGCCGGCATGGAAGTCGCGCGGATTGCCGGCGCGACCGCGATCCGCACGGGTTCGCTGCTGTCGGCCTGAGCGGCCGGTGTGCGCGCCGGAGCACGGCGCGCACGTATCGCGCATACCCGCCCGCACCAACGAAATCGCCCGCTTGCGCGGGCGATTGGCTTTCCGGATCGTCGATCTTCGGCCATCCGGTACGTGAAAACGTTCAGAACGCCGGGATGATCGCGCCGCCGAACTTCTGGTCGATGAACTTGCGCACGTCGTCCGATTCATAGGCCGCGACGAGCTTCTTCACCCACGGCTTGTCCTTGTCCTGTGCGCGCACCGCGATCAGGTTCGCGTACGGCCCGCGCAGATCCTCGATCGCGATCGCATCCTTCACCGGCGTAAGCCCGGCCTTCACCGCGTAGTCGGTGTTGATCGACGCGGCATCGACGTCGGGCAGCGCGCGCGGCAGCTGCGCGGAATCGAGCTCGACGATCTTGATCTTCTTCGGGTTCTCGGCGATGTCGAGCGGCGTCGCATTCACGCCGTTCGCGCCGACGCCCGGCTTCAGCTTGATCACCCCGTACTTCTGCAGCAGCAACAGCGCGCGGTTGCCGTTCGACGGATCGTTCTGGATCCCGACCTTCGCGCCCACCGGCAAGTCCTTCAGCGACTTGATCTTCTTCGAGTAGAAACCCATGGGCGCCGTGTACGTGAGCCCGACGTTGACGATCTTGTAGCCGCGCTGCTTGATCTGGCTGTCGAGGAACGGCTGGTGCTGGAAGCCGTTCGCGTCGAGATCGCCGGCATCGAGCGCCGCGTTCGGCTGAACGTAGTCGTTGAATTCGATGACCTTGATCGCGAGACCTTCGCGCGCGGCGACCTTCGTCACCTCGGTCCAGATCTGCGCGTCGGGGCCGCTCATCGTGCCGATTTTCAGCGTTTGGGAGTCGGCGTGGGCGCCGGGCGCCGCGAATGCCAGCGCGGCGGCAAGTGCGCCGAGGCCGGTCAGGAATGAACGTCGCATGGTGACCTCTTGTCCCGTGTCGTTTGTTGGAACACGGATCGTGGCATGGGGCCGGAACGCCGCCAACCAAGCTTATTTCATGTACATATTCCTGATTTCGGACGAATCTCAGTCTGAATCGGTATAACCACCGACTATACAACCGGGCAGAATTCGGTGTCGCATCGACGCCACAGATTCTTCATATGACAGTCGCTGTCATATTCATTACGTGGCCCCTCGATAAAGTTGCCGCCGGTCCGTGAAAGCGCCCATAGAGAGCGCCGGAACCGCAACTGGACACGCCATTTATTCGCTCGGAGAATCCTTTGAACAAGAAACTGTTGACCATCGCCGTTCTGGCAGCAACGGCCGGCACCGCACACGCACAAAGCAGCGTGACCCTGTACGGCGTCATCGATGCCGGTATCAGCTACGTGAACCACAGCAAGACCGCCAACGGCGGTACGGGCAAGCTGTTCAAGTACGACGACGGCGTTGCCCAGGGCAGCCGTTGGGGCCTGCGCGGCACCGAAGACCTCGGTGGCGGCCTGAAGGCGATCTTCGTGCTCGAAAACGGCTTCAACAGCGGTAACGGCACGCTCGGCCAGGGCGGCGCGATCTTCGGCCGCCAGGCTTACGTCGGCCTGAGCCAGTCGCAATACGGCACGGTCACGTTCGGCCGCCAGTACTCGTTCTCGACGGACATCCTCGGCTCGAACTACTCGACGGGCGGCAACACGGTCGCGGGTAACTACGCGTACCACGTGAACGACCTCGACCAGCTCACGTCGAGCCGCATCAACAACGCCGTGAAGTTCCAGAGCGCGAACTACTCGGGCTTCACGTTCGGCGCGTTGTACGGCTTCTCGAACTCGACGGACTTCGCAGGCGCACCGGCGACGACGACGGGCACGACGACGACGGCAGGCTCGTCGCGCGCATACAGCTTCGGCCTGAACTACGCGAACGGCCCGTTCTCGCTGGGCGCGGCGTACACGGACATCCGCTTCCCGAGCCAGTCGGCGCCGGCCTTCTCGACGACGATCGCGAATATCGCAACGGGCAACGTCCGCGACCTGCGCACGTACGGCGTCGGTGGCCGCTACGTCTGGGGCCCGGCAACGGCATGGCTGCTGTGGACGCGTACGCAGTTCTCGACCGTGTCGGGCGCGGGCGGCACGTTCTACAACGCGTATGAAGCAGGCGCGAAGTACGCATTCACGCCGGCGCTGTCGGGTGGCCTCGGCTACACGTACACGAACGCGACGCAAAGCGGCAACTCGTGGCACTGGAACCAGGTCAACGGTATCGCCGACTACGCACTCAGCAAGCGTACGGACGTGTACGGCCTGGTCGTGTACCAGCAAGCGTCGGGCAAGGGCGTGCAAGCGCAGATCGGCTCGAGCACGAGCTACTTCAATACGTCGGGCACGGGTTCGAAGAACCAGATCGCCGCACGTATCGGTATCCGTCACAAGTTCTAAAGCATCCGCTTAACTCGCGGATCACGACGGCAAGAAGCGCCCCGCTCCACGCGGGGCGCTTTTTTATGGGCTTTTAAGTTTCGCTTAATTCTGGGCTGAGAGGATGCTCTCACCCCCCCTGTTGGCCGCCTGAACATCGGCGGCTTTTTTTTTGAACCGCCGACGGCGCCGCCATCGATTGCCCACAAGACAAGACAGGATCGGAGGCCATGATGATCGAAGATACCGTTTTCAGCCATCTGCACGCGATTCTGACGTGCCAACACTCGATGCCGGTCCAGAGCTGCCGCGTATCGGTCGAAATGCAGCGCCCGTGGGGCCGGCCGTATCGCCTCGTCGAATGGACGATGCATCTCGACGCGCCCGCGCGGCGCCAGATCGTGCCGGCCGAATCGACCGACGAAGAGATCGCCGAGGTCGTCGCCTCGCACGTGCCGGGCAGGCTTTACGGCGACGGCCGCCTGCAGTTCTGAGCGCCTTCCCGCTTCATCCGCTTCCCTGGTATCACTCGCGCCGCACGCATCGTGCGGCAGTCGGTCTCGTTTGATACCGCAACGAAACCTGCTACGCTGCGCGTTTTCGTCCACGCAACACACGATGGAAAACGCATTCAACGAACGGGGCGTGATGATCACGCGCAACGGCCTGTCGGCCGCCGGGCAGGTATTCGCACTCCGTGACATCCGCCAGGTCGACGTCGTCAAGATTCCGAAGAACCGCCTCGTGCCGTCGCTGATCTCGCTGATCGGCGCGGCCGTCGCCGTCGCAGGCGGCATCGCCGGATCGAGCGCCGCGCTCGTCATCGGCGTGATGCTCGTCGTCGTCGGCTACCTTGCGTGGGCCACGCAGGACGTCACGTATCGCCTGATGGTCGAGATGCCCGACGGCAAGCGCGAAGCGCTGTCGAGCGTCGACGTCGAGTTCGTCGAACGCGTCGCGCAGGTCGTGCGCGATGCGCAGGCCGCGAAAGCCGCCGGCTGATTCCGTTCGCTTCCCGGCACGCTTCGATTCGCGGTGCGCCGGCCACGCGTGGCGCGTTTCGCGCCGCGCAACGGCAGCGTCGATTGCCCCGTCGAATCGCATTCCGCCTCCCCGTCGCCCACACCGCGCCTGCGCGGCGACCGCCGACCGCCTAGTATGGAAAGAGCGGCTCGCCGCCGCATTGTCCGATGGAGGCCAGCATGAACGTCCAGACGCTGTCCGGCACGCTTCGCGCGCAGGAACTGCTGATCGTGTCGATGATCCGCGCGCTTCCCCCTGACACACGCCGAGCGCTCGTCGACCTCTACACCGAACAGATCGCGTTCGCCGAGCAGGCCGGCCTCGAAGGCCACGGCGATCGCGCGACGCATGACGCGTTCATCACGCATGCGCGCAACCTGCTGATTCGCATCGAAGCGCTGGCCTAGGGCCTGCGTTTTTCCCGAATTTCCCGCCGTGGCTCGCCCGAGCCGCGCAGGTAAGCGCTCACCCACGCGAGCCGCTTTCCGTTCTTGTATTGATAATAATTCTCATTTACACTGGTAAAGTTATCAGTTGCCTTTCAATTCGCCGCTCGCCGCCTTCCGTGCGCGGGCGGGCCAGCCAGGTGAACGCGTCACCCAGCCAGCCTTCGGGCTTGTCATCATCAATGGGAGACCACCTGTGCATTGCTATACGCTGGCGCGGCGGCCGATCTGTGCCGCGCTGTTCGGCGCGTTCGGCCTGTCCGCCGCCACGGCTCACGCCGATTCGACGCCGCAAGGCGCCAACCCGCCTGCCACCCTCCTCGTCGCCGCGTCCACGCGCGGCGACGCGGCGCTGCTCGATCCCGTCACCGTCACGGCCAACCGCACCGCCACGGCCGCGAGCCGCACGGCAGCGTCCGTGTCGGTGATCACCGACGAGGATCTGGAAGAACAGCAGGCCACCAACATCAAGGACGCGCTGCGCTACGAGCCGGGCGTCACCGTGCGCCGCACCGCGTACCGGCCCGGCAACGCCGCGCTCGGCGGCGGCCGCGACGGCGATTCGAGCATCAACATCCGCGGCCTCGAGGGCAATCGCGTGCTGCTGATGGAAGACGGCATCCGCCTGCCGAACGCGTTTTCGTTCGGGCCGCTCGAAGCGGGCCGCGGCGACTACGCCGATCTCGACACGCTCAAGCGCATCGAGATCCTGCGCGGGCCGGCGTCGGCGCTGTACGGCAGCGACGGCCTGACCGGCGCGGTGAACTTCATCACGAAGGACCCGCGCGACCTGCTGTCGATCTACAACAAGCCCTATTACTTCTCGTTCCGGCCGAGCTACGACTCGGCTGACCGCAGCGTCGGCGCGACCGTGTCGGCCGCGGGCGGCAACGATCGCGTGCAGGGGATGATCATCGCCGACGGCCGGCGCGGCCACGAGGTCGACACGCGCGGCAGCAACAACTCGGCGAGCACGCTGCGCACCACGTCGAACCCGCAGGACGTCTATTCGGAATCGCTGCTCGGCAAGCTCGTGCTGACACCGACCACGCGCGACACGATCAAGTTCGCCGCCGAAACGGTGCAGCGCCGCGTGAGCACCGACGTGCTGTCGGCGATCAGCCCGCCAACCACGCTCGGCCTCACGACCTACGACCGGCTCGAGCGCAACCGCTTCAGCGTCGACTACGATTTCCGCGACGATGCGTTCCGCTGGTTCCAGACCGCGCACGTGCAGTTCTACTACCAGGACGCGAAGCAGGACCAGTACGCGTTCGAGACGCGCGGCCGGGCGGCTTCGCGTTCGCGCGACAACCAGTACAAGGAACGCACGTTCGGCGGCTCCGCGTTCGCCGAAAGCGGCTTCGCGACCGGCCCGTTCGCGCACAAGCTGCTTTACGGCGTCGACGGCAGCGTGTCGCGCGTGACGAACCTGCGCGACGGCACGGTGCCGGGCGTCGGCGAGGCATTCCCGAACAAGGCGTTCCCCGACACCGACTACACGCTGTTCGGCGCGTTCGTGCAGGACCAGATCGGCTACGGCCGCCTGCTCGTCACGCCGGGCCTGCGCTTCGACACGTACCGGCTGAGCCCGACCGAGAACGATCCGTTGTTCACGGGCAAGGCCGTGTCGACGAGCGCGAACGAACTGTCGCCGCGCGTCGCCGTGCTCTACGAGATCACGCCCGCGGTCATCCCGTACGTGCAGTACGCGCACGGCTTCCGCGCGCCGACGCCCGACCAGGTGAACAGCAGCTTCTCGAACCCGGTGTACGGCTACACGTCGATCGGCAATCCGAACCTGAAGCCGGAGACGAGCGACACGTTCGAAGCGGGCTTGCGCGGCAAGGCCGGCACCGGCTACGGCGTCGTGCGCTACAGCGCCGCCGCCTTCACGGGCCGCTACCGCAACTTCATCTCGCGCACGACGATCGCCGGCAGCGGCCGGCCAACCGACCCGTTCGTGTTCCAGTACGTGAACTTCGCCGACGCGCGCATTCACGGCCTCGAAGGCCGCGCCGAGTGGGTGATGCCGAACGGCATCACGCTGAAGACGGCGATGGCGTTCACGAAGGGCTCGACGCAGAACGACGGCGCGGCCAGCCAGCCGCTGAACACCGTCAACCCGTTCTCGGCCGTGTTCGGCGTGCGCTACGAGCCGACCGAGCGCTGGTACGTGCAGACCGACCTGCTGTTCCAGGCCGCGAAACGCGACAAGGACATCGACAAGTCCGACTGCTCGAACAAGGCGTGCTTCTCGCCGCCGTCGTCGTTCGTCGTCGACCTGCGCGGCGGCTACCGCTTCAACAAGCACGTGAGCGCGACGATCGGCATCCGCAACCTGTTCGACCGCAAGTACTGGAACTGGTCGGACGTGCGCGGCATCGCCGCCGATTCGCAGGTACTCGACGCGTATACGTCGTCCGGTCGCACGGTCGCCGTCAGCATGAAAGTGGATTTCTGATGCGCACCGCCCGCGCTGCCACCCCAACCGTTACTTGAAGGAGTCCGACATGATGCAATCCGCCCTTCCCGGTCAACCGGCCACGCCGGCCCGCGCAGCCGCTGCACTGCGCGACGCGTTCATCAAGCTCAAGACCGAGCGCCAGTTGCGCAACCGCGACGTCGCGCAGGCGCTCGGCGTCAGCGAAGGCGAGGCGCTCGCCGCGTTCGTCGGCGAGCACGTGGTGCGGCTCGACGCGCGCTTTCCGGCGATGTTCGAGGAAATGCCGCGCCTCGGCCGCGTGATGGCGCTCACGCGCAACGACACGGCCGTCCACGAAAAGGATGGCGAATACGCGCAGATGAGCCACGATGGCCCCGTCGGGCTCGCGCTCGGCGATATCGACCTGCGCATCTTCTATCGTCACTGGGTATCGGCGTTCGCGGTGCGCGACGAGACCGCGCACGGCCCGCTGAAGAGCCTGCAGTTCTTCGACGCGCAGGGTCATGCGATTCACAAGGTCTACCTGCGCGCGCACAGCGACCACGCCGCGTACGACGCGTTCGTCGAGCGCTGGCGTGCGCCGTCGCAGGAGCCGGGCCTCGAGGTCGCGCCCGCCGCGCCGAAAACGCCCGAGCGCGCCGACTCCGAGATCGACGTCGCGGGTTTCCGCACCGCGTGGGACGCGATGACCGACACGCACCAGTTCTTCGGCATCACGCAGCGCTTCGGCGTGAGCCGCATGCAGGCGCTGCGGCTCGCCGATCCGCAACACGCGTATCCGGTCGAAACCGCGCATGCGCTGCGCCACGTGCTCCAGCAGGCCGCGCAGAGCGGCCAGCCGATCATGGTGTTCGTCGGCAATGCCGGGATGATCCAGATCCATACGGGCCCCGTCGCGAACGTACGCGAGGTCGGCGCCTGGATCAACGTGCTCGATCCGGGCTTCAACCTGCATGTGCGCGAGGACCTGATCGCCGCCGCGTGGGTCGTGAAGAAGCCGACGAGCGACGGCATCGTCACGTCGCTCGAGCTGTTCGATCGGCAAGGCGACCACGTCGCGCTGCTGTTCGGCGAACGCAAGCCCGGCAAGGTGGAACGCGACGACTGGCGTGCGCTCGTCGCGACGCTGCCGGCCGCGGCACGCGGAGGCGCGCGGTGAGCGCGCGACCGTTCGATCCGCGCCGCCGCGCGGTGCTGGCGAGCGCGGCGGCCGGCGCGCTCGCGGGCGCGCTGCCCGGCAGCGTGCTCGCCCAGGGTGCGCAGGCCGCGCCGAAACGCGTGGTCGTGATCGGCGGTGCGCTCGCGGAAACCGCGTTCGCGCTCGGCGGCGCGGAAACGCCGCGCTACCGGCTCGTCGGCGCCGACACGACCTGCACGTACCCCGACGCCGCGAAGCGGCTGCCGAAGGTCGGCTACCAGCGCGCGCTGTCGGCCGAGGGGCTGCTGTCGCTGCGGCCCGATCTCGTGCTCGCGTCGGCGGAAGCCGGCCCGCCCACCGCGATCGCGCAAGTCAAGCACGCCGGCGTTGCCGTCACGACGTTCGATGAACGCCACGACGTCGAATCGGTGCGCGCGAAGATCACCGGCGTCGCGCAGGCGCTCGACGTGCGCGACGCGGGCACCGCGCTGCTGCAACGTTTCGACCGCGACTGGCAGGCCGCGCGCGAGGCGGTCGCCGTCCGTGCGCCCGGCGGCGCGCAGCCGTCGCGCGTGCTGTTCGTGCTGAACCATACCGGCAACCAGGCGCTCGTCGCCGGCCAGCGCACGGCCGCCGACGCGATGATCCGCTACGCGGGCGCGCGCAACGCGATGCAGGGCTTCGATCACTACAAGCCGCTGACGACCGAAGCGCTGGCCGCCGCCGCGCCCGACATCGTGCTGATCTCAGACGAAGGGCTCGCGGCCGTCGGCGGCCGCGCCGCGCTGCTCGCGACACCCGGCTTCGGCGCGACGCCGGCCGGCCGCGCGCAGCGTGTGGTGGCGCTCGACGCGCTGTTCCTGCTCGGCTTCGGCCCGCGCCTGCCGCTCGCCGTCACGACCCTGCACCGACGCCTGTCGGATGCGCTCGCCTGATTCCGGACTGCCCCGATGCCCGCTCACGCTTCGCCGTTCCCCGCATCGTCGCCCGCGTCAAGCGCCGGTGCCGCGCGCATCGGCACGTCACGCCGTTTCGCGCCGTTCGCGCTGGCCGCGCTCGCCTGCCTCGTGTGCGCGATGTCCGTCGTCGCGCTGTGCGTCGGTGCCTATCGCATTCCGCTCGCGGAAGCCTGGGCCGCGCTGACCGGCGACGCGGCCGCGCAGCAGGCGCGCGCGGTGCTGTTCGACATCCGCGCGCCACGCGTCGCGCTCGCGTTGCTGGTTGGCGGCGGCTTCGGCGCGACCGGCGCCGCGATGCAGGCGCTGTTCCGCAACCCGCTCGCCGATCCGGGGCTCGTCGGCGTGTCGAGCGGCGCCGCGCTCGGCGCGACGACGATGATCGTGATCGGCCCCGCACTCTTTGCCGCGCACGTGAGCGCGGCCGCGCTGCCCATCGCCGCGTTTGCAGGCGCGCTCGCGGTCGCCGCGCTCGTCTACCGGCTCGCCGCGTCGCGCGGCCGGCTCGCGCTGCCGCTGCTGCTGCTCGCCGGCATCGCGATCAACGCGCTGGTCGGCGCGGCGATCGGGCTCCTCACGTTCGTCGCCGACGACGCGCAATTGCGCTCGCTGACCTTCTGGAGCCTCGGCAGCCTCGGCGGCGCGCAATGGTCCGCGCTGGCGGCCGTCGCGCCGTGCGTTGCGATCGGCGGTGTAATGCTCGCGCGTGAACGTGACGCGCTGAACGCGTTGCAGCTCGGCGAAACCGAGGCGCTGCACCTCGGCGTGCCCGTGCAGCGGCTGAAGCGACGCGTGCTCGTCGCGGTCGCGCTCGCGGTCGGCGCGCTGGTATCGTGCGCGGGCATCATCGGCTTCATCGGGCTCGTCGCGCCGCATTGCGTGCGGCTCGCGTGCGGCCCCGACCAGCGCGTCGTGCTGCCGGGCGCCGCGCTGCTCGGCGCGCTGCTGACGCTCGCCGCCGATCTCGCCGCGCGCACCGTTGCCGCGCCCGCCGAAATTCCGCTCGGCGTGCTGACCGCGCTGCTCGGCGCACCGTTCTTTCTCGGGTTGCTGTGGAAGAGCCGCGGCGCGCTCGGCGGCTAACCCTTCTTTCACGACGATCATGCTGACCGCCCATCACCTCGACGTCGCCCGTCGACACAACGCGATCCTGCGCGACCTGTCGCTGTCGATCGAACCCGGCCGCGTGACTGCACTGCTCGGCCGCAACGGCGCGGGCAAGAGCACGCTGCTGAAGACCTTCGCCGGCGAACTCACCGGCGGCGCCGCGCCGAACGGCGTGCGCGTGACCGGCGACATCACGCTGAACGGCGAACCGCTCGCACGCATCGACGCACCGCGGCTCGCGTGCCTGCGCGCGGTGCTGCCGCAGGCCGCGCAGCCGGCGTTCCCGTTCAGCGTCGACGAAATCGTGCTGCTCGGCCGCTATCCGCATGCGCGCCGCAGCGGTGCGACGTCGCATCGCGATCGCGACATCGCGTGGTGCGCGCTCGAACGCGCGGGCGCCGAGGCGCTCGTCGGCCGCGACGTCACGACGCTGTCGGGCGGCGAACTCGCGCGCGTGCAGTTCGCCCGCGTGCTCGCGCAGCTGTGGCCGGATGACGATGCGATGGAAAGCGGCCCGCGCTACCTGCTGCTTGACGAGCCGACCGCCGCACTCGATCTGTCGCATCAGCACCGCCTGCTCGAAACCGTACGCGCCGTGGCACGCGAATGGCAGCTCGGCGTGCTCGCGATCGTGCACGATCCGAACCTCGCCGCGCGGCATGCGGATACGATCGCGATGCTCGCCGACGGCACGATCGTCGCGCACGGCACGCCGCGCGACGTGATGACGCCGGCGCATATCGCGCGGTGCTACGGATTCGCGGTGAAGATGGTGGAAACCGGCGACGGTACGCCGCCGGTGATGGTGCCGGCGTAGCGCGTGTGGCGTGCGCATTGCGCCGCGCGATGTCATCGCATGATCGATAGCAACGACTTTTACGACGCGTCATTCGCGCTTCGCGCATTCCCTTCAAGGAGACCCACGTGCCACTTCCGATGACCCGCATCATCCTGTATGTCCAGGACGTCGCAACACTGAAGACGTTCTACCAACGGTATTTCGATTTACCCGTCATCGAGGAAATCGAACACGAGTGGGTCGTGCTCGGCGCAGGCGCCATCGAGCTTGCGCTGCATCTCGCCGGCCCGGCGTTCCGCCACGCGGTGGCGGCTCACACGGAAGCGCGCGCGGAAACCAGCCACGTGAAGTTCGTGTTCTCGATCGGCCAGGACATCGCCGCACATCGCAATCGACTGGCCGGCAGCGGCGTGACGGTGCGCGATCTCAAGCGCTACGACGGGTTCGCGTACACGATGTACGACGGCATCGATCCGGAAGGCAATGTCTTCCAGGTGATGCAGGCCGACTGACGTTCCGTTCGGCCGAGGCGTTCACTCAAACGCCCCGGCCGGCATCGCCGTCGCCCAGCGCCGCGCGAACGGCGCGCCGCCCCGCTCAATGCTCGAGATCCGCCGCGCCGAAGGTCCGCATCTTCCAGCCGAGCCGCACGGCGAGCATCCGCATCGAGAAGCCGGCCGCCAGCGCGACGACCGTCGCGAAGCCCGCATCGACGCCGAGATGCTGCATCCCGACATAGAGCCCGCCCGTGACGAATGCGACGCTCGCATACAGTTCCTCGCGCAGGATCAGCGGCATCTCGTTGCACAGCAGGTCGCGCAGCATCCCGCCGCAGACGCCCGTGATCGCGCCGGCCAGCACGACGATGATCGGCGCGGTGCCGGTCGACGCGCCGACGTCGCAGCCGATGATCGTGAACGCCGCGAGGCCGATCGCATCGACGGTGACGAACAGCGTCTTCATTCGCGTGACATGCCGTGCGGCCCATGACGCGACGGTTGCCGCGACCAGCGTGATCACCAGGTACTCGGGATGCGCGATCCAGCCGAGCGGATAGTGGCCAAGCAGCACGTCGCGCACGGTGCCGCCGCCGAGCGCCGTCACCGCGCCGACGAGCGCGAGGCCGAAACGGTCCATCCCGCGGCGCATGCCCATCAGCGCCCCCGACATCGCTTCCGCGACGATTGCAATCAGATAAAGCGTATGCATGGTGCGCGTCAGTCATCCGTGCGGAACAGATCGAGCACGCGCTCGCGCTCGGCCGCATCGACCGCGGCAGGTGTCGATTCGATGGGCTTGCCGTTGTCGCCCCGCACGTCGGACGCACCAGCCACCGCCGCCGCTGCCGCCCCGCCGCACGCAAAGCGGCTGCGGATGTACGACGGCACGTCGGCGGTGCACGTGCCGCGCGTGTATTCGGCGTAGACGAAGTCGCCGTCGACGAGCGCGACGTCCTGCGGCGGCGTCGCCTCGACCGGCGTACGCCCGTCGACGGCCGTCTTCATGTAGTCGAGCCAGACCGGCAGCGCAAGCGTCGCGCCGGTCGCACGCCCCATCGGGCGCGGCGTGTCGTAGCCGAGCCACGCGACCGCGACGACGCCCGACGAGTAGCCGGCGAACCACACATCCTTCGACCCGTTCGACGTGCCCGTCTTGCCGGCCGCGTCGTCGCGGCGCAGCGCGAGCGCGCCGCGCGCGGTGCCGGACTTCACGACGTCGCGCAGCATGCTGTCCATCACGAATGCATTGCGCGCCGACACGACGCGCTCGCCCGCCGGCACCGTCGCCTCGTACATCGCGCCGCCGTGACGCTGCTTCACCGACAGGATCAGGCGCGGCTCCATCCGCGTGCCCCCGTTCGCGAACACGCTGTACGCGCTCGCCAGTTCGAGCGGCGTCACGGCGCCCGCACCGAGCGCGAGCGGCAGCGACGCCGGATTGCGCTGCGCGTCGAAGCCGAAGTGCACCGCGTGCTGCTGCACGTAGCGCGCGTCGGTGGCCTGCATCAGGCTGACCGCCACCAGGTTCTTCGAGCGCATGAGCCCGCGCCGCACCGGGATGAAGCCCTCGTAGTTGTTGGCGAAATTGCGCGGGCGCCACGGCCGTGCGCCGGTTTCCTCATGCGTGAGCGTGCGCTGCGTGTCGTCGACGAGCACGCCCGGGAAGTAGCCCTTTTCCAGCGCCGCCGAATAGACGAACGGCTTGAAGCTCGACCCCGGCTGGCGATACGCCTGCAGCGCATGGTCGAACACGTTGCGGTTGAAGTCCGCGCCGCCGACGAGCGCGAGCATGTCGCCCGTTGCCGCGTCGAGCGACACCAGTGCGCCCTCGAGCCCGTTGCGCGCATCGCGTTTCGCGCGCGGCTGGCGGCTCAGCGTGCGGGCGAGCGACGATTCGGCCGCGCGCTGGTCGCGCATCGAGATCGTCGTCGTCACGTCGAGGCCGAGCGTATAGGCATCGTCGTGGAAACGCTCGACCATCATCCGGCGCGCGCGCTCGGCGACGTACGGCGCCGCGATGATCCCCGGCGGCGGCGTGGTGGCCAGCGCGATCGGTGCGTCAACGGCCGCGTGATACGTCGCGTCGTCGAGCTGGCCGAGCGCATGCATGCGGCCGAGCACGTAGTTGCGGCGCGCGGTCGCGCGTGCCGGATTGACGACCGGGTTGAACGCGGACGGTGCCTTCGGCAGCCCCGCGAGCACGGCCGCCTCGCCCGCGCTCAGCGCGTCGAGCGGCTTGCCGAAATAGACGTTCGCGGCCGCCGCGAAACCGTAGGCCCGCTCGCCCAGATAGATCTCGTTCATGTACAGCTCGAGCAGCTTGTCCTTGCTGTATTCGCGTTCGAGCTTGGTCGCCATCAGGATCTCGGCGAGCTTGCGGCTCAGCACCTTGTCGCGCGTCAGGTAGAAGTTGCGCGCGACCTGCATCGTGATCGTGCTGCCGCCCTGCCCCGGCTGCCCCGTCACGACGTTCGCGAACGTCGCGCGCGCGAGGCCGTTGAAATCGACCGCGCCGTGCTGGTAGAACTTCGCGTCCTCGGCCGCGAGCAGCGCCTGCCGCATCAGCGGCGGGATGCGTTCGAGCGGCACGAACTCGCGCCGCTCGACGCCGTATTCGGCCAGCAGGTCGCCGTCGCGCGAGAAGATCCGCAGCGGCAGCGCGGGACGATAGACGGCGAGGTGCTCGACGGACGGCAACTGCGTCCAGATGCGCTGGATCGTCCATGCGCCGATGCCGGCGCAGGCGACCGTCAGGCCGAACAGGGCGCCCGCAAGCGTGCGCCACACGCGGCGGCGGCGTGGCGGTGGCGCCGATGGCGGCGGCGGGGATGCGGTGTGGTCGGTCATGTCGGGCTCCTTCTTCGATGCTGCGACGGGCTGCGTTCGAGAGACGCCGACCGTCACGAAAGGCGCGCATTGTCGAAGGGATGGCGCGAAACCGGAACATTCTTTAGCCAAAGTTTGGCTGGCTAAATTTTATTTAGGAAAGTGCGCCGGGGCCGTTCACGTCGCATCTGCGACCGCGTGACGCACCGATGGACGAACCGTGCTGCGCGCGAGCCGGTTCGGCGGTAGCATCGGGTGATGTTCGATCGATACCTCGGCCTGTGGGGCCTCATTCCCGACGGCGGCCCGATCCTGACCGCGAGCGGCGGCCTGTTGCCGGTCGTCTGGCAATCGCGGCCGGCGATGTTGAAGGTCGCTACGTGCGACGAAGAGCGTCGCGGTAATGCGTTGATGACCTGGTGGAACGGGCAAGGCGCCGCACAGGTGTGGCTGCACGACGGCGATGCGGTCCTGCTCGAACGGGCACAGCCGGAACCGACGCTGGCGGGTTTTTCGGCATCGGGGCATGACGACGATGCGATGCGCATCGCGTGCGATGTCGTCGCGAGGCTGCATGCGTATCGTGCTTCGGAGCCGCCTTCGGTCGTGGCGCTGCATGACTGGTTTCAGGCGCTGCTGTCTGACGCTTCAGCCAATGACGTGCTTCGTTGCTCGGGAACGGTCGCGCGCCAGCTGCTGGACGGGCCGCCCGTCGACGAAGTCGTCCTGCACGGCGACATCCATCACGGCAACATCCTCCATTTCGGCGATCGCGGCTGGCGTGCGATCGATCCGAAAGGGCTGCGCGGCGATCGCGCATTCGACTACGCGAACCTGTTCTGCAATCCTTCGCACGACGTTGCGGTCGATCCGGTGCGGTTCGAGCGGCGCGTTACGCTCGTGGCCGATGCGGCGAAGCTCGACAGGCGCCGGCTGTTGCAGTGGATTCTCGCGTGGTCGGGTCTGTCGGCGGTGTGGCTGATGGAAGATGGCCTGCCGGCTGATACGCGATCGCAGGTCGCGACGCTCGCGGCGGCTGCGCTCGGTCTATAGCAATATGCGTCGGCGGTGGGAACGGATTCATCATGCACAGCCGAAGAATGCGTGAAGATCCGTGTCTTTCAGTCATGAACCGCCGTCCATGATCGATTTGGCAAACGGTTGCTGATGAGCGACCAACGGTCATCTCGGTCGTGGCGCCTTTCCCACTCCGTGGGCCGGCACTTCAGCAAGCCGGAACAGCGATGCGTGCTCGGCACGCAGGCGAATTCGCAGATCAGCCTCTGTTCAAAAACTCCATTGAGGATCTCTGTGTGGGCGGTGGACGCGGACACGTGAGATGGAGGCCTGAGCAGCAGGCTACACCTGCTGCGGCTTCAGTTCCGTCAGAAACGCCTTGAGTGCGCCCGTATTGCCACGGCCTAACGTCTCGCGCGCGTTCGCGTAGCTGTGCTCGGCCCGGATGAAAAATTCCGTTGGGCTCGCGAGCGTCGGAATGCGCCCGAACGCGGCCAGCAGCGCGGTGAGCGCCGACTTTAGGTACGCCTCCAGATTCGCACACAGCAGCGCGATGTTCACCATCCGGCCCGCGCTGTGTACGATATCGCAGCGGGCGCGGTAGATTCGCTGCAGGTGCCAGCGCAGCCCCTGTTCGGCCCGCCCGAGAAATGTGTTCATGTCGCCCGGAGAAGCGAGAAACCCGATGAACTGGTCGAAGCGCATCTGTGTGAGCGGCACGTCCCGCAACCGGTCATTGACTGTCCGGCGGTGCGCCGGTTGTGCGAGGACATCGTAGAGTTGCGCGCAATCCAACTCCTTGAGCGCAATCGGTTGCCCGCTCGGTGTGTCGACGAGTTCCACCGAGTGTTCGAGCAGGACCTCGCGATAGGCTGTCAGATGATTAATTACCGAGACCCCCATCAGGACCGGCGTGACACTGTCTTCGACCGCGTCACCGATCGGTCCCGAGCCGCTCATGCCTTTGGCGAGAAATTCCAGTCCGGTCCACCAGTTTACGAGCTTGTTCTCGAAACTGGTGGTGTCGGCCCCCATGCGGTAGAGCCGGAAGGCTGCAAGCACGCGATCGCGCCCTTCCCGCGAGAAGCGCTCACCGGTGACGAGCCGACCGACGTTCCGGGCGAACGCGTCGAGTTCCTCTGGGCTGACCGACGACTGCGGATTCGGCACCACCTTCGGGATCGGCAGCAGTCGCCAGTCTGGACCTGTCGGCTTCGGTACTGCAAACTGGTCCGAGACCACAATGTTGGCCCTGTCGTATTCGAAACGCACCAAGTCAAGCACCCGGTTGATGCGGTCGTGCACTAGCTGGCCCGCGGTACGCGCGTCAATCGCGTCCGCCCAGCCGTAGGCAAAGAGGCGGTGTCCCTGTTCCTTCATACCGGGGAGTGCGCCCATCTCCTCAGGAGCCTCCGGATTGAACACGATGTCGCCGATCTGCGGCGGAAACGACCTCGTGTCGGTAACTCCGTCGATCGCAAAGCACGCGCGCCAGGCGCGGCTCTCTGATGTGATCAGCTTCTTGAGCAGGTCAAAGCGCTGCGCAAAGACGTATGCCTTCTTCTGCGGCTTGATCGGCACCAGAACCTGACGGTACAGTTGGTAGAGACCTTCAATGCTCTGGCCGCGTGCAATCAGGCAACTGATCAAACTGCCGGTTAGGGACCGGATTTCCTTGAAACGCTCGGGCTCGGGCCGCGCATCCGGGGCAAGCACCGCGTCATGCAGGCCTTGTATCACCTCATCGACATAATAGCGGCGCAGCAGGTCGACGTACTCGCGCAGGTGCGATTCGAGCAAAGCACGTCCTTTCTCGATCGCGCCTTTGTCGAATTTCTCGCCAAATGACTTGCCTAACAGGGTGCGGATTCCAGTGGTCGCCGCATTGAGCGCCTCACGTTTCAATGCCGCTTCACTCTCCAGAATTCCGATCGCCTCACGGGCGACCATCCAGCGGTCCTCGTTGCTGGCGTGGGGCAAAGTGGTCAGCCGCATCAGCTCTTCGAGGATGTTGACCGCATGCATGACACGCACCCGATGCGAGTCCAAGGAATACGCATACGTCATGTTGTACCAGACGCTCGCAAATACGGACTGTTCACGGGTGAGCGGATACTGCGCTAGTCTGGGATCGTGTTTCATTGCTTCTGTTCTTGTGCAGTTTTTTGGCACGCGCTTTCTGCGCACTGTTTTGACGCTCGCCTTTCCTGTCCCCGTTCTGCAGCGACTTTTTGTTGACCGGGGAACTTTGGCCGTCTATAGTACGTCCCACTCTAGCAAGTCCGTCGCGTTTGTTTTTTGACGGCATGGTTATCAAGGGGTCAGGGGTGTAGGTCTGGGCGGTGTCCCGCTACATTTTCTGTTCCCCGACCCATCCCAGGAGCCCGCCACATGGCGGGCTCGTTGCGTTTCCCCCCTTCATCGCATTTCCTACGTACCCGGCACCCGTCGCTGCCACCAGCGTTTTTCGCTGGCCAACAGCCGCCCGTTTCCGCACTGTTGAAAAGTGTCTCCACATCTGAAGTAGCGGTTACTGATGACTCTCGCGTGTATTGTCACTATTGAGCGAGCTACCGGACCGTCGATTTATGCTTCGGAGGAGCCGCATAAGATAGACCGCAATTGCCCGCTTCGGGCCGTCAATCGACCGTCAAAGAAATCCACGGAACCCGAAAAAAAACCCGCCGGCATTCACCGGCGGGCTTTCACATCCAACTGCCTGAACGACGCTTACCGCGCCGGATTCAGCAACAGGTTCATGTGACGGTTCACATCCTTGTACAGCAGATAACGGAACCGCCCAGGCCCACCCGAATAGCACGCCTGAGGGCAGAACGCACGCAACCACATGAAGTCACCGGCCTCGACCTCGACCCAATCCTGGTTCAGTCGATAAACAGCCTTCCCTTCGAGCACATACAACCCGTGCTCCATCACGTGCGTTTCAGCGAACGGAATCACGCCGCCCGGCTCGAACGTCACGATGTTCACGTGCATGTCGTGGCGCATGTCGCTCATGTCGACGAAGCGCGTCGTCACCCATGCACCGTTGGTGCCCGGCATCGGGATCGGCTCGACGTCCTGCTCGTTGGTCACGAAGGCTTCCGGCAGCGGAATGCCGTCGACGGCCTGATAGTGCTTGCGCACCCAGTGGAAACGCACCGCGGCATCGCTGACGTTGTGCAGCGTCCAGTCCGCGCCCGGCGGAATGAACGCGTAGCCGCCCGGCTTCAGCACGTGCTTCGTGCCTTGCAGCGTCAGCTCGGCTTCGCCTTCGACGACGAACAGCACGGCTTCGGCGTTCTTGTCCTGCTCGGGCTTGTCGCTACCGCCGCCCGGGTTCACTTCGACGATGTACTGCGAGAAGGTTTCCGCGAAACCCGACAGCGGGCGGGCGATCACCCACAGGCGCGTGTTCGTCCAGAACGGCAGCCAGCTCGTGACGATGTCGCGCATCACACCCTTCGGGATCACCGCGTACGCCTCGGTGAACATCGCGCGATCGGTCAGCAGATCGGTCTGCGGCGGGTGGCCGCCGTGCGGCGCGTAATACGTTGTCTTAGACATAGTGCATCCAGGCAATGGGTTGGTCCGGCCCCGGGTGCCAACGGCATCGGGCGGCACGTACGCGCGTGGGGCACGCATGCGGCGGCGGGACATCGTTGCCGGGGTGGCTTGAAGGCGCATGCGCCTTCGTTCGGTCGGCCAGGCTTCGCGACGGGTTCGTCCGGTTCATCGGACGGCGTCGGCCCGTGCTTGTGGGGCCGGCGACCGGGCCGTGGCGCTCGCGATCATGCGGCGAGGCGCGGCCAGCGGCACGGTGCAATGCCGTACGCGAGCATCGCCGACGATAGCGAAGTCGTTCGCAATCGACCAATTAAATGTTGCGATGGATTCCATTCGATTTCCCACTACCAGCCGGCAGCCGTGATACGCGGTGACGAAGTGCGAAGCGACGGTCTGGCTATCAGGGAAATCCTGACGGGCAAGGCAACGCGCTCGTTCGCCGGGACGCTGGAGGGGCAAGTGAAAAGCCGCTGCAGTTGCAGCGACACACGCGGTGCGCGATACCTCTGGTTACGCAGACTGGATCGCGCCAACGTGCGCACGGCGGCCAGCCGCACCACGCCAATCATGAGCCGTCGTCTGGCCACACAACGAGGCCAACGGAAATCGAACGGAACGCGAACGATATCGGCACGCCCCGGACGTATTCAGTCACGACAGGCGATGTAGTCGGAAAACGGGGAAATAGAACGAGGAGAGAAACTTGCCGGCCCGTCGATCGGGCATCGGGTCGCGGCTGACGAAGCCGGAAGGAATTCGCCGGTCTGGCCGGCGATGACGGCCCGGCAGGCCGCCGGGCCGAATCTCGCGTCGGGTGCCGACGCCGTCGGCGCGCCGGTGCGCGGTTCACGCACCGGGCTTCGCCAGCGACGATCAGTCCCAGTCGCGGTGATGGTGATGCTTGCGGTGGCGGTAGCCACGATCGCCGCGGCCGCCGTAATCGCGCTCGTACGAGCTGCGCGACATGTTGCCGCCGAGCGCCGCGCCGGCGCCGCCGCCGACCGCCGCACCCAGCAGGCCGCCCGTGCGGCCGCCCATCGCGTTGCCTGCCGCGGTACCTGCGCCGCCGCCGAGGGCGCCGCCGATGATCGCGCCGGTGCGCTCGTGACGGTTCGACGTCACCGCGCCACCCGCGCCGCCGCCGATGGCGCCGCCGATCACCGAGCCCGTGCTGCCACCGAGCGCACCGCCGACCGCTGCGCCGGCTACCCCGCCGAGCGCGCCGCCAAGCGCGTTGTTCATGTCACCTGCCATGGCCGGCAGTGCAGTCGCGCCGGTCAAAGCGGCGACGACGAGAGCGGGGGCGATTTTCTTCCACATTCCCGTATTCTTCCTTGTTCGCAATCTGGTTATTGAAGGTCCGCTCGGTACGACGATCTGAATCGATCGACGTCGTGTCAGGCATTGTGCCGAACCGCGGACCAATTCATTTCATTGAGCTTGCGGCGAAGAATAGCACCGGTCCCACATCCTTGCCGTGGACATTCTGGTAACAAGTTGTTTACGAATAAGCGCGTTCGAACGGCTGCACCCGAACGCCCGCAAACCCGCGCCAGCATTGGCTCCGCCGCCGGTCCGGCCCTGTGGAACGACAGGCCGCCGATGCACGGCGTCGCACGTTTGCGACACACGTGGCAACACATCGGGAACGAATCGTGGGCGGCGCCCGAAAACGGCGTGGGGAAGCAATGAAGAGGGTCAGTACACGCCCGGCAGCAGACGCCAGGTCCGCGCGCAATACGCGTCGTATTCGGCGCCGAATTGCGCACGCAGCAGCGCCTCTTCGGAGCGGATACGCGCGACGAGCGGCACCATCGTCAGCACGACCAGCAGCAAGCCGACACCCGATCGGAATGCGAGCGCCCATCCGACCGAATTGACGACCAGGCCGAGATAGCTCGGATTGCGGATGCGGCGATAGATGCCGTCGGTCACGAGCGTATGGCCCGGCTGGATCGCGACGAGCCCGCTGAAGCGCTTGCCGAGCACGAATACGGGCCAGATGCGCAGCGCACCGCCCACGATGTACAGCACGACGCCGGTCCACCGCACCGCGTCGCCGCCGAAGGTCCAGAAGTCGAGCCGGTCGGTCAGCGCGGGCAGGTATGCGAGCAGGAACCCGCTCACCCCGAACGCCGCGAGCACCCAGCGGTTGTCGCGATTCTCGCGCTCGCCGCTGCTCAGGTTTCCTTCCGTGAACAGCGCGGCGACGGCCATCGCAAGCGTCGCGACGACGATGACGGTCAGCTGTGGATGCGAGAAGAACGCCGCGAATCCGCCGCTGCCGAGCACCGCGAGCCCGAGGTAGACGAGCGTGGAGAGGGCCGACGCGACTGCGATCTTGCGGGTGACTGCCATGGCTGCCTCACCGGAACGCGGAATGCGCTTTCCTGTGAAGTATAGGAAGCGCGCGCACGCCGCGCTGCGCAGCACACCGCCGTCATGCGATACGCAACTCCGCGCGCGTCTCCGGCGCAACGCGTCGGCGCTGACCGACGCGGCCAGCACCTGCGCCCAATGCCCGATCAGCGGATGCGGAAGTTGCCGCCTATGCCGACGCTGACGGGCGGCGCGTAATACGCCGGCGCATAGCCGTAGTAGGCCGGCGCGGGTGCGTAGCCGTACGGCGGCGCGACATAGCAGCCGGACAGGCCGCCGATCAGGGCAAGCGTGATGAGAAGTCTGGTCATGGCTCGATTCCCGGCGCGAAAGACGAATGGCACCTCGCGAAGAGCCTTGCCGCCGTGAAGGGCGGCGGCCGGCACGAAGAGGCGATCCGCCCTTCCTGTCGCTCGGTGAAGCAATGCGCGGAGTCTAGCGCCGGGTGGGCCGGGCCGAGTTTCGCCGGCGGTTACACGTGTTACCTCGCATGACCGCTGAAACAGGCGTTGGCACGACGGCTGGCCGGTGCGTCAAGCCGTGCCGTCGCCGCGTGCAATCGACGCGTTACACGAAACGCGCGCGAATGCGCTGCGCGAGCGCTTCGAGCGTCGCCGCGTCGGCGATCTCGCGTGCATGCATCCGCAGCTCGGCGCCTTCCCAGCGCGGGATCACGTGGAAGTGCACATGCGGCACCGTCTGGCCGGCGGCCGCGCCGTTGAACTGGCCGATGAACACGCCGTCCGGCTCGAGCGCCGCGCGCACCGCCGCCGCCACGCGCTGCGTCATGCGAATGCCGGCCGCGGCGGCATCGCCGGACAACTCGAAGATCTGCGCGGCCGGCTCCTTCGGGATCACGAGCACGTGGCCGTCGGCCTGCGGCATCAGATCCATGATCGCGAGGGTCGCGTCGTCTTCCGCGACTTTCACGCACGGCAGTTCGCCGCGCAGGATCTTGGCGAACGGGTTGTTGTTGTCGTAGGACATGGCGTTTTCCGATGACGGTTGGACTGGGAGAATGGGAAAGGAAAGCGATGCCGGACGATTATCGGCCGACGGCGGGGCCGTTTTCAACTCGTTCACCGTGCGGTGACGGCCGAATCGTCGAGCAGGGCACAGGACGCGTAACGCACGGGCCACCGCCCGGTCGCCATCGCGCGTCAGGCCACCGCGATTGCAACGCATCGCCCGAACCTGAGACACTGCCGCATCGCTGCCTGCCGGCACGCCACCGAGGACGCTCGCGCATGACGATCCCCTTCAAGAAGCTGATCCTGCGCGGCGTCGCGCTCGCTGTCGTCGCAGCGGTCGGCTACACGGGCTACATGTTGTCCCGGCTCGCGCCGATCGCGACCGGCTATGCGGCGAAGGCGCTGTGTTCCGGCGTGTACGTGTCGGGCCGCCCGGCCGCGTCCGTGATCGACGTCGACATCATGGCGGGGGTGCATCCGCTGCTGAAACTGGTACACCCGTCGATCGATCCCGACCATCATCGCGCGACGGCGACCTTCGCCGGCTTCGCCGAACGCGAAGCCGACTTCCGGCCCGGGCTCGGCTGCACGCTCGCGCTTGGGCCGTCGCCCGGCGCGTTGCCGGCCGCGCTGCCGCCGCTCCCCGATCCGCCGTCCACCCGGCCGGCACCGGCCACGCTGCCGGCCGGCATCGACGCGCAGAAGCTGCAGACCGCGCTCGACCGCGCGTTCGACGAACCCGATCCGGCGCGGCCGCGGCGCACGCGCGCGGTCGTCGTGATGTGGCGCGGCCAGGTGATCGCCGAACGCTATGCGCCCGGCTTCACCGCCGACACACCGCTGCCCGGCTGGTCGATGACGAAGACCGTCACGGCCGCGCTGGTCGGCACGCTCGTCGCGCAGCACAAGCTGTCGCCCGATGCGTCGGCGCTGCTCCCCGAATGGCGCGGCAGCGGCGATCCGCGCGCGGCCATCACGCTCGACGCGCTGCTGCGCATGACGAGCGGCCTGCAATTCAACGAGGACTATGACGACCCGCTATCCGACGTCGCCTTGATGCTGTATGCGCAACCCGATACCGCGCGGTTCGCGTCGGCGAAGCCGCTCGCCGCGACACCCGGCACGCGGTGGTCCTACTCGAGCGGCACGAGCGCGATCCTCGCACGCGTGATGCGCGAGGCACTGGGCGGCAACGACGCCGACTACCTCGCGTTACCGCGCCGCGCGCTGTTCGCGCCGCTCGGGATGCGCAGCGCGGTGTTCGAACCCGATGCGTCCGGCACGCTCGTCAGCCCGTCGTACATGTATGCGAGCGCACGCGACTGGGCGCGCTTCGGGCAGTTGCTGCTGCAGGACGGCGTGTGGGACGGGCAGCGGCTGCTGCCGGAAGGCTGGGTACGCTACCTGACGCGCACGACGCCGCAGTCGGAGCAACAGGAATATGGCGCGCAGCTGTGGGTCAAGGTGCCGGAGCCGTTCAACGATCGCGATCCGCATGCGGTCGCGATGCCGGCCGACGCGTTTCATGCGGTCGGCCATGAAGGCCAGTTCGTGAGCGTGGTGCCAAGCCGGCAGCTGGTGGTCGTGCGGCTCGGGCTGTCGCGGCCAGAATCCGCGTGGAATCACGAGGCGTTTCTTGCGCGCGTGCTCGACGCGATACCGGCGCCCGGCGCATGAAAACCGGCCCGCGGGCCCGTGCATATCGGTCGTGACGCGAACGCGGCGACGATGCGATTGCCTCGCCGCCACACCGCACACTACCTGCGACACATCACGGGTTCGCGCTGCCCGCGTATTTCTGGAAGCCTTCGCGCGTCGCGAGCCGTTCGATATAGCGCTTCACCGCCGGGAAATCCGGATGCTCGAACGGCGTGCCGAACCAGCGGTTCACCGACAGGCCGATCGGAATGTCCGCGAGCGTGAAACTGTTGCCGGCCACGTACGCACCGGTCGCTTCGAGCTGCGCGTTCAGCACCTGCATGTGCTTCGTCCAGCCTGCGATCGACTGCGCGATGCCGGCCGGGTCCTGGTGGTCGGGCGACTTCCGCACGAGGCCGAGGAACGCACCCACCCACGAACGGTTCAGGTCCGCACCCTGCCAGTCGATCCATTGATCGACCCGCGCGCGCGCCTGCGGCTCGGCCGGATACAGCGCGTCGCCGCCATAGCGGTTCGCGAGGTAGCGGATGATCGTGTTCGATTCCCAGAGCACGAAATCGTCGTCCTTGATGACGGGCACGAGACCGTTCGGATTCAGCGCGAGATAGGTCGGATCGTTGGTTGTGCGGAAGCCCGCGCCCCAGTCTTCCTGTTCGAACGGCAGGTTCAGCTCGGTGCACAGCCACAGCACCTTGCGGACGTTGATGGACGGGATCTTGCCGAGGATGTGCAGCATGCAGTCTCCTTGTGAGGTCGGATGCGGAGCATTCGGGACGCACGACACGCGCCGAACGCGTTCACGCCGAGTTTATACGCGACCTCGGGGCAAACGACAGGCCGCACGCGGAAAATCCGCATGCGGACGATTCGTCAGGTCACGCAGCGCATGCTCGGCCGTCGGGAACCGGAACATGAATCCGTCCTGATGCAGCCGCGCCGGCATCACGCGCTGGCCGTCCAGCAGCAGCTCGGCCATCTCGCCCATCGCAACGCGCAGCGGCGCGGCCGGCACGTGCAGCCAGGCCGGGCGGCGCAGCACCTTCGACACGACCTGCACGAACTCGCGCTGGGTCAGCGGCGCGGGTGCGACCGCGTTGTAGACGCCGTGCATGCCCGGGTTCGCCATCGCACGCGCGATGATCCGCAGCACGTCGTCCCGGTGGATCCAGCTCATCACCTGCGCGCCGTCGCCGAAGCGCCCGCCCATCCCGAAGTAGTGCGGCAGCAGCATCGGGCGCAGCGCACCGCCGGGGCCGAACACGACGCCCAGCCGCAGCACGACCGAGCGAACGCCATGACGCTCGAGCGGTTGTGCCGACTGCTCCCACTGCCGGCACAGCGCCGACATGAAGCCGGTGCCGGCGCTGCTGCTTTCATCGAGCCGCTCGTCCGAAGGACGCACGCCGTAGTAACCGATCGCCGATGCCTGGATCCACGTGCGCGGCTTGACCTCGGCGGTCTCGACCCAGCGCATCAGCGATTCCGTCACGCCGACGCGGCTGGCGAGCAGCACCGCCTGCCGGCGCTTGCTCCAGCGTGCGCCGAGCACCGGCGCCCCCGCGAGATTGATGACCGTGTCGAAACGCTCGTGCGGCCGCAGCTGTTCGACGGACGTGACGCTGCGCACGCGGCCGTGAAACTGGTAGGCCGCGCGCAGCGGATCGCGTGCCAGCAACGTGACCGTATTCCCCGCATCGAGCAACTGGTTCACGAGGGTTTCGCCGATGAAGCCGGTCCCGCCGGTGACGAGCACGTTCCCCGGCAGTTGCCCCGCGAACGGATTGACGACCGGCTCGCGTCGCGCGATCCGGCAGGCCGCAATTCCGTCGCGGATCCCCGATACCGTTACACCGACGGCAAAGAGGCTCAGCAACCAGCCGCGCCAGCCGAGGTCGATCGCCTGCAGCGCGGTCGGCTCGTGCGCCCACGCGGCCAGCTGCATCGCGATCATCCCGAACAGTGCGCCGCCGTTGACGGCCAGCAGCGTGTGCAGCACGCGCTCGGTCGCGGGCAGCTTGCGGCTCTGGTCCTCGACGACGAAATCCCACAACGTCAGCACCACCTCGACCACCACCACCGCCGCAAGAGCCGCGACCCACGCGCCGTGAAAGGCGACGTTCGCGATCGATGCGAACACGAGACCGTAAAGCACGGAGCGCACTGCGTGAATTCCCAGCTCGAGCCGCGCGCGCGGGCTGTGCGGGAGATCCTGCGTGAGTTCATGGTGATAGAGCGTGTCGAATGCGCCCATCGCGCCCTGCACGATCAGCAGGTTGAGCGCCCAGTCGTAAGCAGCCAGGGTGTTCATACCGCGTCCCTCCTCCAAAGCCAGACAAGCGGCGGCACCATCGCGACGAGTGCCGCCGCGTCGATCGCCACGTGGCCCGATACCCGGGCCTGCAATGAAAACAGCATGTCCTGCGGCGCCCAGATCAGCAGGCCGGCCAGCAGCCATCCCCACACTTCCCGTTTCTGCAACCTGTTGCCGAGGTGCACGAGCGCCAGCATCCAGACCGACGCGCATTGCACCGTCGCGCCCATCAGCGACATCCACCAGATCTGCTGCGCACGCGCCGGGTGCGGCGCCGTTCCCGTCCAGAAATGCAGCTCGATGGCGCGGTGATACGCGTCGAGCCACGGCGCGCTTGCAACCCAAGGAACGGCAACGCCGACGAGCAGGTGCGCAAGCGCCGCGCAGTACATCCAGGTCACCACGAGGCGGCGCGCCGCGCCGCCCGCCGGACGATCCGCCGTGGGTGCGGCAGTAAGGTCGCGACCGCTACCGCACGCCGCTCCGTCGCACGGCGCTTCGGCGCGATAGCCGAGCCAGCGCGATACCACATGCCGGTTGCGCGCAAAGCGGCGATATAGCAGCGCCAACGCACCGCGCACGGCCGGCACGCGCAGCAGCCGGACGACCCAGCGGCGGCCGGTCAGCGCCTGGGCGGCCAGGATGCTGTCCACGCCGGTCAGCATGCGTCCGTCGGGCAAACGCGCGTGCAATTCGCGGTTCAGCGCGGGCAGGTCGACGCCCAGCGGCGCGGGATCGAAACCCGGCTCGGCGATATCGACGAAGGCCAGCCGGCGTCGCGCGTCGCGGGCCTCGAGACGCTTGATCTCCGCCACGCATAACGGACATCGTCCGTCGAAGTACAGCACCAGTTCACTTGATTCCATGATTCGCATTCCTTCTTATTACCCGTCGCGTGCTTCACGAATCGATCGACTGCTCTCCGCTGTGCCACAACGCCGCTACTGTGCAGCGGCGGCAGCGCACTTACATCGGCTTGAGCACCATCAGGAAGTAGACGGTCAGCATCGCGAAGAACGCCGGATAGCCGAGCAGCTCCCAGCGCTTCGCGTAAAGCCAGTACCGTTCCGGCAGCGCGGCATCGCCATTCGCATGCGCGAGCTTCGCCATCGCGGCCAGCTCGACCTGCAGCCATACGACCGGCAGCCAGCACGCGCCGGCGATCGCATACAGCACGATCGACGCGACGAGCCACGGCGTATCCCACGGCCAGCCGGCCGTGTGCGCGAGCCACAGCCCCGATGCCGGCTGGAAGATCACGGCCGGCGTCGTGAACCACCAGTCCGCGCGCACCACGAGGCGCGACACGGCCGCGATCGCGGGCACCGAGCGTGTGCGGTTCGCGAAGAACAGGTAGAACGCGGTGCCGAACCCGGTGCCGACCAGCAGCACCGAAGACAGGATGTGAAGCGCCTTGATGACGAGATAGGTATTCATGCGTGTTCTTCTTCTGAAAAAAGGATCAACAGGATCGCGAGAATCGGTACGTTCTTGAGCACGGGGCCGAACGGTTCGGCGAGCAGGGCCGGCATCGTGACCGCGATGACGGCCGAATACGCGACGATCAGCGCGGCTTGCGCGGCCCACAGGCGGCGCGACGGCGCGACGACGGTTGCGACGCCAAACGCGAAGTCCAGCGCACTGGCCGCATAGAGCGCGATCAGCGCAGGCAGCCCCGTCAGGTGCGCGGGTGCAAGCAGCGCGAGGCTCGCGTGCAGCGGATGGATGAAGGCGCTGGCGATGGCCGTCCAGATCCACACGATCGCCAGCGCGCCACGCAACAGCGGGCGACGCCACATCGCGAGCGCGTCGCGACGCAGCGCCGCGGCGTCCGCGCCGATGAAACCGTCGATCCCGCGCGGCGGCCGGCCGAGCATCGCCGTGGCGGCAGCCGGATCGCCGGTGTTCCCGCCACGCAGCATCGTCCACGTATCGCGCGTGAACATCGCGCCCGGCAGCGTGCCGAGGAGCACGGCCGCCACACCGGCCAGCGGGCCCGGCAATCCGATGCGAACGGCCGACGCAAACCCCAGCGCGGCGCGGTAGCGGGCCAGCATCTCGCGGTATTCGACTTCGTCGGTGCCGACCACGTCGATCACCGGGTGGCCGGCCGCCGGCGCATCGACGCACCGCGCGACGACTTCGGCGAGATCGTCGACGTGCACGGGGCGCAGCCGCTGATGGCCGCCCGCCGGCAGCACCTGCACCGGCAGGCTCGCGAGCATCCGGAAAAACCGCGCCGACGCGCCGTCCGTGCCGTAGACGAGCGCAGGGCGCACGATCCGGAAGTCGATCGGCAGCGTCTGCAGGAAGCGGTCGGCCGCGACCTTGCTCGCGAAGTAGCGCGTATCGCCACGCTCGACGCCGAGCGCCGAGATCTGGATCACGCGCCGCACGCCGGCGCGGCAGCACGCGGTGAAGAGCGCGCACGGCGCGGCGCGATGCACGGCGTCGAGCGTCGCGCCGCGCTGATCGGCAAGAATGCCGACCGCATTGATCACTACGTCGACGCCTTCCAGCCGCGCGAGCCATGCGTCCGGGTCGATGTCCTTCACGAAGTCGATCGCGACGTCGGACGAGCCGGCCACCTGACGCACGCCGCGCAGCACGCGATGGCCGCCGGCTTCGAGCTGCGCGCACAATGCCCGCCCGATGAAGCCGTTCGCCCCGCACACGAGCACGGTCATGCTGCGCCCCCCGGTGCGGCCAGGCGGGCAGGTCGACGGCAAGACGGTGTTCATTTTCATCCTCTATTTACAGTTATTTCTGTACAGACAGAAATAACGACCCCAAAAAAAGCGGGCTGGCTGCCCGCACCGCGTGTCCTGCTTACTTCGACGGCTTGCGCCTGACCGTCTGACTGATCTTCGCGCCGATGCCGAGCGCCTTCATCAGCGTATCGGGCTTGAGCCGCAGCATCTCGTCCGACCAGGTCGTGAGCGTCTCGACGAACTGCAGCGTGTCGCGGATGCGTTGCTCGGTCTCGCGGCTCTCGTTCGCGATCTCGGGATTCGTCAGGCAGTCGCGCAGCACCGTGAGCGTCGGCTCGATCTCGCGCTGCCGCCGTCCTTCGACGATCAGCTTGAACAGCTCCCAGATGTCGGTCGACGTCTCGAAGTGGTCGCGGCGGTCGCCCAGCACGTGCACGACTTTCGCCAGCCGCCACGCCTGAAGCTCCTTCAGGCTCGTGCTGACGTTGGAGCGCGCCACGTTGAGCGTCTCGGCGATCTCGTCGGCCGCGATCGGCCGGCCGGCCAGATAGAGCAGCGCGTGGATCTGCGAGACGGTGCGGTTGACGCCCCACCGCGAGCCCATTTCGCCCCAGTGGAGAATGAATCGTTCGGCAATCGGTGTGAGTTCCATGACGTGAAATTTAGGCATTTCAGTTATTTCTGTCAAGAGAGAAATAACTGGACGACCCGACCGGTTCCGGCGGCTCCCGCCCGCGATCGGCGGCTTCCTTTACAATGCGCGGGATTTTCCCGAATTCAGGCCGTTTTCTGCCTTTCAGACAAGAGGTTTCCATGATCATCAAACCGCGCGTGCGTGGCTTCATCTGCGTGACGACTCATCCGGTCGGCTGCGAAGCCAACGTCAAGGAACAGATCGACTACGTGACTTCGCACGGCCCGATCGCCAACGGCCCGAAAAAGGTGCTCGTGATCGGCGCGTCGACCGGCTACGGCCTCGCCGCCCGGATCTCGGCCGCCTTCGGCTCGGACGCGGACACGCTCGGCGTGTTCTTCGAGCGTGCCGGCAGCGAGACGAAGCCGGGCACGGCCGGCTGGTACAACACCGCCGCGTTCGAGAAATTCGCCGCCGAAAAGGGGCGCTATGCGCGCAGCATCAACGGCGACGCATTCTCCGACAAGGTCAAGCAGGTCACGATCGACACCATCAAGCAGGATCTCGGCAAGGTCGATCTCGTCGTCTACAGCCTCGCGGCACCGCGCCGCACGCATCCGAAGACGGGCGAGACCATCAGCTCGACGCTCAAGCCGATCGGCAAGACGGTCACGTTCCGCGGCCTCGACACCGACAAGGAAGTGATCCGTGACGTCACGCTGGAACCGGCGACGCAGGAAGAGATCGACGGCACCGTCGCCGTGATGGGCGGCGAGGACTGGCAGATGTGGATCGACGCGCTCGATGAAGCCGGCGTGCTGGCCGACGGCGCGAAGACCACCGCGTTCACGTATCTCGGCGAGCAGATCACGCACGACATCTACTGGAACGGCTCGATCGGCGAAGCGAAGAAGGATCTCGACAAGAAAGTGCTGTCGATCCGCGACAAGCTCGCCGCGCACGGCGGCGACGCGCGCGTGTCGGTGCTGAAGGCGGTCGTCACGCAGGCCAGCTCGGCGATCCCGATGATGCCGCTGTACCTGTCGCTGCTGTTCAAGACGATGAAGGAAGCCGGCACGCACGAAGGCTGCATCGAGCAGGTGTACAGCCTGTTCAAGGACAGCCTGTACGGCGCGACGCCGCACGTCGACGAGGAAGGCCGCCTGCGCGCGGACTACAAGGAGCTCGATCCGCAAGTTCAGGCGAAGGTCGTCGCGCAGTGGAACCACGTGACGAACGAGAACCTGTACGAACTGACCGACTTCACCGGCTACAAGACCGAGTTCCTGCGGCTGTTCGGCTTCGAGATCGCCGGCGTCGACTACGACGCGGACGTGAACCCGGACGTGAAGATCCCGGGCATCATCGACACCACCGTCTGATGGGTCGGCCCGCCGCCCCCGCTGCACGCGCAGCCAGGGCAGCGGGCTCGGGATACCGGCGGCTTCAACGCGGCGCCGGTTCTTCCAGATAAACGCCCGACGACAGCGTGGCCTTCACCTGCCGCGTGAACTCGTCGGTCGACACTTCCTCCTCTCCCGCTTCGATCGCTTCGTACGCCTGGCGCACGACGTCGGCCGGCGTGGCCTTCGGCACGTCGAGGCCGGCCGTCAGGTCGGTATCGATGAAACCCGCATGCAGCCCGACGACCTGCGTGTGCTGCTCGCGCAGCGAATGGCGCAGCCCGTTGGTCAGCGCCCACGCAGCCGATTTCGACACGCCGTAGCCCGCCAGGATCGGCCGGTTCACCCAGCTCGCGACGGACAGGATGTTCAGGATCGCGCCGCCGCCATTCCCGGCGAGGATGCCCGCGAACGCGCGCGACATCGCCAGCATCCCGAACACGTTGGTTTCGAAGTGATTGCGCAACGCGTCGGGCGCGCCGTCGTCGGTCAGGCTGCCGAGCCGCGCGATGCCGGCGTTGTTGATCAGCAGCGTGACGTCGCGTGCGGCATCGGCCGCCGCGGCGACGGCCGCCGGATCGGTCACGTCGAGCTTCACCGGCACGACGCCCGGCAGCGTCACGGTGGCCGGATCGCGCGCCGCCGCATAAACCTTGCGCGCCCCTCTCGCCAGAGCCTGCTTCGCGAACTCGAGCCCGAGCCCGCGGTTCGCGCCCGTGATGAACACCACTGCACCTTCGATCTTCATGTTCGTTCCTTTCGCATGATGAATCTCATGCGCGCCGGCTCGCCGCGCGCGTGAGATCCGGTGGAAAACCAGCCTGCCCTTTGCTTGCCGAACCGTGGCGCCGCCGCCGGCAGACGGCGAGCCGCCCGGTGCCCGTGACCCGGCGGCGCCCAAGACCCCGACTGCTTGCCATCCGGTGTTCCGGTCGCGGCTTTGCTCCCGCCGCCAAGTCGGCTACACTCGATGTCAATGTCGATCACCATTGTCTTTGCGGTGCATTGTGTTCTCGCCCCTCGGGCATGTCAATGGTGATCGCCATTGTGTTTTCCAATCGACGCGATCGACTAAATCAGGGAGGGATCGATGGGCGTGTCAAGACAGCAGGCTGCCGAGAACCGGAGTGCGATCGTCGCGGCCGCCGAGCGGCTGTTCCGCGCGCGCGGCGTCGACGCGGTGGGGCTCACGGAGCTGATGAAGGAAGCCGGCTTCACGCAGGGCGGCTTCTACAACCACTTCAAGTCGAAAGACGCGCTGGTCGCCGAGGTGATGGAAAAAGCGATGCAGGACCGTGCGGATTCGCCGAATGCCGGCAGTCTCGACGCGCAGGTGGCGTTGTATCTGTCGGCCGCGCATCGCGACAACGTCGAGGCCGGATGCCCGCTGTCCGGTTTCGCGGGCGATGCGCCGCGACTGACCGATGCGGCGCGAGCGTGCTACGCGCGCGGCCTCGCCACGTACCTCGATCGGCTGGAACGGATGGTGGCCACGGAAGGCGCGACGCCCGCACAGACGCGTCGCGATGCGGTCGCGGTCTTCAGCCAGATGGTCGGCGCGCTCGTACTGTCGCGCGCGATCGCCGGCACCGATCCGGCGCTGGCCGACGAGATCCTCGCCGCCGGGCGGGAGACGCTCACCGCCGGGCGCGACGATTCGGGCGCGCCGGCGTAGCCGCGCCATGACGTCGTGACGTGTCGGCTCGCGCTGCGTGTGAGTGGGCTCACTAGTGCGGCGACGTTTCGGCGTCTCGCCGCGCTATTCGACCGCCCGTGCGGCATCCCACAGCGGCTGGGCACCGCGCGCCGCATTCCAGGCGGCAAAACGCGTGCGCCACGCTTCGAACGGCTCCGCGAGCGGGTGGCGCGGGTCGTCGCTGAGCGAATACGCCATCCCTTCGATCAGCCAGCGCGGCCGGGTCGCGACGGCCAGGTTGCCGAGCACTTCGGCCTGCCGGTGATGGATCAGTTCGTGCGCGAGAAAGTAGGTCTGCCAGCCGCGCGGTGCGACCACCACGCCGAAATTCCCGAGCGTCAGCGCCGCGCGTGGGCCGAGGCCGAACGCATCGGCGCACGCCCGCGTCGAGCAGAACACGACGCGCGGCGCCGCCTGGAATGCACCGACGGCCGCCGCCGCGCGCGCATAGCCGTCGCGATAGAGCTGCTGCGCGTCGCCGAGCTTCGCGGCATCGTCCGTGCAGATATCGGCGCTCGGGCACGACACACCGGGAACCAGCGCGGGCGCGACGACGCGCAACGGCTTGACGAGCGCATACGCGGCAATCGGCAGCGCGACGAGCAGGCCCGTGAGGGCGAAAGCGACATGGGAGCGTTTCATCGGGGCGGTGGTTCCGGGGCGTTCTCGTTCTGCTGAAGTCTTCCTGCGTGACTATATCGGACCGGCGATGTCCGCGGCCCTGCTTGATTCCCGGACGAAGCCCTGCCAATCAGACAACATGCCCCGTGCTTGCCTCGCCGGCGCCCGTCATCCGGCGGCTCCAGCGCAGCCCCAGCCACAGAAGCGCGACACCGCACACGAACAGGAGCACCTCGACCAGCACGGTATCGACATGCCAGTACCGCGTCAGCAGTACGGCGGCGAGGTCGAACAGGAAATGAAACGCGATCGCATACGCGAGCCAGCGCTTCGTGCCGCGGACGAATGCCTGCAGCACGATCAGCGACAGCCCCACGTGCGCGGCCATCGCGCTTGCGCGCTCCAACAGCGCGAGTAACGGCGACGCGAGTGTCATGCCGGAGAACTGCGACCCGATCAGCGACTGCGCACCTTCAGGCACCACGACGCCTGCTCGCGCGAGCAAGTAGGCGGTAGCAAGCGCGATGAATCCGACGCCGACCAGCAGCATCGCCTCCAGCCCGCCGTGCCCGAGCCCGAGCATCACGGCCGTTGGCGCGTCATGTCGCTTCGGCAGCAGATACCGGAAAGCGACCCAGCGCCCGCACTCCTCGAAGAGCCCGGCCGTCAGCGCTGCGAACACGAGCATCGCCAGGTGCCAGCGGGGATCGTTCCCGAGCCAGTGGAACAGCGGAATCTGCCACGACATGCGCAATACCGGCTGGAACACGAAAAAGGTCAGCATGCCGTAGAAAAACACCCGCCACGGCACCTGCATGCGGCGCCGCCATGCGGCCGCGAGCAACACCGGCGCAGTCAGCGCCACGACGCCCACCGCGAGCGTGAGGAACAGGAGCGACGGGGCGACGGGATGCATGACGAATGCCGTTACGCGAGCTGCTTGTGGAAATACGTCGTCGCGCAGAGCGTGCCGTCGGGCATCAGCGCGTAGTTCGGCACGACTCCGACACGCTGCCAGCCGGCCCGCTCGTACAGTCGCTCGGCGTCACCGCCCGTCACGGTATCGAGTACGAGCACGGTCTTGCCCGCGTCGCGCGCGGCCGCATCGGCCGCCGCCATCAGCCGCGCGGCGATGCCCTGCCGGCGCGCGTGCCGCGACACGAGCATCTTCGAGATATCGGCGCGATGCGGCTGGTTCTCGGGCTGCGCGGTCACGACCTGCACGGTGCCGACGATCCGGCCGGCCGCGTCCTCGGCAACGAGCAGGATGCGCTCGCCGTTCGCGACGCCGTCGGCGACGTTCGTCCAGAACGCGACGGCGGTCGCCCGCTCGATCGGCAACATGAAGCTGACGGACGCGCCGCCCTCGACGCAATCGATCAGCACGTCGGCCAATGCTTCGACACAGCGCTTCGCTTCGCCCGCGCCGACGCGGCGGACGGTAACGGATTCGGTCATGCCAACTCCGGTAGTCAGTTGGGTCGCACACGCGGTTCGGCGTGCGTCCGGATGGGAAGGAACATCGGCCGGCCATCGCGGCTCGCGCAACGGCGGCAGGCGCGCGGCAACGCCGCACCCGGTCGGTGCGTGTTACCGCCCCATCATCCTACGCGACGAAAAATTCCGTTGCATCGCCGTTCGTCTCCCCTATACTTAGCCACATGGCTAACTTTCAACCCGGCATCAGCGACGTTTTCCACGCCCTCGCCGATCCCACGCGCTGTGCGATCGTCAGCATGCTCGGCCACGGCGAACGGACCGTCTCCGCGCTGGCCGAACCGTTCGACATGGCGCTGCCGTCGTTCATGAAGCACGTCGCCGTGCTCGAACGCAGCGGCTTGGTGCAGACCCGCAAAGCGGGCCGCTCGCGCACCTGCACGCTGGTCGGCAGCCGGCTGACCGAAGCCGAGGCATGGCTCGCCGAGCAGCGCGCGCTATGGGAAGCCCGATCCGATCGTCTCGTCGAATTCGTCGAACGCCGTCACCAGGAGGAGCACGATGTCAGCCAGCCCCGTCGACCCCGTTGAAGCCCACGATCTCGTCATCACGCGCACGCTGCGCGCGCCGCGCCACGCGCTGTGGCGTGCCTGGACCGACCCCGAACTGCTGAAGCAATGGTGGTGCCCGAAACCGTGGACCACCGAAGTGCGCGCGTTCGACCTGCGTCCGGGCGGCGCCTTCCACACGTACATGCGCGGCCCCGATGGCGGCACCAGCGACAATCCCGGCTGCTTCCTCGACATCGTGCCGGAATCGCGCATCGCGTTCACGTCGATGCTCGCGGGCGGCTGGCGGCCGCAGGCGCCGTGGATGGGCTTCACCGCGATCATCACGATGGCCGACGACGACGCGGGCAGCCGCTACGAAGCGCGCGTGATGCATCCGGACGCCGCCACGCGCGAACGCCACGAAGCGCTCGGCTTCTTCGAGGGCTGGAACACCTGCATCACGCAGCTCGACGAATTCGCGGCCGCATTGCGCTGAGCCGGCCGCGGCCGCGTGTGCGGTCATTGCATGCCGCCGTTCGCGCGCCTAGGATTCCTGAAGGAAGCATGACGACACGCCAGCCGCCGGCGTGCACCGTCGTGCGCACGCCGCGGGAGGCCACATGTTGCACACGCACACGCATTCGACCCGGGTCAGCCGGCACCTGAACGCCCCGCGCGGGCGCGTCTACCGCGCGTTGCTCGATCCGCACGCGGTCGAGCAATGGAAGGTGCCCGACGGCATGACGTGCCGCGTGCATGCGTACGACGCACGCGAAGGCGGTGCGCTGCGGGTATCGCTGAGCTACGACGCGCCGTCGGCGGGCACCGGCAAGACCACCGCGCGCACCGATACCTATCACGGCCGCTTCGTCACGCTCGTGCCGGACAAGCAGATCGTCGAGATCGACGTGTTCGAAACCGACGATCCGATGCTGCGCGGCGCCATGACGATCACGATCACGCTATCCGACGAAGCGGGCGGCACGCGCGTGGACGCCGTGCACGACGGGGTGCCGCCGGGCGTGCCGGCCGCCGACAACGAGACCGGCTGGCAGATGGCGCTGGCGCGGCTCGCGGCGCTGGTGGAAGCCGGATGAGCCAGCGCCGCGCCGGGGCCGGCGGCGCGCGTCAGCCGAGCCGGTAAGCGCGCGTGACCGTGCCGCGGAACAGCGCGTCGCGCTCGTCCGGGCTCGCCTGCGCGGTCAGCCGCTTGAACGCATTCCAGCCGTTCACGAACGAATACGAGCCCTTGTCGACCGGGAAATTGCTCTCGAACATGCAGCGCCCGGGGCCGAACGCGTCGATGCAGGTCATCATCCACGGCTTCCACGTGTCGGCGAGCTGCGCGGAAGACGGCGGCCGTTCGCCCTTCTCGAAATCGAAACCGTTGATGCGCATCCCGAGCCCGCCGACCTTCACGTACACGTTCGGCAGTTGCGCGAGCGTGCGCATCGACGCCGACCAGCGCTCGAACACCTCCGGCCGCTTGTCCGCATAACTGGCGATCCGCACGACACCGCCGCAGTGATTGACGATGACGCGCGTATCGGGGTTCGCCTTCGCCAGCTCGAACAGTTCGGGCAGTTGCGGAAAGAACAGCCACGCGTCATACGACAGCCCGAGCGGCGCGAGCTGCGCGACGCCCGCGCGGTACGCGGGATCGAGCAGCAGCCCGCGCGGCACCGCCGACAGCGGATTGGCGAGCGTCGGATCGGCGTCCCAGGTCGTCAGGTGACGCACCCCGCGGAAGCGCCCGCGACCGGCTTCGAGATGCGCTTCGAGCACCTCGCGCACGCGTTCGCCGAGGCGCAGGTCCGCGTGGCCGACGATGCCTTTCGCGACCGCCACCGGGCCGTGCTGCAGCGGCTCGGTCACGCCGGCGACGTAGGCCGTCTCGCCCACCGGTTTCAGTTCGGCCGGGCCCGAGTCGCGATAGCGCGTCTGCGCCTGCATGTAGACGGACGCCTGGATGTTGTGGCCCGAGCGCGCATCCTGCAGATAGTCGTCGAGCATGTAGATCCAGCCCGGCCGCTCATAGAAATGATGATGCGCGTCGACGATCGGCAGGTCGGGCTCGAGCGCGGGTTCGAGCGCCGACGCGAGCCAGTCGGGGCGGACCGCGAGATAGTTGCTTTGCGTCGTCATGCGGGAGACTCCTTCCTGGGTGGCCGCGCGCGCCTTGGTGAACGCGGGCAGCGCGAGCGAGGCGGCCGCCGCGCCGAGCAGCCGGCGTCGCTTGATCGACATCGTCGTGTCCATGTCATTCGCTCCGGTCGAATGCAACCAGCGACAGCGTGAGCAGCGTCGTGATCGCGAGCACGATCGCGAGGCCGAGCATACCGGCGGTAAAGGTGCCGAAGCTGTCCTTCAGGTAGCCGACGAGATAAGGCCCCGCGAAGCCGCCGAGCGCGCCGATCGAGTTGATCAGTGCGAGCCCGCCGGCCGCGGCCTGGCCGGACAGGAAGCGCGACGGCAGCGTGTAGAAGATCGTGCGGCCGGCGATCGTGCCGATCAGCGCGAGCGTGATGCCGACGAGGGCCGGCCCGAGCGTCAGGAAGTGCGTCGACACGCCAAGCGCCACCGCGCCGATGAACAGCCCGATCGCCAGATTCGCAACCGGGCCGCCGCGCCGGTCCACGCGCTTCGCCCACCACAGCAGCGCGATGGTCGCGAAGAAGTACGGCACCGCGGACAGCCAGCCCGTCTGCATCGTCGACATGCCGTGCGCCTTCAGCATCTGCGGCAGCCAGATGCCGATCCCGTAGGACCCCATCGTGAAGCCGAACGAGATCAGCGCGAGCAGGTACACGCGCACGTCGCGCAGCGCGACGCCGAAGCGCTTCTTGCGGCCGGCGGCCGTGCCGTCGCGCTCGAACGCACGCTGCAGCGCCGCCCGCTCGTCGTCGGACAGCCACGCGGCATGCGCCGGCGAATCGGACAGCAGCTTCAGCACGAGAAAACCGAGCGCGCACGCCGGCAGCCCTTCGACGATGAACATCCACTTCCAGCCGGCCAGCCCGAGCACGCCGTCGAGCTGCAGCAGCCACGTCGACAACGGACCGCCGATCAGCGACGACAGCGGCGTCGACACGGTGAACCACGCCAGCACGCGCGTGCGGTAGCTCGCCGGAAACCACACGGCAAGGAAGAAGATCACGCCCGGAAAGAATCCGGCTTCGCCGATGCCGAGCAGCAGCCGGATCGCGTAGAAACTCGTCGGCCCGGTCGCCAGCGCGGTCGCGGCCGCCATCAGCCCCCACGTGATCATGATGCGGGCGAGCCAGCGCCGCGCGCCGAAGCGGTACAGCGCGAGATTGCTCGGCACCTCGAACAAGCAGTAGCCGGCGAACATGATCCCCGCGCCCCAGCCGAACTGCGTCGCGGTCAGGCCGAGATCGCGGTTCATCGTGAGCGCCGCGAAGCCGACGCTCGTGCGGTCCAGGTAGTTGAAGAAGTACGCGAGCGCGAGCAGCGGAATGAAGCGCCACGCGGCCTTGCGCACGGCCCGTTGCTCGATCGACGCATCGGTCTCGCGATCGTCGGCCAGTGCCGGGGAAGCGGATGTCATGGTTGTCTCCGTGGAAGGGGCGGCCGCGCCCGTGCGTGGCACGGCCGGGACGCCTTTGTTCGTTCGGTGAATCGCGGCCGCGCTACGCGCTCGCCAGTTCGTTCGGTGACGGCGCGCCGCCCGGCGCCGCATCGTCCGCGCCCTGCTGGCCCGCGACGACGCCGGCTTCGATCAGTGCACGCGCATCGTCCGGCGTATAGCCGAGCTCGCCGAGCAGCGCGCGCGTGTCCTGGCCGAGTGCGGGCGGTGCCGCGCGCAGCCGCAGGCGTTCGCCGGCAAGCGTCAGCGGCAGCAGCGCGGTGCGCGTGTCGACCGGCCGCCCGGCGCTGCTCGCGTCGGCCGGCAACGTCACGGCCTCGAGGCCGCCCGTGGCGAGCAGGTGCGGATCGTCGAACAGGTCCTGCGGTTTCGTGATCGGCGCGTACGGCAGGCCGTTCGATTCGAAGATCGCGCCGATCTCCGCGGCCGAATGCGGCGCGAGCCGCGCGCGCAATTCGGGCAGCAGCCACTCACGCGCCTGCACGCGCAGGTTGTTGGTCGCGAGGCGCGGATCGTCCTTCAGCGCGGCGAGGCCGAACGCATCGCAGAACAGCGCCCACTGCGTGTCCGATACGACCGCGAGAAAGATCTGTTCGTCATCCTTAACTGAAAACACGTCGTAGACGGCCCACGCGGAAATCCGGCTCGGCATCGGCGAGGCGGCCTGCCCGGTCACCGCGAACTGCATCATGTGCTGCGCGACGAGGAACACGTTGTTCTCGAACAGCGAACTCTGCACCTGCTGGCCGCGGCCGGTGCGTTCGCGCTGCGCGAGCGCGGCCATCGCGCCGATCGCGCCGAACATGCCGCCCATGATGTCGTTCACGCTCGCGCCCGCGCGCAGCGGCCGCCCTTCCGGGCCCGTCATGTATGCGAGGCCGCCCATCATCTGCACCACTTCGTCGAGCGCGGTGCGATGCTCGTACGGCCCCGGCAGGAAGCCCTTGTGCGACACGTACACGAGGCGCGGATTCAGCGAGAAGAGCGCCGGATAGCCGAGGCCGAGCCGGTCCATCGTGCCGCTCTTGAAGTTCTCGCTGAACACGTCCGCGGTCGCCACGAGCCGCAGCACGATCTCCAGCCCGCGCGGATCCTTCACGTCGACCGCGAGGCTCTTCTTGTTGCGGTTGAACATCCCGAAGAAGCCCGCGCCGGAACCGCGCAGCGCGCGCGTGCTGTCCCCCGCGATCGGTTCGATCTTGATGACCTCCGCGCCGAGATCCGCGAGCAGCATTCCGCAGGTCGGGCCCATCACCATGTGCGTCATCTCGATCACGCGCGTGCCTGCGTACGGCAGCGTCGAAGCCGGTTGGTGGTCGTTCATTGCGCGACTCCCGTCAGGCATCCTTCCGGTTGCACCGCGCTCGGGGCGCGGCCGTCCGCGTAACGGAAGCCCTTCGGCAACCCGGCGTCCGGCACATGGCCGTACAACGCCTCGGCCGGCAGCGCCGCGTGCAGGATCGCGCGCGCGGCGAGCAGCGCGTCGACGTCGATACCCGTGTCGAATCCCATCGCCTCGAGCAGGAACACGAGATCCTCGGTGACGATGTTGCCGGTCGCACCCGGCGCATACGGGCAACCGCCGAGGCCGCCCTGGCTCGCGTCGATCGTCATCACGCCCGCGTCGAGCGCCGCGACGACGTTCGCGAGCCCCTGCCCGCGCGTGTTGTGGAAATGCGCGCCGCCGGCCTTGTCGCCGACTTCGCGCTGCAGGCGCAGGAACAGCCGGCGCACCTGCGCCGGATTCGCATAGCCGCTCGTGTCGGACAGCCCGATCTCGTCGACGCCGCATTCGGCCATCGCCACCGCCATCGCGATCGTCTCGTCGTCGCTCACCGCGCCCGCGATCGTGCAGCCGAACGCGACCGACACGCCCGCCTCGATCTGCACCGACGGAAACCGCTCATTGCGCAGCGCGACGATCGCATGCACCTCGTCGATCATCTGCGCGGGCGTCTTGCGGATGTTCGCCAGCGAATGCGCTTCCGTGACCGAGACCGGCAGCGTCAGCTTGTGCACGCCGGCCTCGAATGCGCCCTCGGCGCCGCGCAGGTTCGGCGCGAGCGCGGCGACATGCAGCCCGGGAATCGCCAGCGCGTGCGCGACGACTTCGCGCACATCGGCCATCTGCGGCAACAGCTTCGCCGGCACGAACGAGCCGACCTCGATCTCGCGCAGGCCGGCCGCGGCCAGCGCCGTGATCCAGCGCAGCTTGCCGGCCGTCGGCATCACGGCCTGGATGCTCTGCAGGCCGTCGCGCGGCCCGACCTCGCTGACCAGCACCTTCGGATATTCGGAAACGCTCATTTGACACTCCATTGTTCTATCTGAAAGAACATCGTTCTGCTTGATAGAACTCTATGCGCGCATCGAATGGGCTGTAAGCGGGGTATACCCGTGAAATTGCGATTTTTTGGAACTTGAGTTCTGCCAGACAGAACGATATAGTCGATCGATCATCCTCAGAAGGAAGCACGCAGTGCCCAAGACTCACACCGATCACGCCGGCAGCGAGCCCGATTCGCCGGCCGAAGAAGCGTCCAGCGGCGTCGCCGTGCTCGATCGCGCGTTCGCGATCCTCCGTGCGTTCGGGCCGACCGACGACCGGCTGTCGCTCGCGGAGCTGTCGCGCCGCACCGGGCTGTACAAGAGCACGATCCTGCGCCTGCTCACGGCGCTCGAACATGGCGGCTTCATGCGCAAGCTCGACGACGGCCAGTACGCGATCGGACACGAGCCGCTGCGGCTCGCCGCGCTGTATCAGCGTTCGTTCCGGGTCGGCCCGGTGGTCGAGCCGCTGCTCGAGACGCTGAGCCGCGAACTCGGCGAAACGGCGTCGTTCTACGTGCGCCAGGGCGACATGCGCTCGGTGCTGTACCGGGTCGAGCCCGCCCGTGCGGTGCGCGTGTCGATTCGGGTCGGCGAGGAGTTTCCGGTGCGCCAGGGCGCGTCCGGGAAGGTGCTGCTGGCGTTCACCGACATGCAGGATGCGCAATGGCACGACGTGCGCGAACAGCTGTGGGCCGCGTCGTACGGCGAGCGCGACCCGGAGACGGCGTCGGCATCCGTGCCCGTGTTCGGCGCCGCCGGCGAGTGCGTCGGTGCGCTGACCGTATCGGGCCCGAAATCGCGGCTCGCCGACGCACCGGCCATGGCGGCAGCGCTCGCGATGCTGTTGCCGCTCGCGCAGAAGGCGACCGTGGCGCTCGGCGGCTCGGGCGCACGCTACGACGCAGCAGCCGTGCGCGACAGCCTCGCGCGGCTCGCATCGCCAGCGGACCACGGCGACGCGGAGTCATAACCGGCAGCAGCGCGCGCCTGGCCACGCCACTGCGCGAAAGGCGGCCGCGTGCGACACTGGCCGCCGATGCATGCGTCGCGCGCCGCCTGCTGGCATGCCGCGCGAGCCACCGCCAACCAGCCACGCTTGAGGGCCGCCACCATGAACGCCGCGCGCACCGCTACCTGGTATTTCGATTTCGTTTCGCCGTTCGCCTATCTGCAGCAGGAACAATTCGACCGGTTGCCGGCCGCCGCCGCGTTCGAGCCGAAGCCCATCGTGCTCGGCGCACTGCTCGCCCACTGGGGCCAGAAAGCACCGGCCGAGATCGCGGCGAAACGCGTCTTCACCTATCGCCACGCGCAATACCGCGCGGACAAGCTCGGCATTGCGTTCCGGATGCCGCCCGCGCACCCGTTCAATCCGATCAAGCCGCTGCGCCTCGCGATCGCGATGGGCAATTCACTCGATGCGATTCAACGAATCTTTCGGCATATCTGGCGCGACGGCAACGACGTGTCGACGCCGGAAGGCTTCGCCGCGCTGTGCGCAGCGGTCGGCTTTCCGGAAGGCGTGACGGCCGTCGACGCCCAGCCGGTGAAGGACGCACTGCGTGCGAACACCGACGATGCGATCGCGCACGGCGTATTCGGCGTGCCGACCTTCGCACTCGACGGCGACCTGTTCTGGGGCGAGGATGCGACCGACATGTTCGCCGACTGCGCGACGTCGCGCGCGTGGCTCGATTCGCCCGAGGTGCGCCGCATCAGCGCGCTGCCCGAAGGGATCCGGCGCGGCTGAAGCCGCTGCGGCCGCCCGCCGCCCTCCGCTTGCGACACATCCCGCGTCAGAGGTCAGGTATCGCGCCCTTCGACGAGCCCCGGCACGGCCTCGCGCATCATCGCGACGAACCGCACGAGCCGCGACGGATAGAACTGCGCATGCGGGTAGGTCAGGTAGACGGGCAGCGGCGCGGCCTGCCACTCGGGCGCAAGATGAACGAGCTCGCCGCGCGCGAGGTGGTCGGCCAGCATCCATGACGAGCCGACGCACGCGCCCACCCCCAGCAGCGCCGCGCTGCGTAGCGCGTACAGGTTCGCGGTCGTGATACGCGGGCGAATCGCGATGCGGCGCGTCTCGCCCGTGACCGAATGCGTGAGCGCCAGCTCCGTGCGGTAGTAGGTGCGCAGCGCGAGCCACGGCAACCCGGCCAGCGCGTCGGGGTCGGCCGGTACGTCGGCGCCGTTCAGCACGGACGGCGCGGCGACCACGAAGCGCGGCACCTTCGAGAGCCGGATCGCGACCACGGCCGGATCGGTCGGCTCGCCCACCTGGATCGCGCAATCGATGCCGCTGCCGACGAAGTCCCGCACCTCGTCCTGCAGCAGCCACTCCACCGACACGCGCGGATAGTCGCGCAGAAACCGCGCGAGCGGCTCGACGAAACGCTCCTGACCGAACGCGTGCGGCACCGCGACCCGCAACAGCCCGTCGGGCTCCTCCTGCGCGCCGCGCAGATCGGCCTCGAACGCCGCCCAGTTCGCCAGCAGCTCCTTCGCGCGCTTGAAGCAGCGCTCGCCGTCGACGGTCAGCCGCATCGTGTGCGTGGTCCGCTGCAGCAGCCGCATGCCGAGCGAGCGTTCGAGCGCCTGCAGCCGCCGGCTGATCGTCGGCTGCGTCGTATGCAGTTGCGCGGCCGCGGCCGACAGGCTGCCGGCCTCGACTATGCGTACGAAGGTTTCCATCAGCTCGAAACGATAGCCGGCGCCGTCCACCGGCACCGCCTGAATGCGCGCAGACCCGCCAGCAGTGGGAGAGAAGGGAGATTTTTCGGTCATTCGTGGAGCGTATAACAAATCTGCGCAGGGCGGCACTACCGTGGCCGGCCGCATGCCGCCACACTCGCGTCCATTCCTTCATCGCAACCAGGATGCACGCCATGTCCACCCCGTCCCGTCTCGATGCCGCGCCCCGCGCCGCCCACGCCCCGGCCCACTCGGCGGCCACCCATTCGATGCCCGATCGCCGGCTCGTGCTGCTGCTCGCGGCCGCCGCCGGCCTCGGCGTCGCGCCGCTCTACTACGCGCAACCGATGCTCGGCGCGCTCGGGCCCGATCTCGGCGCATCGGCACGCGCGATCGGCTTCGTGCCGACGCTCACGCAGCTCGGCTATGCGCTCGGCATCCTGCTCCTCGCGCCGCTCGGCGACCGGTTCGACCGCCGCCGCGTGATCGTGACCAAGGCCGCGACGCTGGTCGTCGCGCTGCTGCTCGCCGCCATCGCGCCGTCGCTCGGGCTGCTGCTCGCGGCGAGCTTCGCGATCGGCCTCGCGGCGACGATGGCGCAGGACGTCGTACCGGCCGCCGCGACGCTCGCGCACGACGCGCATCGCGGCCGCATCGTCGGCACGGTGATGACGGGGCTGCTGCTCGGCATCCTGCTGTCGCGGGTCGTGGCCGGGTTCGTCGCGGAAACAGCCGGCTGGCGCGCGATGTTCGCGCTTGCGGCCGCCAGCGTCGCCGTGATCGGCGTCGTGGCCGCGCGCGGGCTGCCGCACTTCGAGCCGACCACGCGCCTGCCGTATCGCGCGCTGATCGGGTCGCTCGGCGCGTTGTGGCGCCAGCATCCGGCGCTGCGCCGCGCCGCGCTCGCGCAGGGGCTGCTGGCCGTCGGGTTCAGCGCGTTCTGGTCGACGCTCGCGGTGATGCTGCACGGCGCGCCGTTCCACCTCGGCAGCGCAGCCGCGGGCGCGTTCGGCCTCGCAGGTGCGGCTGGTGCGCTGGCCGCGCCGATTGCCGGGCGCCTGGCCGACCATCACGGCCCCGAGCGCGTCACGCGCATCGGCATCGGCATCGCGACGGTGTCGTTCGCGTCAATGGCCGCCGCACCGTTGATGTCGGCGCATGCCCAGCTCGTGCTGCTCGCGGTCGCGACGATCGGCTTCGATCTCGGCGTGCAGGCCACGCTGATCGCGCACCAGGCAATCGTCTACCGGATCGACCCCGCGTCGCGCAGCCGCCTCAACGCGGTGCTGTTCGTCGGCATGTTCATCGGGATGGCGGCCGGCGCCGCGATCGGCAGTTTGTTGCTTGCGCAACTAGGCTGGAATGCGGTGACCGGGCTGGCCGTCGTGACGTCGCTCGCCGCGCTCGCCGTGCGGATCTGGCGCCGCTGAAATTCCGCATCGCACGCACAAGGCGGGCAGGCCCACAGGGCTTGCCCGCCTTTTCTTTTATTTTCGATCGCCGCACGCATGACGCGGCGCAACCCGGCCGATTCGTGCGCATTCGGCACGAAAAGCTCCCATTCCGCGCACGGTCCGCACCCGCTCGAACGAATGTCCAGTTCAACCGATTATTTTTCCGGCGGCCGTGCGCATCGACGCGAAAACGTCGGACGATTCGACGCGCCCCGCCACATGGCGCTCGCCCATCCGGCCCCACCGCACAGCCCCGTTTTATCAGGGGATTCCCGGTATTTTTTCGCATTTTCTTCGAAATATCGGGTGACATACTTGCCCCCCGTTGCGCTCCGGTACGAGCGCGCCTTTCGATCCTGCCGGCCGCATGTCATGCGCTGAGCGTCCGCCCGGGTCGCACAGAACATGAACGATTTCGACACCCCGATCCAGACCTTCCTCACCCACATCACGTTCGGCCCGCTGATGAATCACGCGATCCGCGTGATCGCGGGCCTGTACACGTTCAAGGGCTTCGTGCTCATTCCCGTGCTGTGCTGGCTGTGGTTCCAGCCGGGCCCGAACCGCGAGCGGCAGCGCGAACTGGTCGTCGCGACGATCGCGAGCGGGCTCATCGCGCTCGCGATCGGCCGGCTGCTCGCGCAGGTGCTGCCGTTCCGCGTGCGGCCGATCTACAACCCCGACCTGCACCTGCACTTTCCGTCGGCAGGATTACGTGCAGCCACGCTGCAGGCATGGAGTTCGTTTCCGAGCGATCACGCGATGCTGTGGATGGCGATCGCCACCGGCATCTTCATCATCGCGCGCCGCGTCGGCGTGTTCGCGCTGCTGTACGCGGTCGTGTTCATCTGCGTGCCGCGTGCGTATCTCGGCTTTCACTACCCGACCGACCTGATCGCGGGCGCCGCGATCGGCATCGCGCTCGCGTGGCTGCTGACGCGCGATGCAATCCGCTCGCGCTTTGCGCCGCAGGTACTCGCGACGATCCAGCGCTTCCCCGCGCCCGCCTATACGCTCGCGTTCCTGCTGTGCTTCGAGCTGATCACGCAGTTCGACGAACTGCTGACGCTCGCGCAGTCGGCCACCCACACGATGTGACGAGGAGAGACCGCGATGCTGCCGCTGCTTACGTTCCGTCGCCCCGGCACGCGCTGCCGGCCCTGCGCGGCAACGTCGCGCCGCGCGACGGCCATGCCGATCAGTCGCGATCAGGCGCACCCAGCGGAAAGAACGGGCGAAACGGCCGCGCCTCGTCGACCGCGCGCGCGAACGACGGCCGCGCCAGCAGACGCCGGCGATACGCCAGCACGTTCGCGAACGACGGATCGATCCGGTGCGTCCAGTCCGCGTAGAACAGGAACGGCGCCGCGCCGCAGTCGGCGAGGCTGAAACGGTCGCCGGCCGCCCATTCGCGATCGGCCATCTTCTTGTCCAGCCACGCGTACGACGTCTCCAGCATCGCGCGCGCATCGGCCACCCCGCGCGCATCGCGCTCGGCCTCCGGCCGCAGCGCGTCGAACACGACCTTCTGCTGCGGCGTCGACACGTAGTTGTCGAAGAAACGATCCATCGTCCGCACCTCGAGCGCCGCGTGCGGATCGTCGGGCAGCAGGCGCACGGGGCCAGGATGGTTCAGGCCGAGATACTCGATGATGATCGACGCCTCGATCACCGTGCGGCCGGCATCGACGAGCACCGGAAAGCGCTTCAGCGGCCACAGCGCGGCCAGCTCCTGCATCGGCTTCGGATCGTCGTGCGCAAGCACGCGATACGCGAACGGCGTGCCGTTCTCGTACAGCGCGGTCAGCACCTTCTGGCAGTAGGACGAAAAGGGATGGGCGTAGAGCGTGGGCTTCATCGTGCGGTCTCTCTGGGTTTCGGCGCCGCGTGATGCGGCGCCACGTGATCGGATACCTTGACGACGAACGGCACGCGGCCGTTTCGACAGCGAGTCGGAATTTCTTTGTCGTGCGACTGGGGGCGTTACGACCGCCCGTCCATCACGACGCGCCCTTCGGCACGCCAGCGCAGCATTCCGCCGCCGAGATTCGCCACCGTGTCGAAACCGGCCTTCAGCAGAATGACGGTCGCCTGCGCGGATCGCCCGCCGGCCCGACACACGGTCACGACCGGCCGGTCGCGCGCGATCTCGCCGGCGCGCGCGGCCAGTTCGCCGAGCGGAATCGGCGTCGCGCCGGGCAGGTGGCCGAGCGGGCCGGTGAATTCGTCCGGCTCGCGCACGTCGACGACCTGCACCGCCGGCAGATGATCCTCGAGCCATTGCGGATCGATTTCCCAGAACCCGGCGAACGTATAGACGAGCGGCGCCCAGTCGGGCGCGGCCTGCTCATCGGGCGCGTTCGCGGCGACGCCGCATTGCAGGTTCGCCGGCACCGCGACGTCGATCTGGCGCGGATGCGCGAGCCCGAGGTTGCGCATGTAGCCCGCGAAATCGTCTTCGCTCAGGTCGCCGCCGAGACGCGGATTGAAGCGCCGTTCCTCGCCGACGCTCGTCACCGTGAGCCCGCGATAGTCGTGCGCCGGATACAGCAGGCACGCGGCCGGCAGCGTGAAGAGCCGGCCGTGCACCGCGCGATACAGCGCGCGCGGGTCGCCCTGCTGGAAGTCGGTACGGCCCGTGCCGCGGATCAGCAGGCAATCGCCGGTGAACGCCATCGATTCGTCGTCGAGCACGAGGCTGATGCAACCGCTCGTGTGGCCGGGCGTCGCGCGCACGGTCAGGTAGCGCGCGCCGAACGCGCAGCGGTCGCCGTCGTTCAGATAGCGGTCGGCACCCTGCGCGCCGCTCGCGGCCGAGATCGCGATCGTGCTGCCCGTGCGCTGCTTCAGCAGCCATGCGCCCGTCACGTGATCCGCATGCACGTGCGTGTCGACCGTCGCGACGAGCCGCAGCCCGAGCTCGTCGAGCAGCGCCGCGTCGCGGCGCACCTGCTCGAACACGGGGTCGATCAGCACCGCTTCGCGCGACGCGCTGTCGGCAAGCAGGTACGTGTACGTCGACGATTGCGGGTCGAAGAGTTGCCGGAAGATCATCGCGAAGTTGCTCCGTCGCTGGTTAAGGCTTGTTCGATGCGTACCTGATGCTGTGGTCCGGCCCGCGCCGCGACTGTCGCCGTCGCGCGGGCCGCCGCGTCGTGGTCGTGCATGGCCACCATCCGGCCGGCACGGTGCGGTCAACGCGGCTGCGCCACGTAGCGCAGGTACGGCTTCAACGTCCGGAAGCCGTCCGGGTACTTCTGCTTCGCCGCATCGTCCGACACCGACGTCGGAATGATGACATCGTCGCCGGGCTTCCAGTTCACCGGCGTCGCCACCGTATGCTTCGCGTTGAGCTGCAGCGCGTCGAGCAGGCGCAGCACCTCGTCGAAGTTGCGCCCCGCGCTCATCGGATAGACGAGCATCGCCTTGACCTTCTTGTCCGGCCCGATGATGAAGACCGAGCGAACCGTCGCGTTGTCGACCGCCGTGCGCGGGCCGCCGCTCGCATTCGGATGAATCATGTCGTACAGCTTCGCGACCTTCAGTTCGTCGTCGCCGATCAGCGGATAGTTGACCGCATGCCCCTGCGTTTCGGCGATATCGGCCACCCACTTCCGGTGATCGCTGACCGGATCGATCGACAGCCCGATGATCTTCGTGTTGCGCTTGTCGAATTCCGGCTTGAGCCCGGCCATGTAGCCGAGTTCGGTCGTGCACACCGGCGTGAAATCCTTCGGATGGGAAAACAGGATCGCCCAGTGGTCGCCGATCCATTCATGAAAGCGGATCGTTCCCTCGGTGGTCTCCGCGGTGAAATCGGGCGCGTCCTCGCCTAGTCGAATCGACATGTTCGTCTCCGTGAAAGGGGAATCGTCACGACGCCCGCGCCGCGGCTTGCGCGACGCGCGATCGTCCGCGCGCGAAGGGCCGGCATGGCACATGCCGGGGTCCGCGCGTTCATACAGCGTAGGTCAAAATGCGCGCGCCACCGGTATCGAGCACACGGCGTGCTTGCGTAACGTGGCCCATTCCGACGATGAATGCGGCGCGGCAGAACCTTGCGCCGCTCCCGGCCGCCGGTACGTGCTGACTTACACTACCGGCTGTTCTCGTCTTACGTTCACAGGAATTCCACCGACATGTCGATGACGATCGATCCGAAGCAGGCCGCCGCGCTGCTGGCCGTCGCCGACACGGGCAGCTTCGAGCAGGCCGCCGTGCGCCTGCACGTGACCGCGTCCGCCGTCACGCAGCGGGTCCGCGCGCTGGAGGCGAGCCTCGGCACGCCGCTGGTGCTGCGCACGCGGCCGTGCCGCCCGACGGTGGCCGGGCAGCGCGTGCTGCAGCACCTGCGCCGCGTCGCGCTGCTGCAGGCCGACCTGCAAAGCACGCTCGCAACCGAGCGCGAATCGCCGATCTCGGTGACGATCGCGCTCAATTCGGACAGCCTCGGCACGTGGTTTCTGCCGGCGCTGACGTCCGTGCTCGCCGGCGAGCGCATCCTGTTCGAGCTGATCGTCGAAGATCAGGACCACACGTTCGCGTTGCTCGAAAGCGGGATGGCGGTCGGCTGCGTGACGACCGAGCCGAAGCCGATGCGCGGCTGCCTCGCGACGCCGCTCGGCACGATGCGCTACCGGCTGCTCGCGGCCGCCGCGTTCGCGGTGCGCTGGTTTCCGCGCGGGCTGAACCGGACGAGCGCGCGCAAGGCGCCCGTCGTCGCGTATTCGCGGCGCGATACGCTGCAGTCGTCGTTCCTGAAGGAGAAGTTCGGGTTGCCCGAAGGCGCGTACCCGTGCCACTACGTGCCGGGCACCCATTCGCATTTCGCGGCGGTGCGGCACGGGCTCGGCTACGCGATGGTGCCGGAGCCGCTGATCGGCAGCGCACCGCTCGACACGCAGGGACTCGTCGATCTCGCGCCCGCGCATCCGACCGACGTCACGCTGTACTGGCACGCGTGGACCGTGCAGTCGCCGACGATGGCGTCGTTGTCCGAGCGGGTCGTCGAAGCTGCGCGGCGGCTGCTCGCGCCGCTGCCGTAACGCGTGTTTGAGCGGCACCGCCGATGCCGTCTGCGGCAAGAGTAACGACGAGAATCCCCGCCGCGCCGCCTATACTTTTTCCATCGGCCTCGCGAACGCGCCGCGCGGCCGATCACGCCTGTCCGGCCGCGCCCTTTCCCGCAAGGAGAACGTCATGTCTCGCCGCTACATCGATTGCCGCGAGTTTCCCAGCACGATGAATTGCTCGGTCGCGATTTCCGCCGACTCCGACAACGAACTGCTGGAGGCCGCAGTGCAACATGCGGTCCAGGTTCACCAGCACACCGACAGCGCCGAACTGCGCACGCAACTGCAAGCGCTGTTCCACGACGGCACACCGCCCGCCGATGCACCCCGGCAAGCATGATCCGCCGGCTCGCCCGATATCGACAGACGGGTTGCCCCATCGCCCCCGTCGCCTCTCCGCTCCCTGCTTCGCGCCATATCGGGCCGGCGTCCCCGCCGGCCGGCGCATTCCACCTTACGCGCGACGTTGCGCGAAATACGCACCGACCGCGTCGATGAACGTATCGATGTCCGCACGCGACACGTCGCAGTGCGTGACGAAACGCGACGCGTACAGCATCTGCGTGAGGATCCCGCGTTCCTTGAGCCACGCCTCGAGCGGCGCGCAATCGGCTTCGGGGAATTGCGCGAACACCATGTTCGTCGCGTGCGACAGCACCTTCACGGTGTCGATCCGCGCGAGGCCTTCGGCGAGATGCGCGGCATTCGCGTGATCGTCCGCGAGCCGCTCGACGTTGTGGTCGAGCGCATACAGGCAGGCCGCCGCGAGAATGCCCGACTGCCGCATCCCGCCGCCGAGCACCTTGCGCCAGCGCTGCGCGCGCTCGATCAGCGCACGGTTGCCGACCAGCACCGAGCCGACCGGCGCGCCGAGCCCTTTCGAAAAGCAGATCGACACGCTGTCGAACGGCGCGCCCAGCTCGGCGATCGAACGGCCCGACGCGACGGCCGCGTTGCATACGCGCGCGCCGTCGAGGTGCAGCGACAACCCGCGGCTGCGCGCGAACGTGGTGGCTTCCTGCACATAGCCTTCCGGCAAAACCTGGCCGCCGATCGTGTTTTCGAGCGCGAGCAGGCGCGTGCGGGCGAAGTGATTGTCGAGCGGCTTGATCGCCGCGGCGATCTTCGCGAGCGGCAGCGTGCCGTCCGGCGCGTTCTCGATCGGCTGCGGCTGGATGCTGCCGAGCACGGCCGCGCCGCCGCCTTCGTACTTGTAGGTGTGCGCGAGCTGGCCGACGATGTACTCGTCGCCGCGCTCGCAATGGGCCATCAGCGCGGCCAGGTTGCTCTGCGTGCCGCTCGGGAAGAACAGACCGGCTTCCTTGCCGGCCCGCTCGGCCGTCACCGCCTGCAGGCGCAGCACGGTCGGGTCGTCACCCCATACGTCGTCGCCGGTTTCGGCGGCAGTCATCGCGGCCAGCATTGCCTGGCTCGGACGTGTCACGGTATCGCTGCGTAAATCGATCATCGCTGAGTCCTGGGTAAACGCGGACCGGAACCGATGCGTCCGGCCCTGCCGAAACGAGACTCAGAGTGTACGCAATTCATGCAGCGCATGCGTATCGACGGTCGAAGCACGTAGGGCTCACCGGCGCACGTGCGCGCGATGCCGTACGACGCCGTCCGGGCCGCCGTCAGTAGCGCGGCGGCGGCGGTTGAACGCCCGCCGGCGGCATCGGCGGCGCCGCGCGCGGTGCGCCCCCATATCCGCCACCGCCATACCCGCCACTGCCACCACCGCCGCTCATCCCGCCCGGTACAGGCACGCGGTTGCCGGTCGCGTACATGCATTGCAGGTAGCCATAGTCGTAGCGGCGCTGGATGTCGTAGGCCGAGCCTTGCGCCGCACCGGCGCCGACCACGCTGCCCGCGAGCAGCCCCGCGCCCGCGCCGACGGCCGCACCCGTGCCGCCGTTGAACGCCGCGCCGGCCGCCGCACCCAGTGCGGTGCCGACGGCCGCGCTGCCGACCGCGCTCGCGGTCGACGCCTGCCCGGCGCTCACGCCGCCCGCTTGCTCGAACGCGTATTGGCGGCAGTTCGCATCGTCGGCGCGGAACTGGTCGAACGACTTGCCGGTGCCCGGCAGCGCCATCAGGCTCGGCCCGGTCGGCATGTATGCGCACGCGCCGAGCAGGCCGGCCAGCGCCAGCGCGACCGGCACGCGCCGCGGTCGAAATACGGATTTCATCGTCGCGCCTCCGTCACTGCGGCCGCGCCGGCACCGATCGCCAGCCCGACTTGCAGGTCTTCACATACGGGTAGTAATGCTTCGACGCGTCGCAGTAGTACCAGAGGTTCGCGTCGCCTTCGTCCTGCGGTTGCCCCTTCTCGACGTACTCGGGCGGCGGCCCCGGATCGACGGGCACGGCGACGACGGGCCGCGGGTAGTAGTAAGGCGCGGGGACGACGGGGTAGTAATACGGGTAGCCGGGGCCGATATAGACCCCGACCCGGGCGGCATGCGCGACGCCGCCCGTCGCGATCGCCGCTGCGGCCACCGCGCCCAGTGCGAGCTTCAATCCATTCACGTCACGTTCTCCGGCTGGCGGTTCGTCGATGCGAACCCACATCCCGAACGCTACGCCGCGCGCGATCCGTCATCCATTACGGGCCGGCGCGCCAATGTTGCGCGGCGTTACCCATGTGACAGCCGCCATCGGCCGCGGCCCGCCGGCACGACCGCGTGCGTTACGCGATAACGCACTGAAACGGAACGGCTGCGCGCGGTCGCCGTGACGCGCGGTGTCACCCAACGTTGGCGCCCGCGCCCAACCGTTCCGATGACGCGACGCGCCATATTGCCGCACGTGCGTCAGACCGCCACGCCGCGGCCGCGCGCATCACAAGCAGCCTTCTTGATACGAATCAACGATTTACCCCGGAAATGCGCGCGACGGGCTGGACATCTGCGACGAGTTGGCGCATTTCGCGGTGCAACATCGCGGCCCATACTCCAGCCAACCCCGACGCCCGTCTGCCGGGGTCCGCCGGCACCCGCCGGCGGGTATCGTCAGCCTCGGTCAACTGGTATGGACACCGCTCTTTCGGCCCTCGATCTGGCCCGCCTGCAATTCGCGTTCACCGTCTCCTTTCACATCGTCTTTCCGGCGCTGAGCATTGGTCTCGCCAGCTTCATCGCCGTGCTCGAATATCGCTGGCTGAAAACCGGTAAGCAGTACTACAAAACCCTCTGCCTGTTCTGGTCGAAGATCTTCGCGGTCGCGTTCGGGATGGGCGTCGTCTCCGGCGTCGTGATGAGCTACCAGTTCGGCACGAACTGGTCGGGCTTCTCGAGCTTCGCGGGCGCCGTCACCGGGCCGCTGCTGATGTACGAGGTCATGACCGCGTTCTTCCTCGAGGCCGGCTTCCTCGGCATCATGCTGTTCGGCTGGAACCGCGTGAGCCCGCGCGCGCACTTCGGCGCGACGCTGATGGTCGCGATCGGCACGCTGATCTCGACGTTCTGGATCCTCGCGTCGAACAGCTGGATGCAGACGCCGCAGGGCTTCGAGATCGTCGACGGCCGCGTCGTGCCGACCGACTGGTTCGCGATCATCTTCAACCCGTCGTTCCCGTACCGCCTGTTCCACATGGCGATCGCCGCGTTCATCGTCGCCGCGCTGGTCGTGGCCGCGACCGGCGCGTGGCACCTGCTGAAGGGCCGCCGCGACAAGGGCGTTAAGAAGATGTTCTCGATGGCGCTGTGGCTGCTGCTGGTACTCGCGCCGCTGCAGGCCGTGATCGGCGACCAGCACGGCATCAACACGCTGAAGCACCAGCCGGCGAAGATCGCCGCGATCGAAGGGCTGTGGGAAACGGAAAAGGGCGGTACCGCGCTCAACCTGTTCGGCATCCCTGACATGCAGGCGGAAACGACCCGCTACGCGGTGAAGGTGCCGCACCTCGGCAGCCTGATCCTCACGCACAGCTGGGACGGCGAGATCCGCGGCCTGAAGGAATTCCCGCCGGAAGACCGCCCGAATTCGACGGTCGTGTTCTGGAGCTTCCGGATCATGGTCGGCCTCGGCTTCGCGATGATCGGCCTCGCCGCGCTCGCGTGGTTCCTGCGCCGCCGCGGCCGCCTGTATGAATCGAAGTGGTTCCAGCGCTTCGCGCTCGTGATGGGCCCGACCGGCTTCGTGTCGCTGCTCGCGGGCTGGGTGACGACCGAAGCGGGCCGCCAGCCGTGGGTCGTGTATGGCGTGATGCGTACCGCGCATGCGGTATCGCCGCTGTCGGTGCAGCAGGTCAGCCTGTCGATGATGACGTTCGTGATCGTGTACTTCCTCGTGTTCGGCACCGGCGTGTACTACATGCTGAAGCTGATGAAGGCGGGCCCAGCGCTGCCCGACGTGAAGCACGACGACACGCCCGACACGCGCCCCGACCACACCGCGCGCCGCCCGATGTCGGCCGTCGACGAGCCGCTCGAGACCGTCTGAGCCCACTCTTTTCGCATACGAGAAAACCTATGGACGTCACCGTAATCTGGGCCGCGATCATCGCATTGGGGCTCTTCATGTACGTCGTGCTCGACGGCTTCGACCTCGGCATCGGCATCGTCTTCCCGTTCTTCCCGGACGAGAAGGAACGCGACCTGATGATGAACACCGTCGCACCCGTGTGGGACGGCAACGAGACGTGGCTCGTGCTCGGCGGCGCCGGGCTGTTCGCGGTGTTTCCGGTCGTCTATTCGACCGTGCTGTCGGCGCTGTACCTGCCGCTGATCTTCATGCTGGTGTGCCTGATCTTCCGCGGCGTGTCGTTCGAGATCCGCGCGAAGGCGCGGCGCACGAAGCAGCTGTGGGATCTCGCGTTCATCGGCGGCTCGGCCGGCGCGACGTTCTTCCAGGGCATTGCGCTCGGCGCGTTCCTTCAAGGCATCAACGTGAAGGACGGCGTGTTCGCGGGCGATGCGTTCGACTGGCTCACGCCGTTCAGCCTGCTGACCGGCCTCGGCCTGATCGTGACCTATGCGCTGCTCGGCTGCTGCTGGCTCGTCGCGAAGACGGAAGGCGACCTGCAGCGGCGCCTGCATCGCGTCGTGTGGCCGCTGACGGTCGTGCTGCTCGGCTTCATCGCGGTCGTCAGCCTGTGGACGCCGCTGCAGGATCCGGCCATCGCGCAGCGCTGGTTCGACTCGGGGCTGTTCTGGCGCCTGCTGCCGGTGCCGTTCCTGGTCGCCGGCTGCGCGGTGTGGATGCGCCGCGCGGTGCGCGCCCGGCACGACATGACCCCGTTCGTGCTCGCGCTGGCGCTCGTGCTGCTCGGCTACGTCGGCCTGCTCGTCACGCTGTTCCCGTATGCGATTCCCCAGACGATGACGATCTGGGAAGCCGCGGCGCCGCGTTCCAGCCAGACCTTCACGCTGGTCGGCGCAGCGGTTATCCTCCCGATCATCATCGCCTACACGACGATGGGTTACTGGGTATTCCGAGGCAAGGTGCGCCATGAAGACCAGCATTACTACCACCACTGATTCCGCCGATGGCCAGCCCGCTGCGCCGAAGCCGCGCATGCGCGGCTGGATGTGGTTCGTCGTCCTGTGGGCGGGCGGCGTGCTCGGCGCCGTCACGCTCGGCTATGCGTTCAAGATCTTCATGAACCTGACGCTGTTTGCGGTGAAGTAGGCGAAGCGGGCTGCCGGGTCGGGCGACGATCCGGCAGCCGTTTTCTCGTCGACGGCTGCCGCTCCGGCCGGATGCACCGGGCGACGCGCCGGCATCCGTGGCCATTCTCCGGTCGGCGGCGGCGCGCACTCCGCTCCCGTTCCCCCTTACGCTCCCGGCGCCGGCACCTGCGTGCCGATCACCGCTCGCACGACGTCGTGCACATCGCCTTGTCCATCGCCTTGTCCATCGCGCTGAAGAAAGTCTGGTAGAAATCGGGCTCGACGATGGTCTTCATCCGCGAGTCGCCGTTGCTGTCCCATATCGTGCGGTCGAATCGCGCGCGCACGATCGCGTCGTGCGCCGCCGTCACGCGAACCGTGACGACGGCGGCCACCCGCTCGTGATCCGGCTTCGCGGGCAAGCCGCCGATGCGCGCCTTCAGCGCGCCGCGCAGCAATTGCCGCCACTTCGGGATCAGCGTATCGCTGCGCCCCGCTTCCACCAGCCCCGAATCGCGATCGACCGTCACCGGCGCATAACCTTGCGCGCGCAGCACGCCGGCCACCGCGTCGAGTGCGCGCCCCTGCGTCGCACCGGCATAGCGGCGATCGGTCATCATGCGCAGCGTCTGCTGCTCGCTTTCGGACAGGTCGACTTCGGTCTGGCTCGAGCTGTAGCGCACCAGCGATCCGCCGCTGCCGATCTGGCGTTCGCTTTCCGGCTTCGACGCACATCCGGCCAGTAGCGCGAGCAGCCCGGCACAGGCGAGCGCCAGCGCGCCGCGGCCGCGCGCCGGCGGCACCGCTGCCTCGCGACGCATCGCGCGCCGGGCGCGAAGTCGGCGGCGAATTCCGGTTGATCGGCAATCGGGTGGCGCTATGATCGTCATCGCGGTGTTCTCCTGTCGGCGCCATCATAGGGACGCGCCCCGACCGCCACAAACGACATTTTTTGACCCACTGTGTAGCTTTTCTTCGCGATCTCACGATGCGCCGATTGCCGCCCCTGAACGCGCTGCGCAGCTTCGAAGCTGCCGGCCGCCTGCAGAGCCTGACCCTCGCCGCCGACGAGCTGAACGTGACCCAGAGCGCGGTCGCGCAGCAAATCCGCGTGCTCGAATCGTTCTTTGGGCAGAAGCTGTTCGAGCGCGACGGACGCTCGTTGCGGCTCACGCCGCGCGCGCGGCATTATCTCGTCGACGTCGCGAGCTGCCTCGGCCGGCTCGCTCAGGCCACGGGGCAGATGTTCGAACCCGGCGGCGGCCATCCGGTGCGGATCAACGCGTCCATCTCGTTCGCGCACGGATGGTTGCTCACGCAACTGGCTGCGTTCCAGGCCGACCATCCGGACATCGACGTGCAACTCGTCACGACGCCCGACAACGAGCGCGACCAGTTCGACGAAACCTGCGACATCGTGGTTCGTCGCTATACGCCGGAGTTGCGCCGCAAGGGGTTCGTGTCGCGGCCGCTGCTCGCGACCGTCGCGGTGCCGGTGTGCGCGCCCGGCCACCCGGTGCTCGACCAGGCACGCACGCCGGCCGACCTGCGCAACGCGCCGCTGCTGCATTACGCGGGTTTGCCGCAGGCGTGGCAATACTGGTTCCATCAGGCGGGCTCGGTCGTCACCGAGACGCTGCGCGGGCCGTTCTATCGCGAGTTCTTCCTGATGATCAAGGCTGCGGCAAGCGGGCTCGGCGTGTGCCTCGCACCGCGCGCGGTGGTGCGCGACGACATCGAACAAGGGCGGCTCGTCGCGCTGTTTCCGGAAGTCCACCTGGAAGCGCCGCCGTTTCATTGCCTGTATCGCGACGACGACGATCCGTCGCTGCGCACGTTCGTCGACTGGCTGTTCGCGCGGGCGGAGGCGCTGGAGGGGGCGCCGCCGGGATAGCCGGCGAGGGGTAGAAAGCAGGAACCGATGAAGCAGCCCAAGGCGGCTGCACCGTCACGTCCACCTAGGCGTTCTGTCGCACCACACCGAGCTTCAATCCCAGCATGCCGAAGATGCGGTTCATCGTCTGTACCGTCCCGTCGCTGCGGCCTTGCTCGATATCCTGAATCGTCTTCGTCGACACACCGGCGAGCTTGGCCATTTCCGCGCTGGTCAGCCGCATCGCTTTCTTCAGATGACGTACCGATTCGCGCAACGACCACTCGGGATGCGCGAGCACGTCTTCGATCGCTTGTCGTCGGAGCGAAAGCTGTTCGGGAAGCGGCAGCGCGTTATAGCGTTTGTCCATTGCGTCACCCGTGCCTAGCGCAACGCATCCCGCTCACGCGCCAGCCGCTCGAGCCCCGGCTTCAGAAAGGCATGGACATCGTGCTCCAGCTTGAAATCAGAAGTCGTCAATTATTGGAAATACCGTCATTTCGGTGGAAATCTATACAAATTGCAACGAATAGCACATACAACTTATGTAGATTTCTGCCGAAACATGAATCCTTGCCGTTACTTCAGGCAGTGCTGAAAGCGCTCGGATTCTCGTTCAACGACCTATCGCCGCTCGCGCAACGCCGCCTCGATCTTCCGATCGGTCTTGTACTGGCTCAGCGCATACACCGACCAGATCGCGGCCGGCAGCCAGCCGACGATCGTGAGTTGGAGGATCAGGCAGATGATCCCGGCGATCGGGCGGCCGATCGTGAAGAACTGGAACCACGGCAGCAGCAGGGCAAGCAGAAGGCGCATCTGGACTCCTTTCGAGGCGTCGTTGAAGGTTCACGCATCGCCAATATGGCGAGTTGCCCGCGCCATTTCAAGTCCGCTGCCGGCGATCCCCGGACAAGAAGCCTCAACCTCATCCCATCGACCTAAGCCGCGTCGGCCAGCCACCGCGCGACCCGCGCCACGAGCGGATCCGCTTCATCGAAGCATTCGGCGCCCGCCACGCGCGGCGCGTCGCAAATCGCGAACACCGGCTTGCCCCACTGCAACCCGAGCGCAATCTCGGACAGCGTGCCGAGCCCGCCTCCGACCGCGATCAGGCACAGCGATGCCCGCGCGACCAGTGCGTTGCGCGTGATGCCGAGCCCGGTCGGCAGCGCGACGCTCAGGTAGGGATTCGCGAGCGTCGCATCGTCCTCCGGCAGCAGCCCGATCGCGCACCCGCCGGCCGCATGCACGCCGCGCGCGGCCGCCTCCATCACGCCCTGCTTGCCGCCGCCGACGATGGCGACACCCGCCGCCGCGAGTGCATGCGCGATCCGCTGCGCGACCCGCATCTGTTCGTCGGTCGCCTCGCGCGGACCGATCACGCCGACCGGCATGCGGTGCCGCCGCGTGCCGCGCTGCCGTTGCGCGAGTTGCGCCAGCGCGTCGGACGCCGCTTCCGACCACTCATCCATGACGTCGTTGCCGTACAAGGCCTTCCCCCAATGCAAGAACGCAGGTGCAGATCGCCGTCAGCACGATCGACAGCACGGCCGCCTGCGAGAAATCGGTTTGCCCGTCCGACAGCTTCAGATACATCAGCAGCGGCAGGATGTTGATCTGCGTGCCGGCCAGCGCGAGCGCCGTGCCGTAGGTGCCGAGCGCGATCGCCGTGACGAGGCACCACGCGGACGCGACCGACGGCCACAGTTCGCGCCACGCGACGTCGAGCCACGCACGCCACGGGCGCGCGCCGAGCGTCAGTGCCGCCTCGAGCGGCCGCCGGTCGAGATTCGCGAGCGCCGGGTAGATCATCAGCGCGACCCGCGGGATCAGGTAGTACGCATACGCGACCGCCAGCCCCGGCATCGTGTAGATCGCGCCGCCGAGCACGGTCGGGTCAGCGCCCAGCGACGCCGCGAGCGTGGTGACGAAGCCGGCGCGGCCGAACGCGAGGATGAAGCCGTACGCGATCACCAGCCCGGAGAACGCGAGCGGAACGCCGAGCAGCGCGAGCGTCCAGTGGCGGCGGGCGGGTGACTGCCCCGCCAGCGCGAATGCGACCGGCACGCCGATGCCGACCGACAGCGTGCCGGCGCCCACCGCCAGTGCCAGCGAATGTGCGATCGCATCGGCGACGAGCGGATCGCGCAGCACCGCACCGAACGCACGGCCGCCATCCGTGAAGGCCGAGCCGACGAGCGCGGCGAGCGGCAGCGCGAAGCACACCGCCAGCAATACCGCCGCCGGCACCGCGCCGAAGCGGCGCAGCGCGCCGCGTTCCGCCAGGGAGGTCTGCATCGCGTGCCCCTTACTGGCCGAGCGTCGCCTGCGACCAGAGCTGGTCGACCTCGGCCTTGCGCGCGGCCGCCTTCGCCACGTCGAGCGGACGCACCTGCGGCGCCTTCGGCAGCTTCGCCGCGACGTCCGGCGCGACCGGCGTGCCGGGTACGGCCGGCCGCACGAAGCCCTGCGCGAACAGCGCCTGCCCGACGTCGCTCATCACCAGGTTGAGCCACAGCTGCGCGGCGGACGGGTTCGGGCCGTTCTTCACGAGGCTCATCGCATACGGCGCCGATACGCTGCCGTCCTGCGGAATCACGACGTCGGCCGCGTCACCCATGCCGTCGACGTACTTCGCCTTCAGGCCGTCGTTCTCGTAGCCGATCAGGATCGGAATCTCGCCCTTCACGAACTTCGCATAAGGCGTCGTGCCTTCGACGCGCAGCACGTTGCCCGCACGCTTCAGCTTGCCGAAAAATTCCGTGCCGGGTTTCGGGTTCTCGACGCTGCCGCCGTTCGCATAGGCGGCCGCGAACACGGCGACCTGCCCCTGCCCGGTCGAACGCGGGTCGAGATAGACGACCGCGTTGCGATACTCCGGCTTCAGCAGGTCGGACCAGCGCTGCGGCACGTTCTTCACGAGCTTGCGGTTGACGAGGAACGCGATGTTCAGCGAGTGCACCGCGAACCACCGGCCGTCCGCCGAGCGAAACACGTCCGGCAGCTTGTCGAAGTTGACCGGCCTGAACGGCGCGACGACATCCTTGCTTTCGGCGTCGAGCGCCGACGCGGCGAAGTAGTACGCGGTATCGGCCTGCGGACGGCGGCGCGACTTGTCGAGCGACACCACGGTCGCGGCCGAGCCGATGTCGTTGTAGGTGATCTCGACCTTCGGATAGCGCTTGCGGAACTCGGCGAACAGCGCCTTCCAGTTGGCCCATTCGGGGCCCGTGTCGAACGACACGACGAGCCCTTCGTCGGCGGCCTTCGCATACAGCGCGTCCTCGCCCGGATACAGCGGCGCGGCGTGCGCCGGCGCGGCGGCCAGCGCCGCGAACGCGCAGAGCGCCAGCACGCCGGCGCGTAGGGTTTTCACAAGAGGGTGGCCTGCAGGCATCGGGGATCTCCGTTGAATGAAAGGGGTCATTGCGCGTCCGGCGCGACCGGCAGCACGAGCAGATGGCGCGGGTCGATCGCGATCCGCCGGGTGGCCGGCACGCGGCCTTCGCACAGCAGCGGGTCGGCCGAGCCGGCGGGAATGAAGTCGTAGCGTTGCGTCGCGCCGAAGTAGCGCACGTCGCCCGGCGCGCCGTCGATGCGGTTCACGCCGTGCGCCGGCGGATCGGCCTCCACGTGCTCGGGCCGCACCAGCACCTCGACCTCGGCGCCCGGCCGGTGCCCGCCGGTCTCGACGCGCAGCGTCGCGAACCGCACGTCGACCGTGTCGGGCGCGGTCACGCGGCCGCGCAGCAGCGTCGAATGCCCGACGAAGCGCGCGACCCGCGCGGACACAGGCCGCTCGTACAGGTCGCGCGGCGCGCCCACCTGCAGCACGCGCCCGCCGTCGACGATCGCGACGCGGTCGGCCATGCTCAGCGCCTCGTCCTGGTCGTGCGTGACGAGCAGCGTCGTCGCGCCGCACGCGCGCTGCAGCGCGCGAATCTCGTCGCGCAACTGATGGCGGATGCCGGCATCGAGCGCGGCCAGCGGCTCGTCGAGCAGCAGCAGCTTCGGCTCGATCACGAGCGCACGCGCGAGCGCGACACGCTGCTGCTGCCCGCCGGACAGCATCGCGATGCCGCGTTCCGCATGCGCCGCGAGGCCGACGCGCTCGAGCATGTCATGCGCGCGCTGCCGCCGCGCATCGGCCGTGACGCCGCGCATTTTCAGCCCGTACGCGACGTTGTCGGCCACCGACAGGTTCGGGAACAGCGCGTAGTGCTGGAACACCATGCCGACCTCGCGCCGCCACACCGGCACGCCGGCCATGTCGGCGCCGCCGATCGCGATGCGGCCGCTGCCGCCGTCGAGCAGGCCGGCCGCGAGCCGCAGCAGCGTGGACTTGCCGGAGCCGCTGCGCCCCATCACCGCGAGCAGCTCGCCTTGCGCGGCGGACAGCGTGACGTCGTCGACGCCATGCCGCGCGCCGGGATACTGGAAACTGACGTGTTCGAACTCGAGACTCATGACGGACTCACTTCATACGTTGCACGGTGCCGACCGATACGAGCGTCGCGAGCACGGCGAGGACGAGCAGCACGACGGTCGCCGCGCACGCCATCCCCGACGCGCCGTAGAACGCCTGCAGCAGCACGATCGGATAGTTGCGATAGCGAAAGCCCGCGATCAGGTTCGAGATCTGGAATTCGCCGATCGACAGCGCGGCCACCATCACGAGCCCCGAAAACAGGCTGTGCCGCAGGTTCGGCAGCACGATCGTGACGAACTGGCGCAGCGGCGTCGCACCGAGCGTCGCCGCACAGGCCTCGAGGCGCGCGAGCCCGAGGTGGCGCAGATCGCTGAGCAGCGTCTGCAGCAGGTACGGCAGCGTCAGCACCGCGTGGGCCGCGATCATCAGCGGCAGCGTGCCGAGCCACGGCAGCGTGTCGCCGCTGAAGATCGCGATATAGCCGAAGCCGAGCGTCAGCGCGGGCACGGCCACCGGCATCAGCATCACGACGCGGGTCGCCATGCCGCGCCCGGCCTGCGCACGGTGATGCAGCGCATATGCGAGCGGCAGGCCGACCGCGGCGTTCAGCGCACAGCACGCCAGCGCCACCGTCAGGCTCACGCCGAATGCGCGGGTGAAGCTGCGATTTCCGGCGAGATCGGCGAACCAGTGCCAGGTGAAGCCGGTCGGCAGCAGCGTGTTGGTCCACGACTGGCCTACCGAGCCGATCAGCAGCAGCACGATCGGCAGCAACAGGTAGAGCCCGAACACCGCGACGAGCGCGTGCAGCAAGAGACGTCCGACACGCGGACGCACCGGCCTGTTACGCGAAATCGGAACACCATCGGCCAGGGCCGGGGCGGTAGACGCAGGCATGAAAACACTCGCGGACAAGAGACGAAGACACCGCGCAACGCCCGCCGGGCGGGGCTGTCACGCGTTTTATGGATGGCCGCAGTGTGCAGAGTCGACATGGCATCGTCATGAAAAAAACGTACAAAGCCCGCATCGATCTGTGCGCCGAAGGAATAGTCGCGATGAAGCACCTGTATCCGAACGTCTCGGAACTGCACGCATTCACCTGTTCTGCGAAGTATCTGAATTTCTCGTACGCGGCCCGCGAACTGGGCCTGACGCCCAGCGCGGTCAGCCGGCAGATCGCGAATCTCGAGGCGCTGTTCGGCGTGAAGCTGTTCGTGCGCGAGGGGCGCAGCCTCGTGCTCACGCGTGCCGGACAGGTGTACCACGCGCGCGTCGCCGGCCCGCTGCGCGAGATCGGCAACGCGTCGATCGAACTGCTGAGCGCGCGCGAAAACGGCGACCTGCTGACGATCGCCAGCGTGCCGACGTTTACGACCAAGTGGCTCGTGCCGCGCCTCTCGCGCTTCCTGGCCGTCGCGCCGGGCGTCACGCTGAGCTTTCGCCGCCATCTCGCGCACGGCGACATCTTTCCGTTCGGGCTCGACGCGGCGATCCGCTACGGCGACGGGGCATGGGAAGGGGTGCGAAGCGATTACCTGGACGGACGAACCTTCGTGCCGGTCTGTACGCGCGAATTCGGCGAGCGGCACGCATTGCGCACGCCCGCCGACGCCGCGCCGGCGCCGCGCCTCGTGCACGAGCAGGCGGAAATCGCGTGGTCTGCGTGGGCGGAACGCCATCGCGCGACGCAGATGAACGCGCTCGCCGGGCCGCGCTTCGAACAGTATTCGGTGCTGATCCAGGCCGCGCAGGCGGGACTCGGGCTCGCGCTCGTGCCGCGTTTCCTGATCGCGGACAATCTCGCGGCCGGCACGCTCGTCGAACCGTTCGATGCGCCCGTCGAGGTCGACGCGCAGGGGCACTACCTGTGCTATGCGCCGGAACGCCTCGAGACGAGCGAAGCATTGCGGCACTTCAGGGAATGGATGCTGGACGAATGCGCGCCGGCGTAAGCCGGCCCGCATTCGTCAGACGACAGGACGCGCTTGGCCGCGCGCCCCGCCGCCCCACCGGACACCACCGGGCAGCGGCGTCCGGCTGTCGCCGTCAGCGGCGGATGCCGAGCCCCGGCAGCACCTCCGTGCCCTCGGCCACCACCGCGTGCAGCAGGCGCGGGTCGGCACCGAGCAGCCCGAGGATCGTCGGCGCGACCTGCTTCGTGCCGACCGTGTCGGTCACCGTGCGTGCGCGATGCAGGCCCGGATACGACACGAGCAGGCCGAGGTGGCTGTCGTCCGGCGCGTTGCCGCCGTGCTCCTCGTCCTTCTTCGTGCTGGACGTGTAGATCACGCCCGGATTCGGCTGGACGATGATGTCCGGCGTGCGGCCATTGGCCGGATCGCCGAAGCGCTCGGCGAGCGCCGCGCCGTACAGCACGTACGCCTGCGGGCCGTCCGCGCAGATCCCCGGCGCGTTGCAGCCGAGGTTCGCCTTCAGCGTCTGCACCACGGCCGTGCGCTGGTTGCGGTCGCGCAGCCAGATCAGGCCGACGTCGTCGGTCTGCACGAAGCCGGTGTCGACCAGGCCGGAGCCGTCGTTCAGGTTGCCCGTCGTCGTGTTGTTCTGGCCGAAGTTGCCGTTCGGGTCGATGTAGTTGTTCGCTTCGAGCAGCTTCGTCAGCGTGTCGCCGTTCTTCACGAGCTTCGTGTGATCCGTCGGCGACTGGCCGTGCTTCGCCGTGACGATCACGGCCGTCGACGCATACAGGTTCGCCTGCTTCAGCGCCGCGACGATATGGCCGATCGAGTTGTCGACGTACGTGATCGCGTTCGCGACCTGGCCGTTCGGCGTGAAGTTCGCATCGAGATAGCCGCCGCCCTTCGCGACCGGCGCCTTCTGCGCGACGCTGAGCGTCTGGAAGTTGCCGCCGAACAGCGTCGGCACCGGCGCGCTCTTCGTGCCCGTCGAGTCACGGCCGTTGATCTGGTTGATCAGCGCCTGCACGTGCAGGTTGTCGAACTGCGCGGTATGCGAATAGACGTCCGTGTAGTTCGTCTTGGTCACCGGGTCGATCGAGTTGATCTCGGTGCGCATCAGGTCGTCGACGCCGGTGCCCGACGGCCCGTTCAGCCAGTCGTAGCCCCACGCGTGCTTGTCGGCCCATGCGGTGGTCGCGTTCGGGATGCCGGCCTTCACGGCCTCGAACACCGTGTTGGTCTTCACGTAGTTGTGCGGATAGACCGGCACGCACTTGCCGTTGACCTTCGCGTTCGGGATCGCCTGCGGGTTGAACGCGCCGCCGCCGTTCAGGTGGACGAGCGCGCCGCCGTTCTGGGCATCGATGCCGGTCGTCTCGTCGAACACGACGTTCCAGCCCTGCTTGCCCGAGCAGCTCGTATCGCCCGGCGCGTACAGGTTGCGGTCGTACGACACGTCGTAGAACAGGCCGGCCGTCTTCGGCGAGCCGCCCGTCACGAGCGCCGCGAGGCCCGGGAACGAATCCGACAGGCCCGGCGTATAGGCATTCGTGTACGTCACGCCGCTCTTCGCGAGCACCGCGATGTTCGGGCACGTGTTCGCGCCGATGCAGCGCGCGAGATCCTGCTCGTGCAGGCCGTCGACGCTGATCAGCAGCACGTGCTTCACGACGCGGCTCGCGTGGCCGCGGTCCTCGCCGTGACTGTCGTCGTCCTGCTGCGCGGCGTGCGCACCCGCACCGGCGAGCGCCAGCGCGCTCGCGACCATCGCCACCACCTTCCGCTGCTTACCAAGGAAAGACATGATCACCCCACCTCTTCGATTGACGTTGAACTGCGTGACTTGCCATCAGGCGCGCAAGAATATGGGCGCGTCGTGGGTCGCTCGCATGAAGCGGGGCTTTCTGTTTTCTATCAAACGTAACCAATCGCAAGTGACACGAATCGGTCGCAAAGCAAGGTGGCCTGGCGCACATTGCGAAAGGCGCGCTCGCCTGCCGGCACGCCGCCGGTGCATCGGTCGATCCGTCCGCGGCGTCATCGGTCGTACGATTTTTTTTCCGGCTTGGCGCGCGACTATTGGCGTGTGATAAAGGGTTTTCCCTGACCCGGAGCACGAGTATGTCGACCCTGGAAGCCCTCCGGTTCGTGCTGGACGATGCACGCACCCCCGAAATCATTCGCCACCACGTCGTCGACGCGTTGCAGTACGCGTTGCGCAACTACGGACAGGTGTTCACCGCGAAGGAAGTCGAATGGCTGGCGCAGTGGGACGACGCGCGTCTGCCGCTGGCTGCGAAGAAGGAACTGGGCAAGCGCGAGGAACCGGCGATCGCCGCGCGCTGAAGGAAACGCGCCGCCGCGCCCGAACGGATGAACGGGCGCGGCAGCGGATGGCCTGCTTACTGCAGGCCGAAGTCGACGCGGGTCGTCGCGCCCTTGTCCTCGATGCCCTTCGCATCGAGCTTCGGCGCGACGATGAACACACGGCTCGAATCGATCTTCCCGTCGAGGTACTGGCGCACGGCCTGCGCGCGCTGCTGCGCGAGCGCACGCAGCGCGTTGTCGTCGGCCGGCGCGTGCTCGGCGAGCGCCTTCTTCATGTCGGCGTCGGGCAGCGTCTTCTGCAGGCCGATCACGTTGCGCGGCTTCTTGAAGTCGGCGGCCTTGTACGCGCGCGTCAGGTACTTGCTGTACTCGGCCGGCTCGACCTTCACCGACATCGGGTCGATGCTCTCGCCCTGCCCGATCACATCCTTCAGCTTCTGCTGGCGCACGAGCCGCTCGACGTACGCATCACCCAGCCCCGAGGTGTCCTTCGACGGATCGACGCGGCCGATCAGGTCGAGGCGGATCGACGGTTTCTCGATCAGCATCTTCACGACGGTGTCGAGCTTCTTCTGCTGCGCGTCGTCGAGCTGGTACGAGCCCGGCGCGAATTCGACGTAGCCGAGATCCTCGCCGCCGCCGCCGAACGCATGCGCGAGCAGCGAGAACGGCGACGTGACGGCCTTCGCGATCAGGTTCAGCACCGCGCGCCAGATCAGCCCGCCGACGCTGAACTCCGGATTCGACAGCGAGCCCGACACCGGCAGGTTCACGTCGATCTGGCCGCGCGTGTTCTTCAGCAGCGAGATCGCGAGCTTCACCGGCAGCCGGGTCGCCGTGTCGTTCTCCACGTGGTCGCCGAACGTGAGCTGGTCGATGAAGATGTGGTTGTTCGCCTTCAGCTGGTCGTTCGCCAGTTCGTAATGCAGGTCGACGTTGAGCTTGCCCTTCGTGATCGGGTAGCCCGCGTACTTCGCCGAGTACGGCGTCAGGTTGGTCAGCTCGATGTCGTGCGCGGTCGCGGTGAGGTCGAGCGCCGGCTTCTCGATCAGCGGGTTCACCGAACCCTTGATCGAGATCGGCCCGTTGCCCGCGAGGTTCGCGGCGACGTCGACCGGCGCGGACGTCGTCGAATCCGTGCCGAACGCGCCGACCGTGCCCTTGATCGCAATGAGGTTCGCCGTGTAGTTCGGCTTGATGAAGTTGTCGGTGTACGTCACGCGGCCGTTCTGCAGCAGCAGCTCGCCGAAATGCATGCGCACCGGGTTCTGCGGCGGCGGCGCGGCCTTCACGACCACCGTCGCCGAAGCGGCGGCCGGCGCGGATGCCTGCTGCGCGGCCGCGGCCGACGCGGCCTGGGCGGCGGCCGGCGGCGTCACGCCCGGCGACAGCGGCACCGGCTCGCCCTTGCTCGCGTCACGCGTGAGCGACTGCGCGGGGCCCGTTTCCTTCGCGACCACGTCCTTCAGGTTCAACCGCCCCTGCGCGTCGAGCAGCACGCGGCCGTAGAAGTTCGAGAACGTCACGCGCGCGGCATCGACGTCGGTGCCCTTCTCGTCGTAGTTCGCCTTCAGGTTCGTCAGCGCGAGCGAGCGCCAGCCCGCGAACGGGTCGGAGGTTGCCTTGTCGAGCATCCGCACGTCGACCAGCGCGACATCGCCGCGGTAGGTCGCGCGCGGCGCGCCCTTCACCTGTGCGAACGTCAGGTTGCCCTGCGCGTTGAGCAGCGCACTGGCGATCGTCGCGTTCAGCGCGCTGCCGAAATACGGCTCGAACGCGGCCGCGTCGAGGCGGTTGCCGTTGATCTTCAGGCCGAGCTTCAGCGGCTGCGCGGTCACGTCGCCCGTCACGTTCAGCGAGCCCTTGCGGTTCAGCGTCGCCTTCAGCTGCACGGGCAGCGGCCGGGTCATGTCGTCGCTGATCTTCTGCACGGACAGGTCCAGCGGCTTGATCGCCAGCTTCACGGGGCGCGGCGTCGACAGGTCGGTGAAGTTCGCGGCGGAATCCTTCACGTTCAGCGCGTCGATCCGGTAATGCCACGACGGCGCGGCGGCCTCGGCCTTGCGCGCGACCGTGCGCTTGGGCACCGCGGCCTGCGCGGGTTCGGCCAGCGCCGCGAGGTCGATCTTGCCGTCCTTCAGGCGCTGCACGTCGAGCGCGAGCCCGCTGACGTCGACGCTGGCGATCTCCGCGATGCGCGTGGCCACGTCGACCTTCGCGATCTTCGCGTGCGCGTCGGGCAGCACGATCGCGGGCGCCTTCGCGTCGGGCGTCGCGATCTTCAGCGACTTCAGGCTGACCGTGCTGTCGGCAACCTGCGCGGCGAGCGGCGTCTTGCCCCAGTCGGCCTTCGCGTTGACGGTCGCGCCGAGCGTGCCGTCGAGCACGCGCGCCCGCGTCGCCTCGCCGAGGTACGGCTGCAGCGCCGGCAGCGCGAGCGCGGCGACCGTCAGCTTGCTCTCGGCCTGTTTCTGCGCGAGATTGAACGCGCCTTCGGCCGTCACGTCGCCGCCGCGCGACAGCGACGTCGACAGCGTGTATTTCGCGGGCGTCTTGCCCTGCATCGTGAAGCCGTCTAGCGTCGCGGCGAGCTTCGTGAGCGACAGCGCGGTCGGCGTCGCCGGCACGCGGTCGTCGACGTTGACCGTGCCGCCGTCGATCGCGAAATGGCGGATCGTCAGGTCGAGCGGCGGCGCCTCCTTCTCGCCGGCGCCGGCTTCGGCCTTCGCCCCGCTGGCGGTGGCTTCGGCAGCGGCGGAAGCGGCGGCGCCCGACGCCGCCGGCTTGCCTTCGGCGGGCTTCGAGGCGGCTGCCGGCTGCCCGGCGAGCTTCTCGACGTTCAGCACGCCCTGCTTGTCGCGCGACAGGTCGACCACCGGCTGGTCGATCCGGATTTCGTCGAAATGCATCGCGTTGCGCAGCGGTTCGAGGCTGGCCGCCGCGACGTGCACGCCGCGCGCAGCGAACAACGGTGCGGACGCATGATCCGTCACCTTCGCGTCCTTCAGGTCGACGGTGCCCGACACGCGCAGCGCGGGCGTCTCGCCGCTCATCACGAAATTGACCGCGAGGTCGCTGCTCAAGAGGCCGCTCGTCACGGCCACCGGCAGCTTCGCCGGCACGTACGAGATCAGCTTCGGCACGTCGAGGCCGTCGAATTTCAGCGCGATCTCCGATTCGCGCGACTGTGCGAACGGCTTGGTCTTGCCGTCGATCGCGATCGGGCTGCCGTCGAAGCGGGCGCGCAGCTTCGGCTCCACGAAGATGTCGGTCTTCGAGGCCAGCGTCGCGATGTACGGAATGCCGAGCGTCCAGTTGTCGACGACGTGCTGTTCGTTCAGCAGACGGTCGTCGAAATCGATCCGGCCGTTGTTGATCTGGATGTTCGACACCGAGAACTGCGTCGGCTTGCTTTCGGGTTTCGGCGACGGCGTCGAGAACTTCTCGATCAGGTCGGTGAAGTTGAAGCGTTGGGCGTCGTAGCGAACGATATGAAAGCGCGGCGAGTCGAGGCGCACTTCATTGACGATCGGCGCGCCGCGAAACAGCGACGACCACGACGGCCGCACGACGAGCTTCGCGATGTCGATGAAGTCGCCCTGCCCGCCTTTGTCGCCGAGATGGATGCCGTCGGCTTCGAGGTTCAGCGTGTACGGGTTCAGCGCGATGCGCTGGATCGTGGCGGGCCGGTCGAGCTGCTTGCTCAACTGCTGTTCGGCGATATGGCGGATCAGCGGCGGCGCCGCGAAGAACCCGAGCAGTCCGAATAAAACGATGAAGATCAGCAGGCCGATGCCAATGCGCCGGGCCCGGCGCGAGCGTGCAACGCCACCGAGGGCATGGAGGGTGGAGGGTACGGTTTCTTTGTCTGCGCTTGCCATGCTTGAATGCCTCGGGATGGAATGCCGGGCCGCGCCGGAGAACCGGGCGGCCGCGCACGCTATCCCGAAAGTATAGGCTCAGGAGGGGACGGGACGAGGTTCGGGCGCCGTCGCGCCCGCCGGTCGGACAACGCCGCCGGTCATCCGTTCATTTCCGGACGACGACGGGCGGCATCCACGACCCGTCGCTCGCCTGCGGCTTCGGCGCATAGAGGCGCAACGCGAGTGCAAAATCGGCGCGCGGCGCCGGCAGCCAGTTGGCCGCCTGCGTGCCGCCCGGCGACGCCGACACGACGATGTCGATCGAGCCGTCGTGGTTGCGGCGCAGGCGGTCGCGATCGCCGAGCGAACGGCGCGCCGACCCGACGTCGGGCAGCGCGCCGTTGGTCGCATAGGGCGTCAGCGTCCAGAATGCGCGCACCGGCGGCAGCGCGCCCGGCGCGAAATGCAGCACGTAGCGGTTCGCGCCGTTCAGCGGATGGCCGTCGCTGTCGACGCGGACGACCGCGAGCGTTTCGTCGTCGCGCGTCGCGGTGCCGAACTGCGTGTAGGCCGCGTACGCGCGCAGCGTGTAGTCCTGGCCGTACTTGCCGGCCGTATCGCCGATCCAGCTCCAGCCGTTCGCGTTCAGCAGGTTCGACGGCGGGGTCGAGAGCCGCGCGCGTGCCTCGGCGACGCCGGCTGTCGCGGCCGCGAGGCGGTCGCCCGTCCACAGCACCGGGTAGCCGGCCGACACGCCGATGTCGCCGAGCAGTGCCTGTGCGTGCGCATCGTCGGCCGGCGCCGGGTTGTCCTGCAGCGCCTGCGCGAAGCGCGTGAAGAACGCCTTCGGATCGAGTGCGGCCACCTGCTCGGCCGGCGTGCCGCCGCCCACTGCTTCGGACGGCGCGCTGCCCGCATGCACCGCGACCGACGCGCCGCGCGCCGCGCCCGTGTAGACGGACAGCGGCACCACGCGGATCGCGCGCTGCAGTTTCTTCACGTTCGTGAGGTCGCGCCCGCCGCTCGTCTGCAGCCGGACTTCGAGCCACGCGTTGGCCGACGGGACGTCGATCCGGACCGCGCCCTTCGGCAGCGTGCCCTGCCAGTCCTTCGCGGCGAAGGCAATCGTTTGCGATCGTGCGCCGCCGCGTGCCCCGCGTGCGGCCACGCTCGACGACGACCACAGCACGTTCGTCCACATGTCGAGGGCGCGCGCATCCCAGTAGCGGCCGCGCGTGTCGGGCAACGTGACGATCACGGGTTCGGTCGCGACGTCCAGCCAGCCGGTCGAGTCGAGCGTGTCGACGCCCGGCAGCGGCGGATTGACCGCGCCGACGGGCGGCAGCGCCTGCGCATGGCGCAGCGTGTTGAGCGGCGCCTGCCCCGGCTGCGCACCGTCGCCGCCCGTCGCCGCTTCCTTCGCGACGTCCATCAGCACGAGCGGATACGCGTAGACGTAGGAGTCGGCGACTTCCGCGCGCATCCAGCCGGTTTTCCGCTGGATGGCGTCCGGTTGCGACGCGCACCCCGCTAGCAACGCCATGATGGCGAGCGACGCGCACGCGCGCCGCAGAGAAACTGATTCCTGCTGGTTTTCAATCATCGATTACTGGCCGAATATCATTCTTTTCAGTCAACGCCTTGTTCGACTTGCGAATGGCGAAAGCAAGGCACCCCAGCCTGCCCGGACAACCGTCTCGCTACGGTTCATAACGGTGGGCGCTGATGTCAGGCCGGTATCATAGCGCCTCAGGGCATCCCCCAATATGCCGATTAGCGGGTGGCGCGTATTCGCGGGCTGACCGGTCCCAAATGATTCGTCGGATCTTCAGGGAAATTGGGGCGACATCAAAGCGGTTTCGGCTGGCTTTGGATCTGTCTCAGCGGAGTTCGAGTTGCCATCTGGATGGACAAATGGTGTCATTATTGACACCGGCTCGACGCGACGCCGGAAGGCGCGCTCGCCGGCATCCGCCGACTCGTCGCCGAGGTCGTGCGCGACATGACCGCGAACGGCGAAAAGGTGCCCGAACCGATCGCCGACCGAACCTATAGCGGTGAATTCAAGGTCCGCATCCCGCCGCAAGCTCACCGCGCGCTGGTGATCCAGGCCGCCGAACAGGGCGTCAGCCTGAACCGTCTCGCCAGCGCCAAGCTCTGCGCGTAGCCAGCCACGCGATCGCGTGCAAGCACGTGACGCCCGGCCTTCCTCGTGGAAGGCGGGCGTTCGCTTTTTCCGGGCCGTGGCACCCTGTGAACAGGGATGGCCTTGAGCCGATCCGCCCGCCTTGCATCGCATGCATCATCCACCGCTTGACCTTACCATCGTGGGAATGTTGATACTGGGATCATTGGCGGCATGAGCCGCGCATTCAGGAAATCCGACATGACTGAACCACTTGCCTCCGCAGCGCTGCATACGATCGAGCTGAGCATCGACGGCATGCATTGCGGCGGCTGTACGGGCCGCGTGCAACGGGCGCTGGCCGCGGTGCCTGGCGTCGTCGAGGCGGCGGTTGACCTCGACACGCACACCGCGACGGTGACTGCGCAGGAAACGGTCGACGCCGCGCAACTCGTCGAGGCGGTCGGCGCAGCCGGCTACCGCGCCGCCGTGCGCGACCCGCTGCTCGGGGGCGCCGCGACGCCGCATGCCCATCCTGTCGAAGCCTCACCCGCGCCGCTGGCCGCAGCCGCTCCCACTGCCCGCCACCCGCTTCCGGCCGACAGCACCACCATCGAACTCGATATCGACGGGATGACCTGCGCATCGTGCGTGTCGCGCGTCGAAAAAGCGCTGGCGAAGGTGCCGGGCGTCACGCGCGCGTCGGTCAACCTCGCGACCGAGCGCGCCACCGTCGATGCCGCGGCGAACGTTTCCGCCGCGCAACTGGTGGACACCGTGAAGCAGGCCGGCTACGGCGCGACGCCGACGGTAACGGATGCCGGCGTCGCCGCGTTCGCGCCTTCGCTGCCTGCCGCGCCCGCCAGCATCGAACTCGACATCGACGGGATGACGTGCGCGTCCTGCGTGTCGCGTGTCGAAAAGGCGCTGGCGAAGGTGCCGGGCGTCACGCGCGCGTCGGTCAACCTCGCGACCGAACGGGCCACCGTCGACGCCGCGCCCGATGTAACCGCCGCCCGGCTCGCCGAAGCCGTGAAACAAGCCGGTTATGGCGCGACGCCGGTGGCCGGCGCCGCGATCCCGCCGGCAGCCGCCATCGCCCCCGCCGATCTCGAACTCGACATCGGCGGGATGACCTGCGCATCGTGCGCCGGCCGCGTCGAGAAGGCGCTGGCCGCCGTGCCGGGCGTCGCGCGCGCTTCCGTCAACCTCGCGACCGAGCGTGCGTCGGTGCACGGCGCTGGCGCGCTCGACGCCGCGGCGCTGATCGCGGCCGTCACCACAGCCGGCTACCGCGCGTCGCTCTCCGCCGCCTCATCAGCCGGCGCCACCGCCGGGGCTGACGCGCAACCGGGCAGCCCCGCGCAAGACCCCGACACCCGCAAGCACCTCGAAGCGATTCGCGAACGCGACCTCGTGATCTGGTCCGCCGTGCTGAGCGCGCCCCTCGTCGCACCGATGCTCGTCGCGCCGTTCGGCATCGACCTGATGCTGCCCGGCTGGCTCCAGCTCATGCTCGCATCGATCGTCCAGTTCGGCTACGGCGCGCGCTTCTATCGCGCGGCCTGGCATGCGGTGAAGGCGCGCACCGGCAACATGGACCTGCTCGTCGCGCTCGGCACGTCGGCCGCGTACGGGCTGAGCCTGTGGATGCTGCTGCGCGATCCTCTGCATCCCGGCCACCTGTATTTCGAGGCGTCGGCCGTCATCGTCACGCTGGTGCGCTTCGGCAAGTGGCTCGAGTCGCGCGCGAAGCGCCAGACCACCGACGCGATCCGCGCGCTGAACGCGCTGCGTCCCGACCGCGCGCGCGTCGTCGAGCACGGCGTCGAGCGCGACGTGCCGCTGGCGCAGGTACGCGTCGGCACCCGCGTCAGCATCCGTCCCGGTGAGCGCGTGCCGGTCGACGGCCGGATCGTGTCGGGCCGCTCGCACATCGACGAATCGCTGATCACCGGCGAAAGCCTGCCCGTGCCGAAGGACGACGGCGACCCCGTCACGGCCGGCTCGATCAACGGCGAAGGCGCGCTCGTCGTCGAAACCACCGCGATCGGCGCGGAGACGACGCTCGCGCGCATCATCCGCCTCGTCGAATCCGCGCAGGCCGAGAAGGCGCCGATCCAGCGGCTCGTCGATCGCGTGAGCGAGGTGTTCGTGCCGGCGATCCTCGGCATCGCGTTGCTGACGCTGGTCGGCTGGCTGATCGCCGGCGCCGGCACGGAAACCGCGATCCTCAACGCGGTCGCGGTGCTGGTCATCGCGTGCCCGTGCGCGCTCGGCCTCGCGACGCCCGCCGCGATCATGGCCGGCACGGGCGTCGCGGCCCGGCACGGCGTGCTGATCAAGGATGCGCAGGCGCTCGAACTCGCGCAGCGCACGACCGTGATCGCGTTCGACAAGACCGGTACGCTGACCGAAGGCAAGCCGTCCGTGACCGCGTTCGAAGCGGTCGACGTACCGCATGACGAAGCGCTCGCGCTCGCGGCGGCGGTGCAACGCCAGAGCGACCATCCGCTCGCGCGCGCCGTGGTCGCCGCGCACGACGCCGACCTGGCCGCACGCGGCGGTGCGGTGTCGTCGCCTGTCGCCGCCGATGCGCGTGCGGTGGCCGGACGCGGCGTGGAAGCACGTGTCGGCGGGCAGTTGCTCGCGCTCGGCAGCACGCGCTGGCGCGACGAGCTCGGCATCGCGGCGCCGCCCGCGCTCGACGCACGCGCGGCGGAGCTCGAGCGCGCGGGCAATACGATCTCGTGGCTGATGCGCGCCGACGCGCCGCGCGCGTTGCTCGCGCTGATCGCTTTCGGCGACACCGTGAAGCCGGGCGCCCGCGACGCGATCGCGGCGCTGTCGGCGCGCGGCGTCGCGAGCGTGCTCGTGACGGGCGACAACCGCGGCAGCGCGGCCGCCGTCGCGGCGTCGCTGGGGATCGGCGAGGTGCATGCGCAGGTGCTGCCCGACGACAAGGCGCGCGTCGTCGCCGAGCTGAAGCGCACGCACGGCGGGATCGTCGCGATGGTCGGCGACGGGATCAACGATGCGCCCGCGCTCGCCGCGGCCGATGTCGGCATCGCGATGGCGACCGGGACGGACGTCGCGATGCACACGGCCGGCATCACGCTGATGCGCGGCGACCCGGCGCTCGTCGCGGACGCGATCGACATCTCCCGACGCACGTACCGGAAGATCCAGCAGAACCTGTTCTGGGCGTTCGTCTACAACCTGGTCGGCGTGCCGCTCGCGGCGCTCGGCTGGCTGAACCCGGTGATCGCGGGCGCGGCGATGGCGTTTTCCAGCGTCAGCGTCGTGACCAACGCGTTGCTGTTGCGGAGATGGAAGGGGCGCGCGCGGTGATGTGTGGCGAGGGCGTGGGCTGGTGACGTGTGCCGGTGACGTGTGCCGGTGACGTGTGCCGGTGACGTGTGCCGGTGACGTGTGCCGGTGACGTGTGCCGGTGACGTGTGCCGGTGACGTGTGCCGGTGACGTGTGCCGGTGACGTGTGCCGAACGGCCGTTCGGCGTTCGGCGTTCGGCGTTCGGCGTTCGGCGTTCGGCGTTCGGCGTTCGGCGTTCGGCGTTCGGCGCTTGGCACTTGGCGCTTGGCGCTTGGCAAACAGGCAGGATCGTGAGGTCGGCCGGCATTGGCCGATGGCGAGTCAAAACGCCAGCGCACGACAACGCGGCGCCGGCCGGTGGCTTCAGTCCGAAATGACTGGCTTGATCAAGGTCGTCGTGATCGGCGCGAAGCCGCACGCACGATACAGCGCGCGGGCCGCCGCGTTGTGATTGAACACCGACAGCCCGATCTCGGTGACGCCGTACCGACGTGCCTCGGCATCGAGCGCCTCGAGCGTCCGCGTGGCCCAGCCCTGGCGGCGCCGGGACGGGGTGATGTCGAGGTCGTAGATGAACAGCGTGCGGTTCGGCCCTTCAGGCACGATCGCGTACCAGAGGTCGCCCACCGCGTCGCCGCTGGCGCCGTCGATGAGCACGACGAGGGTCTGGCCGGAGGTACGCAGGCCGTCCGGCAGCAGCGTGTCGAAACAGGCGCGCGCCCGGCTGGCCGCGTCTTCGACAGCATTTTGTCCGGATGAAACGAGATCGCTCGCGTAGCCGTCGATGGCTCGCGTGCGGTACGCGTGGAATTCGCTGGCCGTCATCGGCCGCATCTGCAGCATGGCGCGGTCACCGTGAACGGAATCGGACTTCCAGTGTAGCGGGACAGTCGCGCCGGCGCGCGATGCAGCGGCGGAAAGCGGACAGGCAGGTGCGGCAGGCGCCGCGCTGGCAGCGAATCAGCGAATCAGCGAATCAGCGAATCAGCGAATCAGCGAATCAGCGAATCAGCGACGGTACAGGACGATCGGCACGAGGTGCGCACGACGCACGCGCTCGGCTTCGGCACGACGCGCAGCGTACGAGTATTCGGCGTCGAGGGGCAGGTGCGGGGACACGAAAAGGTCGTCGATCTTTTGCAGCAGGGCGAGGATGAAGCTCATGTGAGACTCCTGACAGATGTGGCTAGGGTTTTCCCTTAGATGGACTCCATTCTAAGGGTTTTCCCTGAACTCTGCCAGCGCACCGCATCAGTTTGCCGCATGCGCGCGACGGCGGATCGCCGGTACATCACGGCGATCCTTGCTCCGTCTAGCTCTCAGGATAGGGTCGAAACGATTACCGCGTGCGGCGAGCGCGCTTCGCAACGGCGGCTTCGCGGTTCGCGTTGCGCTGAAGCCGGTCGACCTGCGACAGAAGCGCCTCGTGATGCTCCTCGAGCGTCATCAGCGTTGCCTGCTGCGTCGACAGATCGGCCGCGAGGCGATCGATCCGCTGCTGCTTCGTCGCGACGTCCTGCTTCAGGTGCGCGATCTGCCGCGTCTGCATCACCAGCGCGATGAGCCCGGCCAGCACGACGACGGCCAACGCCAGCAGCAGGCGGTTGACGCGGCGCATCTCGCGATCGGCCGTGCGCGTCAGGCCATCCACATCGGCCTGCAGGGCGGCCAGCCGGTCGGTCAGCGGGCGCAGGTGCGTATCCGGATCGAAGGCCGGCGCGGGCGGTTGCGTGCGCTCCGCCGACGGCTTCGTGACAAAGGAGGCAGCGGAAGCCAGCGGCTGGGTGACGGGGGATACGGTGACGTCGGCCCGCGGCGCGGCGTCATGGGCCTTCGCGGCGTCGGCCGTGTTCGCCGTGTTCGCCGTGTTGGCGGCAATCACCGGCTTGGCCGGCTGCGCCGACGTTTGCGGCTCGACCGTCGTCACCGTGTCCGACACCGGGCTCGCACCGGCCGCCTCCGCCGCCGTGCCAACGCTCGTCACGATCGGCGCGGATTGCTCCGTTGTCGCGTCGCCCGCACCGGCAGCCGCCCGCCGTTTGCCGCCCGACGACGCACGGCGTTCCTTCACGGCATCACCGGAGGACCGCCCTTCGCGGGATTTAACGGCGGCAGCAGCAACAGCCTTCTCTACTTCGCCATCAGCCGCTTGAGATCCGGTCGCCTTCACCTCAGCACCCTCATCTGCTTGCAGCTTGGTCGCCGCCGTTGCGGCGCCATCGCCCGCAGGCCCGTCGGCGGCCTTCGTTGCGACGCCATCGCCCAGGGAAATATCGACCGCCTTCATCGCAGCCGCGCCAGAAGCCGGCGCGACGTCGACGTTTGCGTCACCACGACCTTCAGGCGACGAAACGCCATGCGCCACCGTCGCGTCTCCAGGCGTCACGGCACCTTCCGCTGCTTCAACATGCCCTGCCGCGGCGACTCCATCCGGCGCACTGAACCCGTCCAGCGCAGCCTGCCGCCCTGACGCCACATCGTCCGCGACATCGATAGCCGCCTCGGCTTGCGCGCCCGCTTCGTCACGCGCCGCGGCCGGCACACGCTCGCCCGGCTCGAGCACCGGATCGCCGAACAGGTCGAGCGTCCGTTCGTCTCGCGACGCGTCGCCGGCCGGCGCACTGCCGGACCGCACCGTCGCCCTCGCGGACGTACTGCCCGCGGCAGCAGCCGAGCGCGGGCGCGAACGGGCCGACGAACGATTGGAACGGAAGCGAGGCGAGGAAACGGATTCGGTCATTTCTGCCAAATTACTGTCCAAGAACATCTATCGAATTCCAACTATCTCTAAACAAATCAATAATTTGCATCATCAACCTGTCCATTTTACGCTGACAGAATTCCACCCTATCCAGTGATTTCCGATGGGCGATGTGATGGGCCTGAAACCGATGCTAACCGACAAACAAGCCAAAACGCTCAAACCACCCGACAAACCCGGCTTCGCCGGAAAAGTGACCGGACTACTGAGCGGCGCAGACCGCATCGACCCGCGCAATCGGGATCGAGAGGCGCCAGTGTTGCGGCGGCCCTTGCGTTCGAGCAAGCCGCCCGCCAAGTCCAGGACGAACGTGAGCCCAGGTGAACGAGTAAAAAGCATGCAATCCGCTGGATCAGCAGCCTGGAAGGCGACGTCTTTCCCCGGCTCGGCAACCGGACGCTCGACGCGATTGACCGGGCTACTTGTGCAGACGCCCTACACCCGATCTGGCTGACGAAGACTGTTACGGCCAGCCGCACTCGTCAACGCATGCATGCCGTCATGCAGTGGACGCGGGCACACGGTCACATCGCAGCGAATCCTGTCATGGCAGTCGACTACACCCCTCCAAAACAGTCGACCCAAGCGACACACCAACCGGCAATGCCGTGGCCCCTGGTGCCGCAATTCGTCGCGACTCACCTTGCACAGCACACACCGGGTCGAACGAAAGGCCCGGATCCAGGTGCACTGTTTCACCCAACTGCGACATGCCATAGGACTCGACGTCCTGCCGCCTGCCGGCACCATCAAAAAGGAAATTGCTTCCGGCGTGAGGTCAATGCCGGAATGGGTGCGGCGCTCGATCGCAAGGTCGACGATGTCACCAACCCGATGTCGACCGAGGGCCTGGCTGATCCAGCCGGCGGGCGAACTGCGCGCACGCTAACGCCGGCGCAGCGCTCCGTCTATACCAAAGTGAGGCAATGCATCAGTCGAAAGCCTTGTCGCGAGCGCTCGCGGATGGGCGGCAGGGTATCCGGGACATCTGCACCCGCAAAGGCCGCCCCCCCTAAATGGCGAGCAGCACGATCACCGGAGGCTCATTTGACGAGTGAATACAGGAGGGTTCCGGAAAACAACACCAGCAGCATCGACGCAGAACGAAGCAGCGTCGTAATATGCCGCGGCCCGGATGCCAGGACGCTCGTCACGCGCCCCAGGCTGGCCCACCCCGTCCCAATAGGCACGAGCACCAGTAGAAACGCACCGAATGCCACGACCCCGTTGCCGGCATCATGGAACGCCTGCAATGGAAATGCCGTGCTGGCCAGCAGAAAGGCCTTCGGATTCAACAGCGTGGCGACGAACAGGTTCCGCCACGTTACGGCCTTCGCGCGCTTGTCCTCTTCCATCCGGCCCTGCGTCCACATGTTGATCGCCAGCAACAGCAGGTACGACGAACATGCGACCTTGATCACGGTCAGGACGTGAGGATGCGCCACCGCGAACGTCAGTAGCGAAAATCCCCACACGGAGATGGCGATGACATAGCCTGCCGCCTCGGCAAGCACAAGCGGCAGCGTTCGCGCCAAGCCGACACTGATGCCCGATGAAAACAGCAACGTGTTGGTCGGCCCCGGGACAACCAGCACCAGAGCCGCGTAAAAACACATCGTGATCAATTGGTGAGTATTCAACGTAGCCTCGAACGACGTGTTAGCCGCCTTTTATCAGTATTCCGGATGACGAAGCGATGCCAGATACGGTCGCGCATCGATCTGTTCGCTGAACTCGAAATTCGTCGCCTCTAGTGCGCGGGTCAGCCGGGACGAATCGGCGCGATCGCATCGTATCCCGATCAGCACCCGCCCGTAGTCGAACCCTTCGTTACGATAGTGGAACAGGCTGATATCCCACGCATCGTCGAGTGTCAGCAGGAACTCCAGCAACGCGCCGCGGCGCTCCGGAAACATCACCTGAAAGAGCCTTTCCTGCTCGAGATGCCATGCGTCCGCGCCGACGAGCTGATGCCCATACGTCTTCCACAACGTACTGCCGCCAAGATCCGTGGCCCGGTAGCCAGCCGTTTCCAGGTCGTGAATGATGCTTTGCGCGTTCTCGGCACACGGCGTCTGCACCCCCACAAAAACCTGCGCGTCGCGTCCGGTCGTGCGGCGGTAGTCGAATGCCGTCACGACACGCTCGCCGAGCTGCTCGATGAGTGCGCGAAAACTCCCGGGACGCTCGGCGATCGATACGGCAAGCCGCACCTCCCGGTGTTCACCGATCGTCGAGCGCTCGGCGATATAGCGCAGCTGATCGAAATTCATGTTGGCCCCGGACGCAATCGCAACCAGCGTCGCCCCCTGCAGCTGTTCGCGCTGCTGCCAGGCCTTCAATCCGGCGAGCGCCAGTGCGCCCGACGGTTCGAGAATCGAGCGGGTATCGACGAAGACGTCCTTGATCGCCGCGCAGACTTCGTCGTTGTTCACCAGCACGATGCCGTCCAGATACTGCTTGCACAACGCGAAACTGTGCGCCCCGACCTGGCGTACCGCCACACCGTCGCAAAAGCGACCGACGTGCGCGAGCCGCACCGGCGCGCCGCCGGCGAGCGCCTGACTCATGCTGTCGGCATCGTTCGGCTCCACGCCGAAAATCCTGATCTGCGGCTTCACGCGCTTGACGTACGCGCAAATGCCGGCAGCCAGCCCTCCGCCGCCGATCGGCACGAAAATCGCATCGAGCTGGGTCGTCTGCTGCAGAATCTCCATCCCGACTGTGCCCTGCCCCGCAATCACATGAGGATGGTCGAACGGTGGGACGAAAGTACGCTTTCGATCGTTCGCGCAGGACAGCGCGGCATCGCACGCGTCGTCGAAATTGTCACCGCACAGCACCACCTCGGCACCGTAGCGCTTCACGGCTTGCACCTTGATCGCAGGCGTCGTGTGAGGCATGAACACGCTGGCCTTGCAGCCCAGCGTGTGCGCCGCGAGCGCCACGCCTTGCGCGTGATTGCCGGCCGAAGCGGTCACCACCCCGCGCGCGAGCGCGTCGCTCGACAGCCGTGCCATCAGCGTGTAGGCACCCCGCACCTTGAAGCTGAAACTCGGCTGCATGTCCTCGCGCTTGAGCAACACGCGACTGCCGAAACGCTCGGAAAGCCGGGACAGGCATTCGAGCGGCGTCTTGACCGCGACGTCGTAGACGGGTGCGTTCAAAATACCGGTCAGATAGTTGAATTCTGCATGCATGGCGTGATCAATCATGAACTGGATCGTGGCGGTCCCGACATGTGTCGCGCTCCGCCGCTGCCGCCGACCATGGCGACGAGACGAACGCACCGCCCGTCAGCTGTCGGGTTTCCGCATGGCGCAGTACGACGTTAGGGCAACCGAACAGATTCGGCGCGATCAGGTTGGCCGCGCGCCGAACCTCGTGCGTCGCGCCGATCGCATTCACGACCGATGCTTCGATACGCTCGTCGGCCGTGACCCACGGGTCGCCGCTCACGTCCAGGCGCGGAAAGTGAATCGCGTCCTCGACCGACATGCCGCAATCGACCAGATACGTAATGAGCTGCATGACGGCCGGCATGATCCGTCGACCACCCGACGCGCCCAGCGCAAGCACGTCGCCACTCGCTCGCCGGATCACCGTCGGGCACATGTTCGACAGCGGCACCGCACCGGGCCTGATCGAATTGGCTGTCCCCGGCCGGGGATCGAACCACATGACGGCATTGTTCGTGACGATGCCGGTTTGCGGCAACGTCACTTTCGAGCCAAACATCGACAATAACGTCTGTGTCAACGCGACCGCGTTGCCATGTCGGTCGACGACACTGATATGCGTCGTGCACGTACCGCGTCGTGCGTCGTCCGTAGGTGCCCCGGCGCCGATACGCTCGGCATAGGTCTGCGCCAGCGCGTCGGCAATGCGCGAAAAGAATCGCGCGTCCGGAACCGCCATGCCGTCGCAGGCCGGTTGCCGTGCGAACAGCGATAGCGCGCAGGCCAGCGCGGGCCCCGCGGTCAGTTCCGATGAGGTCAGGATGGCCGCATCGCGGTAGCACAGTGCTTCGATCTGCTTGATCTCGGCGCCATAGGCGGCCAGATCGTCGATGCACAGGCGCGATCCCACCGCCGCGAAATCGGCAGCGATCCGGCGGGCAAGCGCGCCGCGGTAAAAATCCTCGCCGCCACGCTCGGCAAGCGCCTCCAGCGTGGCGGCCTGATGCTCGAGCATGATGGGCGGGGCGGCGCCGGACCAGTCCGACGCGGGCACGTGCCCACCGGGCAGATAGCATGCCGCGCTCGCCGGATAACGTGCGAGCCCCGGGGCAGCCGACGCCACCTTCAAGGTCAGATACCAATCGACTTCGAGCCCCTCGCGAGCACAGCGAACCGCCGGCTCCACGAGCCGCCGCCACGGGAGCGAACCGAACTCACGGTGGGCCAGCGTCATGCCGGCAACCTGCCCCGGCACGCCGATTGAAAACGGGCCTTCGAGATTTCGATCGTCGACGACCGCTGGCCACCCGAACATGCCCCGTGCAGATTCTCCGGTCAGGCGATAGTCGTCGGGCTCGAGCGCCAACGGGGCCCTCGCCGCGAAGTCGATATTGAATGCGGTTTCGTCGGCCGGCGCGACGACCATATGCCCCACGCCGCCCAAGCCGCTTTGCCAGGGTTCAAGCACACCGATTGCAAAGCTCGCGGCGATCGCCGCGTCGATGGCGTTTCCGCCCTCCTCCAGCACCGCTGCCCCGATGCGTGATGCCTTGTAGTGCTGACTGACAACGATGCCGCCGGAAGCCGAAACCACGGGTTTCCTGATCTGCCAGTTTTCAAAGTGAGTCACTTCATGCCTCTGTCGTGATTGAGGGCGCACGTGACGCGTGCGGGCGAAGCCGGGCTGCCGTGACAAGGCTGCAGCGACCGCAGGACGATCGTGGCCAGGTGATCCAGTACGGCCTGCATTGCCGACTGAATGAAAAAATGCCCACCGTCGAAGCGCGTGATCGAAAATTGCGTCGACGTGAATACCTGCCACGCCAGCGCATCCGCTTCCGACACCAGTTCGTCGTCCTTCCCGGCGAGCACGTGGACCGGTATGCCCAGGTCGCGCGGCGTACTGCGCCATGTTTCCCGACACTGCAGATCGGCACGGATGGTCGGCATGAAGGTGTCGATGAAGTCTCTCCGCTCGAGCGCGACGGCCGGCAACCCGTTGAGACGTATCAACGCGTCGATCAACGCATCGCGCGGAAGGACGTGCAGCACGTGCTCGCGGCGCAGCGGCAGGTGCGGCGCGGCACATGCGGACGCGACGAGTGCAGTCGGACGACGTCCCAGGTCGACGAGCCGACGTGCCAGCTCGACCGCGATGACGGCCCCCATGCTGTGGCCGAACAGCGCGAACGGAATGTCCGCGCGGTCGCCGACGACACGAACCAGTTCATCGACGACGGCATCCATGTGCGTCAGCGCGGGTTCGGAAAACCGGCCCCCCCGCCCGGGCAACTCGATCGCGCACACTTCGAGGTTCGCCGGCAGCGCCTGCCGCCAACCGGCAAAAATAGAGGCGCTGCCGCCCGCGTAGGGCAGGCAATAAATCCGCGCGTCAGGTTTCCCGTTCGCGGAAAAAGACACGAGACCGCGGCTCGACTTGACGATTTCCGGCATGGCGAATGCGCTCGATCGAGCTTATTTCCAGAACAGCAACGGCACGCACGCCAGCAGCAGCAGCGCCATCGTGCGGTTGTAGATCACGCGCGCGCGTTCGGTCTGCAACAGGGTCTGCATGCCGACGCCCAGCGCCGCCCACACCGACACCGCCGGGAAATTGATCACGATCATCAGGATGCAGATGCCGATCACTGATGAAACGAATCCCTGGCCATCGACCGAGAACAGAACGATCAGGTTCGCGGCCATGAGCCAGGTCTTGGGATTGACGAACTGGAACATGGCGGCCTGAACGAACGAAAACGGCTTCGTTTCCGCCTCTTTCGCGGCGGGACGCCCGGCGTTCGCAATCTTGTAGGCGAGGTACGCCAGGTAGAGCGCGCCAATCACGAACAACGCCAGCCTCGCCGCCGGATACTCGATGAAGACGACCCCGAGCCCCGTTGCGCTCAGCATCACCAGAACGGTCGCGCCCACCGTAATGCCCAGCAGATGGGGCAACGTGCGCACGAATCCGAAGTTCGCCCCCGACGCAGCAAGCATGACGTTGTTCGGGCCCGGCGTAATCGACAACGCGAGAATATACGCAGCGACCGCCAGTGGTTTGAATTGGTCGATCCCTGATGAAAGAGCAAACGACATGAAGTGCCTCGTGACGGATAGGATTGCAATGGCTGCCGGGAGGCAGCGGGCGTTGATCGTGAATCGCGGTCAACCTGCGATCGGGTTGACGAATTTCTCGATTTCTTCCAGCTCTTTCCGCAGCACGCGATAGCTGATCGTTTTTACCGGAGTCCGAAGCATTGGCATATCGATGGTGCCTTCACCCTGCGGCTCGATCCCGAGCTTGCGCTTGACGCTTTGCGCCGAGAGATTGTCGATCGGCGTTTCGAAGCGGATGCATTTCAGCGAGAATCTTTCGAAGAAAATGCGCATGGCCGCCGGATACGAAACCGACCCGATGCCGATGCCGCGATACCGGGCCTGCCAGATATGAGCATGCATGACGGCGCTGCATCCCGGGCTGAGATGCGTCAGTTCATGTACGCCGATTGCGCGGCCCATGTGCCGGATCGCCAGGATCGGCGCAGGTGCGGCACCGCTGCAGTTCCATCGCACCAGAATCGTCAGCAGCTCCCGCATCCGGCGCTCGCTCGGCAGCTTGTCGACATCGACATTCATCGACTCCATCAGGGCCGAAGGCGAGCGATACCAGTAGTCGAGACAGGGGGCGATGTCCTGCTCGATGAAGTCGTCCACGTGGATATCCGACAGATGAATCCGGTTCATGATTGCGCCAGAATGAAGTCGATGATCGAGCGATTCACCTCGGCTGCCTTTTCAAGGTGAAGGAAATGCCCTGCCCCCTCGACGACCTTGCGTGTCAGGGCCGCCGAGAAATACCCCGGCACGCCGTCGCCGACGAAGGCGTCGAGGCGCCCTTCCCGATCGTGCGTGCCATGCATCAGCAGCGTCGGCACCGGTACCGGCCCGGCGGCGATGCGTGCCTGCTCCGCATGCCGCCGCGGATCACGCAACGGGACGTGGCGGCAACGATATTGCGCGAGCGCAGCCTCGAGCACGCCCGGCTGGCGAAACGTGCGCTTCACCGATTCGATCGTGTCTCGCGGCACGTCCCAGTTGCGGGAAGCATCACGCCACCACGCTTCGATGAAGGCGAAATCGTCATGGGCCAGTACCTGCTCGGCCGACGGCGACTGGAAGAAGAACGTATGCCAGATTCCCTTCAGGTATTCGTAGTGCAATCGCTGCGCGGCATCGGGACGACTCCAACCCAGCGCGACGAGCTTCGTCACGCGCTCCGGAAACAGGATCGAGGCCGCGATGGACGCCTGCGCGCCCCAGTCGTGTCCGACCAGAATCGCGTGCTCGAAGCCAAGCCCGTCGATCAGCGCGATCAGGTCGCCGGCCATATAGCAGGTGTGGTACTGATCCACCGGCGCTGCGCCCGACGGCGCATACCCGCGCAGGTACGGAGCGACCGCGGTAAAGCCGGCTTCCGCCAGTGCGTCGACCAGCGGCAGGAAAGTGAAGGCATTGTCGGGAAAGCCATGCGAGCATATGACCAACGGGCCGCTGCCTCGCTTCAGGTAATGTATCTCGACGTCGTCCGCATCGACCGCGCCGCGCATTCCGTCCGTGAGGGCCGGCGAGCAGGTAGCGTGGCTCATGCGACGCTGCTCAGGCGCTGTTCGACGATACCGGCGAAGCCATCGATCGTCGAATGGTTCATGAAGTCCAGCAGCGATACTTCGATGCCGCATGCCTGCTCGACCTTCGTCACCAGCACCGCCGCTGCCAGCGATCCGCCTCCCAGCACAAAGAAATCCGCATCGGAAGCGATGTGCTCGATACCGAGCGATTCGGAAAAAAGGCGCTTCACGAGTGCCCTGGTTGTCTGCATGTCCACTCCGTCGCATTGATCGGAACGCCGCCGTCCTTGCCATCCCGCAGGATGCGGCGCTCCGGATATTTCCCGTGCCGGGCCGTCAGCCGCGACCCTCGAAGGCGAACACCTGCCCTCTCGCATTGTTATGGACACGCTTGTTATGCCCGTAGTGGTCCTCCCCCGACACCAGGACCACGCCGTATTTGTCGAGCGAGATGGAACTGCCGTACTCCTCAACGACATCCGTATTCGGATACACCTTCACACCGGTCGGAACGTAACGGCTCGCGTATCCAAGTCGCGTCGTGTCGGTCGTCGAATTTGGAAACGACGAATGCATCAACGTGGACCAGAAGATCACGCACTCGCCTGCCTGCATCTTGATCGACACCGCCTGCGATTCGTCCGGCTTCCACGACGGATCCTTCTGAAGGGTGCGGTAGTCGTAACCGAAAAAGCCGCGCTTGATCCCGTCCTTTTCCTGGTTATTGATCTTCGACGAGTCGTAGGCCATCTTCTTCGACTCGTCGTAGAACATCTCCTCGTGCGTGCCGGGGATGAAGCGAAGGCAACCGTTCTCCTCGGTCGCGTCGGTAAATGCCGTCCATGCGGTAATGGCACCGCCGAACCGGCTGTCCCCGGGCCAGACGATCTGCGGTTCGCCCGACGCATGCGCGAACGTGTCGGCCTGATGCCAGTCCGTACCCTCGTCGCCCGGATACTTCGGAAACATCTCCGATCGCCAGCACAGCAGGTCCGGGCCCAGCATGCCCGCCACGCGATCGACGATCTCACGCTTGCCGATATGCTCGCTGAGCAGGTTCACGTCCAGGTGACGATCGTAATTGGCGATGGGGCTGGTTGCCGGCAGGTCGTAAATCGCGTATTCCCTGTCGAACAGCTCGGCCCGGATTGCCCTGTAGCGTTTGCGCGCCTCCTCGGGCGAGTACACGCGAAACGGCCCGAAGAAGCCCTGTGCGCGGAATTGAGCGAGTTCGTCCGGAGTCAATGAAAACTGCGTCATGTCGGTCCTCTTGATTGAGTCACTTCGTGCTATTTCTCGACGGCCGTCGCAGCGACGGCCGCCGCGCGATAAAGCTCGGCCCAGCCGGCCAGCGTCGGCGTCAGCATCAGCTTGGCCGTGGGTACGGTCACCCCCAGATCCGCTTCGATCTTGACTTGCAGTTCGACGATCGACAGCGAACTTGCGCCGAGATCAAAAAAATCGTCGTCGTCGCCGACCTCACGATCCTTCAACAACCCCGCCAGCCGTTTCCGAATGGGCTCCTTGAACTGCAGCGATTCGCTCATGCTCCTCTCCAGTGTTGCGGGTCTCCCGCGAACTCATCAGACGCTTCCTGTTGACCTTGCCGTTGGCAGTCAACGGCAGCGCCGCTTGCACTTCAATCACGTCGGGGATCATGTAACCCGCCAGACGCTGCCGAAGGTACTGTCGGACCGCCGCCCGGACCTTGGCAGGATCCCCGGGCGACTGTACGAATGCGACGAGCCGCTTCTCCCCCAGCTCGTCCTGGCCGACCTCGACGATCGCGTCCTCGACACCGTCGGCCATCGCGAGCACCTGCTGCACCTGTTCCACCGAGACGCGATACCCGCGGATCTTCACCTGCCTGTCGAGACGACCGATGAATTCGTAGGTACCGTCGTCACGTTCGCGCACGAGATCACCCGTCCGATACAGTTTCCGATCCTGACCGTCGGGATCGTCGACGAAAGCGGCACGGGTCCGTTCCGGATCGTTCAGATAGCCGAGCGCGAGGCCGATCCCGCCCGCATACAGCACGCCCGCCTCGCCTCGGCGTACCGGCCGCCCGTTCTCGTCGAGTACGCGTACGGTGGTACCCGTGATCGGCTTGCCGATGGGTACCGTTGCGCCCGGTGGCGTAGCCGCCGTCATCGCATGACAGCAGGTAAAGGTCGTGTTTTCGGTCGGCCCGTACCCATTGATCACGGTGAGCGACGGGAACGCGGAAAGCACGGTTCTGACTGACTCCGGCTGAAGCACGTCGCCGCCCGCCAGCAGCACGCGAAGCCCCGCCATCAACGGGAGGCGGTTGCGAACCACGAGATGGAAAAGTGCAGCCGTCAACCACATGACCGTGACCTGTTCTTCGCGTACGAGACAGCCCATGGCATTCAGATCCAGCACCGGCGATTCCTCGACCACCAAGGTCGCACCGTTGAGCAACGCGCCCCATATTTCGAAAGTCGACGCATCGAACGTAATCGGCGCCATTTGCAGCACACGATCTTGCGCATTCAGCTCGATGTAGTTCGTCTCGACGACCAGCCGCCGGATCGCCTGATGCGGCACGAGCACGCCCTTCGGCCTGCCCGTGCTGCCGGAGGTAAACATTGCGTAGGCGGGCGAATCCGGCGCCACCGCCCGCGAACATGCACGCCTGTCGAGAACGTCATGCCGGGTCCACAACACCCCGTCCCGACCGACCTCGACGAGCACGATGCCTTCGAGATCCGGATCGAGCTGCAGATGCGCGGCGTATTCGGGCAAGGTCAGTACGACGCGCGCGCCGAGCTCCCGCAGATGCTCGTTCACTATCGCGGTCGGACCGGCCGGATCGACCGGAACGTAATAGGCGCCGATCTTCAACACCCCGATCATCGCGATCACCGCACCGGGCGAGCGCGGCAGAAGCAGCACGACCGGCGAACCGGCGGCCACGTCGAATCCGTCGAGACAGGCCGCCAACCGATCGGACAGCGCGTCAAGCTGATCGTAGGTGTAACGCGCGCTTCGCGCGGCAAGCGCCGTGTGCGTCGCATGAAGCCGGACCACCTGTCCGAATCGCTCGAGTATGCTCATCGCCGGCTCCAGGTCGACACAAGGCAGACGCTCGTCTCCGGGCGGCAAGACGGCCCGACGCGAACCACGGTGCATGCCGTCATACGGCCTCCCGGCGACCGAAGAACTCGATGATCGAATCGTTGACGGCGTTCTTTTCGCGCAGAATTTCGTAGTGGTCTCCCGGCACCACGACATGTCGCTCGGCATTGCGCAACAGCGCGGCAATGACCCGCGAGCTGGCAGGGCAGACCTGCTCGTCGCCATCGGTCGAAATCACGCGCGTGCGGTGCGGGACTTCGCCGGCGAGCGTCATGAAGTCGGTGCCGCGATACGACAGGTAGTTCAGCCCGTGGCGATGCAGGCGAGCGGCCGATGAAAACGGCACGAGAACTTCTTCATCGAACTCGGTCTTGGCGGGAACCCCTACCCGGCTCGCCGTGAGCTTCTCGCACAACGCGGCCGCATAGTTCAGGCTTTCCGCCGCCAACGGCAGCAGACTGTCCACTTCCCGCTGAAAATTCGATTGAGGGCAGACCGCGGGACTCAGCATGTACTCTCCGCAAACCAGCGCGAGACGATCGATTCGATGCCCTTCGATGCGCGCAGCGACGAGTGCGATGCCGGCACCCGAACAGAATCCGACCACATCCGTCTTGCGTACGCCCAACGCGTCCAGCACCGAGCACATGTCCTGAACATGGACTTCGGGTGTCATCCCGCTTTCGTGCGCGGCGGGCGGCTGGTCGCATAGCGAGCGACCTTGCCAGGTCACCACGTTGAATTCGCCCGACAGCATCGCGCACAGTGTTCCGGCCGCATCGAGGCGAAGCCCGAACGGTAGTATCAGCGTCAAGAACGGTTTCGCTTCACGCCAATCCCCGCGAAATACTCGCAGCCGCTTTCCGTCAGACGCCGTCACGAACGATTCGTACATATGCTGGGTTTGCGAATGAAATGGGATGCCTCGTACGACCATCGGCTGAACACGATGCGCGTCGGCCTGACTAGTGCAGCAATTTCCAGCCTGCCTCGTGATACACCAGGAACGTACCGATCGTGCGACGCAGCGACGAGCATCGCTCGACCGCATGCAGATTGCGGCTGTTGAAGACGCAGAGCTGGCCACTCTTCGGCCGCACGGTCAGCGCATCGACGCCCTCGAGCACGCCCAGCGTCTTGTGCTGCGCATACTCCTCGGCCCACTGGTCGAGCTGACGACGCGATTCCGGGCGGATGTTCCACAGAACGAAGCCCGCTTCGTTCTCGGCCTTCTGGATCGTGATGAATGCACCCAGCTGCTCGAGATTGAGTCGAAATGGCCAACGCTCCACCTCGCGCCCGAAGTCGATGCAATCGCAATGCGGCGCAAAGCTGAACGGATCCCCTTCGAAGGGAGGATATTCACGCTTCGTGGCCAGCATGAACTGACTCCAGTTGCCGAATCGCAGGGTTTCCGCACCCAACTCCTTGATGAACAGCTGAATGAAATGCGTCTCGCGCATGTGAAGATTCGCCACGCCGGCGTGCCCGAAATACTCGGCAATATTGCTGACCAGCGCTTCGGATCCTGAACGTTGCAACTGGCCGAGCGTGATGCCCGTCGCATTCAGGGCGCGATGGTACTGGTGGCCGCGCATATCGGGAAAGCCGCGATCGTTCCACCACGTATCGATGTCGGCGGGCGCAACCACGTCAAGCAGTGCCGCGGCGACTTCCCGATCGCGCACGCATTCGACGGCGTCGCGCAGCGTCATGTTCCTGCTCACGTCCCGCCCGTCGAACGTCATGAACCGGCCAGCGAACATCGTTTCCATTTCACGTTTCCCGGATAGTCTGATTGATTTTCAAACTTGATAAGGATGACAAATCAATGGAGCGGCTTTCGAACCGAGCGTTCGAATTCCATCGATTCCATTTAATTCGGAGAAGCCGCGATTGATTTTTCGGCGGCACGTGATGCCGTGTTCTGCGGAACAGGCTCCAGGAGGGAACGTCGGTTCCAATTCTGTTGGTCCGCGTTTCCCTGCCCGGCACATCCTCATCGTCGTGGAAATACTCTATCCCGGCCCCACCGCGCACGTAAAGTGCCGGGCCATCGCGCGATCGCGCGACTCGACACGCATCGCCACGCAATGGCACGCCGATCGGCGAGCCCGAATACCGCGCCGTTCACGCAGCCGCAAACCCTTTCGCGACAACAATCCGGCGGCCTTTTTCACCACGTTGCGAGCGGGGCCGGCCGATCGAATCGAGGCTACTTTCCAAGCCGTCGGCACCCTCCCCGCCCCCCTGTTCCGGAGCAATATTTCGATACTAGTGAGCAATTTTTGCAAAGAAGATGGGGAGCTGCCGTCGCTATGCTTCCAGCTCGACACTCAAAATTTTTTTCATTTCGAGGGGGAGAAATGGCCGTTCTCTCAGAGCAAGCTGACGCGCTACGAAACGACGGACACCTGTCACCGTTTCCCAAAGGCGAATGCCACGGGACCTTCGGCGAGCTGATGCAAGGCGTGCTGCCGGACGACCGGCACTTCCTGGTCACGTTGCCGGTCAACCTGAAGAGCATTGTCGAATTCGAGATCACGCATTCGGATCATGTCGCGGTCGATGTCGGGTTCAAGACCAAGGCGTGTCGCGCGGTTCAGGACTACCTGCGGCTTCACGACTTGCCGCCGGGCGGCATGCTGCATTTCAAGTCGATGTTCGCCGTCGGCAAGGGACTGGCGAGCTCGTCGGCGGATATGGTCGCGTCGATCCGTGCCGCTGCGTCGGCATATGGCCGGACGCCGACGCCCGAGACGATCGAATCGATCCTCCGTTTCATCGAACCGACGGACGGCGTGATGTATGACGGCATCGTCTCGTTCTACCACCGCGAGGTAAAACTCGACGAGCAGCTTGGCAAGACGCCTGCCCTCATGATCGTCAGCGCGGATCGCGGCGGAGAATGCGACACGATCGAATTCAACCGGAAGAAACGCGATCCGCCCGCGGAAGTGCGTGACGAATACCGCAGCATGCTGGCGCGCATGAAAACAGCGATCCGTACCTCGGATCTGCACGCGCTCGGCGAGATCGCGACGCGAAGCTGCGAGCTGTCACAGGCATTCAATCCTCACCCGCACATCCCTGTCCTGCGCAAGCTGCGCGCCGAGACCGGCGCGCTCGGCCTCGCCGCGACGCATTCGGGAACGTGTGTCGGCTTGCTCTACGACGCAAACGCAGCCGATACGGCCGACGCGGCCGCTTATGCACGGAAGCGACTGCACGCACTTCGAATCGAATCCACTCAATACACAACGGTATAGGAAACGTACATGCTTCAATACGAATCGTCGCTCGACGCGATGCAGGACGCAGTGCTGTTTCCAATCGAGCGTTCGCTGCACATGGTGTCGTTCAAGGCGATGAAAATCGTGCCTGCCAACTACATCATCAGCACGGCACGCGCCCGCGGCGAACTGCAGCCGGGCGGAACGGTCGTGGAAACATCGAGCGGCAACTTCGCGCTCGGGATGGCCATCGTGTGCAACCGCTTGAACCACCCCTTCGTGGCGATCGGCGATCCCGTGATCGATCCGACATTCAAGCGCCAGCTCGAAATGCTGGGCGGTCGGGTGGAAATCGTCACGGATAAAAAGGGTAGCCAGGGGTACCAGAAGGCGCGACTCGATCGACTGCACGAAATTCTCGATGCCGAGCAAGGGGCGTTCTGGTGCCGCCAGTACGACAACGAGAACAACGCGCTCGCTTACGCCAACATCGCCCACGAGCTGCTGGACCGGATCGGCCCCCGCCTGATTCTCGTCGCGCCGGTCGGCTCCGGCGGCTCGAGCTGCGGCATGGCGACATCGCTGCGCGCGGCAGGCGCCGACTGCACGCTCGTCGGCGTCGACACCTTCAACAGCGTCCTGTTCGGCCAGGTCGACGGCCCGCGCAAACTGCGTGGTCTCGGCAACACGATCATGCCCGGAAACCTGAAGCATGCGTTGTTCGACGAAGTACATTGGGTCAGCGCGGAGCTTGCCGATCATTTCACGCGCAAGCTCTATGCGTCCACCGGACATTTCCGCGGGCCGACCACCGGCGCCGCCTACGCGGTCGTCCGATCCGTGCGCGACAGATGTCCGGATACGCCGATCGTCTTCCTGAGCCCGGACGACGGTTCACGCTACGTCGGCTCGACCTTCACCGCGCATCCCGACAGTCCCGCATACGATCGACTTCGTCCGATCGAGATCGGGCACCCGACGGCTTACGATGTGGAGACGGAATGGGCGTGGATGAACTGGAATCGCTCGGACATCCACAGGTTTCAGTGAATCATGGCGATCATCTACATCGAATCGAACACCACGGGGTTCGGGCAGATGCTGCTCGACGCGTCGTTGCACTACGATGAAACCTGCTTCCTCGTGCGCGACCGTGCGCGCTACGCGTTTATCGATCGGTTGCCGCCCGGCGTTCGCGTGATCGATTGCGACACGCAATCGGTCGATGCACTCGAGCGTGTCGCCGGTGAAATCGACAACGTACGTTACGTCGTATCGACGAGCGATGCATTCATCGAGAACGCGGCACGATTGTCCGAGCGGCTCGGCTTGCCCGGCAATCCGGGCGCCACGGTCGCGCTGTGTCGAGACAAGCTGCGACTGCAGGACGTGTTGCGCGACCACGGCGTCCCGTACCCGTATACCGCTGCGATCGATTCCGCGGAGGCGGCGCACAATCTGACCTATCCGGTCATCGTGAAGCCGAGGCAAGGCACGGGCAGCATCGGCGTGCGCCTCGTCGAACACGCGCCGGATTTTCCGGATGCGTCCGATGGCGCGCTCATCTGCCAGCGCTTCATTCCGGGAACGGAGTTCTCGGTCGAATCGTTCAGCGATGCAGACGGCCATCATGTGCTTGCGGTCACGCGCAAGTTCGTGACCAAGCCGCCGCATTTTCTCGAACTCGCGCACGTCCTGCCGGCGGATCTCGATGCAGCCACCCATGCCCGCATCGTCGATACGGTACGTCGCGCACTCGATGCGGTCGGCTATGCATTCGGTCCCGCGCACACGGAACTGAAAGTTCACGACGGCACGATCACCGTCATCGAAATCAACGCGCGCCTTGCCGGCGGGATGATTCCCCGCTTGATGGAGCGTGCATACGGATGGTCGATCGCGGATCTGTACGTGCGCAGCCATCTTGCGCGCCGCAGCCAGTTCGTCGTGCCGACGCCCGCGTTGCATAGCGCGGTCGCGTTCGTCGTGCCGGAGGTCGGGCGCCGCTATGTCGGCATCGATTTTCCGGACGACTGCGCCGACGCCGGCCTGTTTCGCGAAGCAGGCGTCAACGCCGGCAAGTTCGACTTCTCCGATCGCGCCGGTTACGTCATTGCGTTCGGCCGAAGCGCTGCTTCGGTGCTCCGGCAGGCGCTGTCGCTCCGGAGGCGTTCACGCGTGCTTTACGACGAACCGGATCGGGCGGTGCCGAACCGCGACACGATTCACGACATCGTCTACGAACGTACGCCCGCGTGCTTCGGCAAGCTCAAGACCCATCTTCTCGCGATCGAAAAAGCCCATCTGATCATGTTGCGCGAACGATCGATCCTGAACGCCGAGCAGTTCGACTCGCTGCGCGATGCGGTCATGGCACTCGAAGCGAATCCGGCGCTGTTGCTCGAACACGTTTCCGGACGCGGCGACTACTTCGATTACGAACAGTATGTGATCAGCCGCTGCGGACGGGACACCGGCGGCATGATTCAGGCGGCGCGCTCACGCAACGACATCAACGGCACGCACCTTCTGCTGACCATTCGCCAGGCGCTATCGCACGTCACGGGCCAGGCCGTCGATCTCGGCACGGCGCTCATGCGACGCGCCGCCGATTCGGCCGACATCCTGCTGCCGATCTATAGCCAGTACCAGACCGCGATGCCCGGATCGGCAGGGCATTACCTCGTCGCGCAGTGCGAAATACTGCTCGGCACGCTTGACGCGCTCTCCTCGCTGCGCGACGGCCTCACGGTTTCCCCGCTCGGCGCATGCGCCGGCGCGGGCACGACGTTCGCCACCGACCCGCAATGCACGGCGACCCTGCTGGGTTTTTCGGCAGGCCCGCTCAATTCGCTGAGCGCGATCACCGACAAGAATCCGGCACTGCGCTGCGTGTGCCTGCTGGCGGAGCTGAGCGGCAATCTGAACCGTATCGCGACCGACCTGCAGCTCTGGTCGATGCGCGAAATCGGGCTCGTCACATTGCCGGACGGCATGTACGGCGGCTCGTCCAACATGCCGCAGAAACGCAACCCGTACTTGCTCGAATGGCTGCGTCTCGGTCACGACCGCATCGTCGGACATTGCGCCGCGGCACTGTCGTCGCTATCGCATCTGCCGACCGGCAACTCGTATCAGGCCAGCCGCACCGCGGTCGAAACGGTCGCCGAGATGAGCGGTCTCGTCATCGACATGCTGAAGGTGCTCGTCTATGCGATGAACGAGATCCGGTTCGACGCCGACGCCGCACGCCGCGCGATCGAAATCGGGAATGCAGGCGCGACGCTCGTCGCGGAATCGCTCGTGCAGCAACGCGCGGCATCATTCAGGGATGCCCATGCGGCAGTCGGACGCGCACTGTCCGGCGCGCCCGGCGCCACGTCGGATTCGCTCGACGCCACGGCGGCAGCGATGCTCGACCGCGTTCATGCCCGGCTGGAAAGTGCAAACGTGTTCGACGCGCTCGACGGCGGCGGTGGGCCATCGACGCGGAACACGCACACGGCGGTAGCAGTACTCGCCACGCGCCTGCTGGATCAGCGCCGGCGCCAGCGATCCTGCGAGTCCCGCACCGCTGCGACACAACAGGCGCTCGATCGCCGCTTCATGAGTATGCTCGCATGACCAACGTCACGTTGCTCTGTTCGGACGGTCCGCATCATCTCTATCTCGCCGCGGAGCTTGTTACCGCGTTCGGACGCGTTCGCGTCATCGTCGAACCCGGGCGCGAACAGGCATCTCGCTTGTTTCGCAACGGCAACTATCGTGCGTATCTGTGGACTCGCTATCACGAATGGCGACGCAGACTATCAGGATACGACGCGTACCGCCGCCGCTATTTTCTTCGCGACGACGAACTGCGGACCTGGGACGCACTTCGACGTCACGCCGGTGTTCAATATCTGGAAACGTCGTGGATCAACGACACGAGCGTGCTCGACGCACTGCGCGAGGACGTGTCCGACGTCTATATCGTGATGGGCACCAAGAAGATCGGCGAGGCGTTGCTGTCGCTCGTACCGCCCGGGCGCATCATCAACATCCACGGCGGTCACCTGCCGTACTACCGGGGCAATCACTGCTTCTTCTTCGCACTGCATCACGGCGAATTCGACAAGCTGAGCACGACGATTCATCGCGTGTCCGCCGGCCTCGATACGGGCGCCATCATCAGCCGTCATCCAGTCCGGTTCTCCGACGGCGACAATTCGGAAACGCTCTATTCGCGCGCCGAACGAGCCGCAGTGGACAGTCTCGTTGCCCGCTTGAAGCAGAACGCCGATCTCGCGACGTGGCACAGCGAACCGCAACCGGACGTCGGCTCGACCTACCGCATGCGCGACCGCGGCCCGCTCGTCGAGCTTGCCCATCACCTCGGCGCAATTCGCCGACGGCGCACAGCGGCAGGCGCGAATCGCGACAAGGTGAGAGGCTAGATGAACGTCGACGCCGCGCTTGTCGCCAAGTTGCTCCAGATCGGACTGTTCTCGATCCCGCTGATCATCTCTCCGGGGCCGAACAACCTGATGACGACCGCCAACTGCGCGCAGTTCGGGTATCGACGCACGCTGCCGTCGCTAACCGGCATTTCGGTTGGCGTATTCGTCCTGTTCATGGTCATCGCGCTCGGGCTGTCCAGCGTGCTGAGCCGATACCCGTTGCTGCACCCGGCGCTGAAGGTGGTGGGCACCGCGTACATCCTGTACCTGGCCTACAAGCTGTACACGTCGCAGCCGACGCATGCCGGGAATCTCTCGATCGAGCATCCCATCACGTTCGGTGAGGCCGCGCTGCTCCAGATTCTGAATCCGAAAATCTGGCTGCTCGGCGCCAGCGCGACGTCAACGTTCCTGCCCTTGACCAGCAACCTGTACGTCGACGCAACGCTCCTGTCGCTCACGCTCGGGATCATTTTCTTCCCGTGCAACTCGATCTGGGCCGTATTCGGCCTCGTGATGGCGCAAGTCCTGCGCGGCAGGGCACTCCAACGAACACTGGCCCTGCTGTCCGCCTCTTCGATCGCGTTTCTGCTGTTCTGAACGTTCGCCATGATCCACTTCAGGAAAACTCACCCGTGAAGCACATCGTTCTGGCTTTCTGCACCGATCTCGACAAGGATCCGGTGTCGGCGCACGTGCTGGCCCGGCTCCTCGCCTCCGGCATCGACTGGCAAGCCGAAGGCACCCTGGACGGACATCCGGTACTGCGCGCGCAATCCGGCGGCGTGCGCTACGACCTGCTGCAGCTCGACCAGGTGCTCAGCCACGACTACCGACGCTACGCGCCACGGCTGAACGAGGCCTTCGGCGACGCCGACGCGATCGTTATCGTCAACTGGCATGAAGGGAAAAATGCGCCCGACCGCATTTTCACGATCCAGACGACCGGCGACATGGAAAGCGGCACGTTCAGTCCGGTCGATCCCGCCATCACGCGCAGCCTGTTTCTGGCGGTCGAACACGAGCGTCGGAAAGCGGGCCTGGATTCGTATTCGACGTGGATGGAAGCCACGCACTGGTCCGGCCCGCTCTACGGCGCCCAGCCCGGCAGCCTCGTCTCCGCGGTGACGCCATCGGTCATCGATCTGGAAATCGGCAGCAAGGCGGACGCGTGGACAAACCCGGATGCCGCCGACGTGCTAGTGCGTGCACTGCTGGCGGCGGGGGAACACGCGGCTCAACCGGCGATCTCGCTGCTCTGTATCGGCGGAACCCATTTCGAGCCCGGATTCACGCAGTTGCTGCGCGATTACGGCGACACGCAAGGACTCGCGCTGTCCCACGTGCTTCCCAATCACTGGCTGGTCGCGCACGACTACGACTCGCCGGAACGATTGAAGGACCTGATTGCGTGCGCCCGGTCGATCAAGGGCGGTGTCGATGCGATCGCGTTTCACGACAACCTCAAGGCTGCCCACAAGCAGCAGGTGCGCAATCTCGCACAGGAACTTCGCGTCCCCGCCCTCTCGCATCGCAAGTTGAGATCAGCCGACTTGGCCGGCTTGATCCGCGACGCGCAAAACGGCCCCTGACTTGAGCGATATCACTTTCCGCGCACCGCGCCGGGAGAATAGCCGTAATGTCGCTTGAATGCGGTCGAGAACCGGCTGTGCTGCGCATAGCCGCACTCGAGTGCGATGCTCATGATCTTCTGGTCGGTGTGTCTCAGCAGGTCGTGTGCCCGGGCCATCCTCAATCCGGTCAAAAACGCGTGCGGAGACTGTTCGAACGTGTTCTTGAATTTACGCAGAAAGTGGTAGCGGCTGAGACTCACGAGATCCGCCAGATGTTCGAGCCGCACCATCTCGCCGAGATTGGCGTTGCAATACTCGCGGATCATGTCGGCCTGCTTCGTCGACAGGCACCCCCGCGTATCCACGGGCTCCAGATCGGCCTCGGCGTAACCGCGGATCGCGTTGAGCAGAATCCAGCTCATCAGGCTATCGATGCCGAGCGACAGCGTCTCGTCGTTCCAGTCGGACTGCGCAATGCTGTGCGCCGCCGCACTGATGACGGGGGAGGCTTCCTGGAAGACCTCGCGGAACCGGTAGGCCTCCGGTGGCTGGCGCAAGGCCCGAAGCAGGCTGGGCTCGAAGTTGCGCATGTCGAAATAGATATGCAGAAAATTGAGGCGCTCGGTGATTTGCCACTGCGATTCGCCTTCACCAACCGGAAACAGACAGACTGCACTTTTGAATCCCCGGCGAACGACCTGCCTTCCGTCGACCTGTGCACAATTTTCGCCGCCCGACAAATAGATACTCAGCACGTTCTCCGCCGAGCTTTTATATTCGGTCAACGTATTGCGACCTGTCCATTCTGACAGGGTTATGCCCGACGGCAATTGCATGGATCGAACGACTTCGGCTCCTGCCGAATTCAACGCGCCGCGAACCGTAATCGAGTAAGGACAAGACATGTGTCGCAATAGTGGGTTGTGAATGTGGCGCGGAAGAACGGCTTTCCCTCTTAAAGGGGCATACCGCACACGCTGTTCGGAATAATCGCCCCACTTTGGGGCGGCGCCCGTCATCCAGCACATCGACAGTCATGCTGTGCCTTTCGGCAAGCACGGTCATGCTCCGCCAGCTTACCTTAAGTTCGCCGCAAGCGGGCAGGCAACCCACTCACGTCGAAGTAAAGCGCTCTACTCGAAAATGACAGACGATGATTCCATTGAATGTCGTTCTTTTATGGTTGCGCCGTCGAAACCCACTCATTTCGGACGATCAAACATCGAGATGCCGAGGCAAGAATTAAGCATTTTCTTGCATCCAGGCATGGATATAAAGACGTCGCCGAATTCAGCAATAGATACGCATTACCAAAGAAAAAATGACCGCACAACTTCCCAAGTGCATGCTTGCGACGACAAAATGGGAAGTCGCACTCGATCGACATGAAACCCTCAAAGCGATTGAAGCAGCGGCCACGCCAGCCACGACAATCGGGCTGAGAATGAATGATCTTGTGAAAGGTGCCGACAAAGTGCCGGCGCCGCCCCATCTCCCGCGATTGCTTGCAACCTGGATGCGGACGGACCCCAGTCTTTGAAGTGGCGAGATGATAGCGCCCCACAAACAGCGCTCGACTGGCGCAAGGTCGCCCACGCCCGACGAATCGTATCGGTGCCCCACCCTCACCTCTTTCCGGCCATCCCCAGATGGATCGACTGACTTGAAGCAAAGCCTCTCGCGATTGAAGGGTCGAAAAGCAATTCTCCGCAAACCCTTGAAAATCACGACAATTTCGACTCGTATTTGGCGGAGATCAAGGAAAATCGGATGGCCAGGCCCACAAGCGCGGAACCGGATGTCGAACGGAATCGGTGGTCGGCCATTGTCGCACGCCCCGTCGCCGATTCCGCCTATTCGTCGCCCGACAAGCCGTTGCCCTCTTCGAAACGCGTGACGCCCTTCAGCGCGCGCAGCTTGTCGCAGATCGCCCTGTATTCGAGTTCCGACACCCGCGCGAGCGCGATGCGCACCTCGTCGTGCTCGCCTGTGTCGTCGGCACGCTGCACGATGAACTGCTTCACCCGCGCACTGTCCGGACCCAGCGCCGCGTGCAGCGAATCGAAGTTCAGCGTGCCGCCCACGACCGTCAGCGCGAGCTGGCGCCGCTGGCGAGCCGTGAAGTAGCGCCGCTCCAGCGGCTTGATGCCGGCCAGGATGATCAGGATGACGATCGTCGCCGAAATCGACGCGACGTAGAGCCCGCCGCCCACCGCGAGGCCGATCGCGGCGACCGACCACAGGCTCGCGGCGGTCGTCAGCCCGCGCACGATCTCGCCGCGCAGCAGGATCGAGCCCGCGCCGAGGAAGCCGATGCCCGACACGACCTGCGCGGCGATCCGCGACGGATCGAGCACGATGTGCTCGCTGCTGCCGAGTACGTCGGCGAACCCGAACGCCGACACGATCATGATCAGCGTCGAACCGACACAGACGAGCATATGCGTCCGCAGGCCTGCCGCCCACGACAGACGCTCGCGCTCGAAGCCGATGACACTGCCCAGCGCCGCCGCGAGGACGAGCCGCATCACGAGTTCCAGGTTGCTCAGCATGCGATTTATCTCCTTTTTTGGTGCCGGCGGTGCGGAATGTTTTATCCTTGGCCCCGGCCGCGCCGATCCTCCGGGCCGCGCCGACACGTTTCGAACCCAGCGCTCAACCCCGTCATGTCCGTTTCCGACTCCGCTTCCGCCCAGGCCGCCCAGCTGCGCCACCATTTCGCGCACGTCGTCTTGCCGATCTGGCGGGGTTCAGGGTTCGACCAGACATTACAGTTGCCGTTCGAAGCCGTCGATCCGACCACCCACGCGCCGCTGCCCGTGACCCGTTATCGCGCGATGGCCTGCGCACGGCAACTGTTCGTGTTCGCACAGGCCGGCGACACCGCGCACGCGGCCACGCTGTTCGACGCGCTCGGCCGCCACTTTCGCGACCCGCGCCACGGCGGCTGGCACTACAGCGTGGACGCGCAGGGCGCCCCGCTCGACACGACCAAGGATCTCTACACGCACGCCTTCATCGTGTTCGCGTGCGCCGCGTGGTACGCGGCGTCGGGCGACGCCGCCGCGCGCAAGACAGCCGAAGAGACCGCCGCGCTGATTCAGGACCGCTTCGCGCCGCACCGCGGCGACGCGCTGCTCGACGCGGCACGCCACGCCGATTTCTCGTCATCCGGCAGCGGGGCGCTGCAGAATCCGCTGATGCACCTGACCGAAGCGTGGCTCGCGGCGGCGGCTGCGTTCGGCGACACGGCGTTCGACGACGCGCTCGCGCGCACCGCGCAAGCCGTCGAGCGCACGTTCGTCGATGCGGCGACCGGCTGCGTGGCCGAGCTGCCGCTCGGCGCAGCCGACAACCGGTTCGAGCCCGGCCATCAGTTCGAGTGGTTCTATCTGGTCGATGCGGCCGGCGCGCGGCTCGCGCAGACCGGGCTCCCCGGCGCGCTGGCGCGCGCATTCGTGTTCGCGGAGCAATACGGCGTCGATCCGCAGACGGGCGGCGTCTGCGCGGCGCTCGACGCGCAAGGCGCGTGCATCGACGGCACGCAGCGGATCTGGGCGCAGACCGAGTACCTGCGCGCGCTCGCGACGCACGGCGGCACGCCGGCCTCCGCGCCGCTCGCGCGGCAGATCGAACGCTTCGCCGCGCGCTTCCTGCATCCGCGCGGCTGGTTCGAGTGCAAGACGGCGGACGGGCGGGTAGCGCGCGCCGACATGCCGTCGACGACGCCCTACCACCTCGAGACCGCCTACGCGGCGCTGCCGGCCGGCGCGTAACCCGCGTCGTCGAACGACGGCGCCGCGCGCTCGCCGCGTGCGGCGCGGCCGTCGCCCAGTTCGAACACCGACACCGCCTGCATCAGGTGCGCGGTCTGGTCGTTCAGCGACGCGGCCGCCGCCGCGACCTCCTCCACCAGCGCCGCGTTCTGCTGCGTGAGCTGATCCATCTGCGTGACGGCCTGGTTCACCTGCTCGATCCCGACGCTCTGCTCGACCGACGCCGCCGTGATCTCGGACATCGTCTGCACGACGCGCGTGATCGACGCCGACACCGTCCGCATCGCGTCGCCGGCGCGCTCGACGAGCTCCGCGCCGCCGTTGATCTGCGAAACCGAATCCTCGATCAGCGCCTTGATCTCCTTCGCCGATTGCGCGCTGCGCTGCGCGAGCGAGCGCACCTCACCCGCGACGACCGCGAAGCCGCGTCCCTGTTCGCCCGCGCGGGCGGCTTCCACGGCCGCGTTCAGCGCGAGGATGTTGGTCTGGAACGCGATGCCGTCGATCACCGAGATGATCTCCGCGATCCGCCCCGAGCTTTGCGCGATGCCGCGCATCCGATCGATCACGCTGTCGACCACGCCGCCGCCGTGGCTCGTCGCCTCGAGCGCCGCGTCGGCCAGCGCGCTCGCCGCACGCGCGCTGTCGGTGTTCTGCCGGACGGTCGCCGTCAGTTCCTCCATGCTCGCGGCCGTTTCCTCGAGCGACGCGGCCTGCGTGCCGGTGCGCGCCGACAGGTCGGCATTGCCGCCCGCGATCTCTCCAGCGCCGAGGTGGATCGCATCCGACGCCTGGCGCACCGTACGCACGGTGCCCGCGATACTCGTCTGCATCGTGGCGAGGCCGCGCAGCATCCGGTCGATCTCGAACACGCCGCCTGCCCGCACGACTTCATCGAGCCGGCCCTGCGCGATCCGCTCGAAATGGCGGCCGGCTTCTTCCAGCGGCGCGACGACCGCGCGCCGCGCGGCCGCGTAGATCGCCGCGCTCGCCACGAGCATCGCCACCAGCAGCACGATGCCGACCGACTTGAACCAGAGCATGCCGCCGTCGATCGTGTCGAGCGCCGTGCGGCTCGATGCGCCGCCGTAGTCGGTGAAGCGGCGCAACTCGGCGATATAGGCATCCTGGATGCTCTGCGTCGGCTGGTCGAGGAAAGCCTGGATGTTGTCGGCGTCGAGGAACTGCACGAGTTCGCCGAGCGCGCCGCGCAGCGCGCGATAGCGCTCGGTGAGCGCCGCGACGCGCGCGCGGTTGGCATCGTCGACCGGCTGCGCGGCCGTCAGCGCGGCAAACGCCTTGTCGGCTTCCGCGAGCGACGCGCCGGCATGGCGGATGATGTCGTCGGGTTTCGGGCCGCCGCGCACCATCCGCGTGCCGGCGCGTGACAGGTTGATGCGCGCGTCGAGCAACTGCTGGGTCGCCTGGCTGGCCGCCTCGACCTGCGTGATCGCGACGTTCGACAGATCGTCGACGCCGCTGCGCGTCGACTTGAGCGCCCAGAAGCCGAGCGCCTCGATCGCGAACAGGAAGACGCAAAACACGGTCAACACGCCGAGCAGACCCGACGCGAGCTTGATTTTTCCGAACATGGGGGAGATTCCTGGAAAGCGGACGATGAGGCAATGCCCCGGCATTAGCGGCATTTCTTCGTCCGACTTTAGGTGCGGACGGCAACGAAATTCACGTTGGCCGCGCATTCCAGCGGAATCACCCGCAAACAGGGAAATCCACGACATTCGACGCAATAATCGCGTCGCATCACGCTGGAAATTGCACGAAACGCGGACGAATTTCCTTGCTTATCGGCATCCCCCTTCCTAGAGTTCAGCGCAAGCGGGCACTCATTTCGAGGAAAGTCGATGACCGACATCACGGACCACGCGCGCGGCGCATTGCGCGCGCAACCGTTCAGCATGCTGCTGGGCACGGAGCTGATGCATATCGGCGACAACGAAGTGTCGCTGTGCCTGCCCGTGCGCGAAGAACTGCGGCAGCAGCACGGTTTCGTGCACGGCGGCGTCATCAGCTACCTCGCGGACAACGCGCTGACGTTCGCCGGCGCGCTCGTGCTCGGCCCACGCGTGATCACCGCGGAATACAAGATCAATTACCTGCGGCCGGCCGTGAACGGCACGCTCGTCGCCCGGGCGAAGCTCGTCTACGCGGGGCGGCATCAGGCAACCTGCCAGTGTCATGTGTTCGTCATCGACGGCGATCACGAGCGGCTCGTCGCGATCGCGCAGGGCACGATCAACCGCGTCGGCGACGGCAAGATGCCGGATGCCCCGGAGGAAACGGCGTGAGCGGTTCTCCGCACTTGGTGGATCGCCCGTCCTTCCAGAAGTCGATGAGCGCGTAGCCGCGCCAAGCGGTCAGACATGCGGACAAGCTGGCCGCTCCCCATGCGGCGCATCGGGATCTAACGCTTCATCGCGGCAAGATAGACCGCATCGCGCTCGCGTCGACCGACCGCCACGACCAGTACGAGCACTTCCGAATCGCGCACTTCATAGGATCGAGAAAGGCGAGCTCAGAGGTCATTCAGCTTGACCTTGACGACCTTCTCCTTGGCGCGCTTGTCGGCCAGCGCGTTGTCTTCGATACCTTCAAAGCGTTCGACCATCGCCTCCCACATCTTCGCCGGGATGCAGTAGAACGCAGGTTCGTTGTGGTTCAGGATCGCGACCGGGAAACCCTCTCCCGCCGCAACCGTGCCTATCGGGTTCCGTTTCAGTTCCGAAACGCTCGCCGCAACGTTGGCCAGGATGGTATGAGGCATGTCGACTCCTTCTTCAACAGGAAATCGATTGTGCTCTATTTGGCACCAAATATTCTGCGAGCCTTTCGTTTAAGTGCGTTTCGAGACTGGCTCAACGACCTCGACGTGTCAGTCCGTCTACTCCACCCCGTCCCCCGCCAGCGGCAAAAATCGCGGCGCCACCCGCGCCCGCACGTTGCCGTTCTCATCCGTCCGATAGATCCCACGCGCCGCGTTGTGCGGGTGCGCAGCCGCGTCGGCCACATTCAGCACCGGCGCGAAACACGCGTCGGTACCTTCGAGTAGCGCACGCCAGTGCGCGGAAGGCTGCTGCGCAAATACCTCTGCAAAACGCGCCTTCAGCGCGGGCCAGCGCGCGCGGTCGTACTGCGACGCCGGATCGACGTCGGTCAGCCCGAGCCGTTCGACCAGCAGCGCATAGAACGGCGGCTCGAGCGCGCCGATCGTCACGCATTCGCCATCCGCGCAGCGATACACGTCGTAGAACGGCGCATCGTGAAAGGGGCTCGGCTGCGCGCCGTCGAGTTGCCCGTTCGCGCGCGCCCACAGCACGAGCGAGCCGAGCATCGACACGATGTCGACGATCGCGCCGTCGACCACGCGCCCCGGCCCGCCACCGCGCACGTCGAACAGCGCGCAGACGATCCCGAACGCGAGCCCGAGCGCGCCGCCCGCATCGCCGACGACGGTCGGCGGCAACCCCGGCCGCCCGTCGCGCGGCGCGGACAGCGAGAGCAGCCCCGTCAGTGCGACGTAGTTCAGGTCGTGTCCGGCCGCGGCCGCGAGCGGGCCGTGCTGGCCCCAGCCGGTCATCCGCCCGTACACGAGCGTCGGATGACGGCGTGCGCAATCGTCGGGCCCGAGGCCGAGCCGTTCCATCACGCCGGGCCGCAGCCCCTCGATCAGCGCATCGGCCTGCGCGATCAGGTCGAGCGCGGCGTCGCGGCCGGCCGGCAACTTCAGGTCGAGTTCGACGATCGTCTTGCCTTCGCGCAGCAGGTCGCCATCGCGGGCCTGCAACGCGTCCGGCGCGCTCGTGCGGCCGGATGGGCGGGCGATCAGCGTGATCCGCGCGCCCATCCCGGCGAGCATCCAGCCCGCAAGCGGGCCGGGGCCGAGACCTTCGAATTCGACGATGTGGATGCCGGAAAGCGGTGCATCGAGCGGCATGCGATTCTCCTGTCCGTGTCGCGTATTGCGACGGTCTCCGATGCCATACGCCTCGCATCGGATCGCACCTGTCACGCGTGCGTCAACGCGTCAAATGAAAAATCCCTGCGTCGCGGGGTCCGCTTCGCAGGGATTGGGGCGGCTGCCTTGCCGGAACCGGCCACGCTCAGAACGCGTCGCCAGGCACCCTCACCCAGCCTTCCATCAACACGCGCGCACTGCGGCTCATGATCGCCTTGGTGACGGTCCACTCGCCGTTCTCGAGCTGCGCTTCCGCGCCGACGCGCAGCGTGCCCGACGGATGCCCGAAACGCACCGCGTTGCGTTCGCCGCCGCCCGCCGCCAGGTTGACGAGCGTGCCGGGGATCGCCGCGGCCGTGCCGATCGCGACCGCCGCCGTGCCCATCATCGCGTGGTGCAGCTTGCCCATCGACATCGCGCGCACCAGCAGGTCGACGTCACCCGCGTTCACGCGCTTGCCGCTCGATGCGACGTAGTCGGCCGGCTTCGCGACGAACGCGATCTTCGGCGTGTGCTGCCGCGTCGCGATTTCATCGAGCGTGTCGATCAGGCCCATGCGCAGCGCGCCGTGCGCACGAATCGTCTCGAACTTCTCGAGCGCCTTCGCATCGCCGTTGATCGCGTCCTGCAACTCGGTGCCCGTGTAGCCGATCGCTTCCGCCTCGACGAAGATCGTCGGGATCCCCGCGTTGATCATCGTCGCCTTCAGCGTGCCGACGCCCGGCACCGCGAGATCGTCGATCAGGTTGCCGGTCGGGAACATCGACCCGCCCGCGCCTTCTTCCTCGGCAGCCGGGTCCATGAACTCGAGCTGCACTTCGGCCGCCGGGAACGTGACGCCGTCCAGCTCGAAGTCGCCCGTCTCCTGCACCGCACCGTTCGTCACCGGCACATGCGCGACGATCGTCTTGCCGATGTTCGCCTGCCAGATCCGTACGGTCGCGACGCCGTCGCGCGGCACGCGCGCCGGATCGACCAGCCCGCCGCTGATCGCGAACGGGCCGACCGCCGCCGACAGGTTGCCGCAGTTGCCGGTCCAGTCGACGAACGCCTTGTCGATCGACACCTGGCCGAACAGGTAGTCGACGTCGTGGCCGGGCCGCGCGCTCTTCGACACGATCACCGTCTTGCTGGTGGACGACGTCGCGCCGCCCATCCCATCGATCTGCTTGCCGTACGGATCGGGGCTGCCGATCACGCGCAGCAGCAGCGCGTCGCGCGCGGCGCCCGGCGCCTGCGCGGCGTCCGGCAGGTCCTGCAGCCGGAAGAACACGCCCTTGCTGGTGCCGCCGCGAATGTAGGTCGCGGGAATCCTGATTTGAGGAGTGTGAGCCATGTGTGCGTTATCCCTGTGTGACCCGGTCAAGCCGCCTGCGACGATTCGAGGAAGTCCTGCGCGAAGCGCTGCAGCACGCCGCCCGCCTCGTAGATCGACACTTCCTCGGCCGTGTCGAGCCGGCACGTCATCGGCACCTCGACGCGCTCGCCGTTCTTGCGATGAATCACGAGCGTCAGGTCGGCGCGCGGCGTGCGCTCGCCGATCACGTCGAAGGTCTCGGTGCCGTCGATGCCGAGCGTCGTCCGGTTCGTGCCCGGCTTGAACTCGAGCGGCAGCACGCCCATGCCGATCAGGTTCGTGCGGTGGATCCGCTCGAAGCCTTCGGCGGCGATCGCCTCGACGCCCGCGAGCCGCACGCCCTTCGCGGCCCAGTCGCGCGACGAACCCTGGCCGTAGTCGGCGCCGGCCACGATGATCAGCGGCTGCTTGCGATTCATGTAGGTCTCGATCGCTTCCCACATCCGCATGACCTTGCCTTCCGGCTCGACGCGCGCGAGCGAGCCCTTCTTCACCGCGCCGTCGACGATCGCCATCTCGTTGACCAGCGTCGGGTTCGCGAAGGTCGCACGCTGCGCGGTCAGGTGATCGCCCCGGTGCGTCGCGTACGAGTTGAAGTCTTCTTCCGGCAGGCCCATCTTCGCGAGATATTCGCCGGCCGCGCTGTCCAGCAGGATCGCGTTCGACGGCGACAGGTGGTCGGTCGTGATGTTGTCGCCGAGCACCGCGAGCGGGCGCATCCCCTGCAGCGTGCGTTCGCCGGCCAGTGCCCCTTCCCAGTACGGCGGACGGCGGATGTACGTGCTCTGTGCGCGCCACTCGTACAGCGGCGCCGCGCGCTCGCCCGCATCCGCGCTACGCGCGAACATCGGTTCGTAGACCTTGCGGAACTGCTCGGGCTTCACGCTCGACGCGACGATCGCATCGATCTCCTCGTCGGTCGGCCAGATGTCCTTCAGCGTGACGGGCTGGCCGTCCTGGTCGTGGCCGAGCACATCCTTCTCGATGTCGAAGCGGATGGTGCCGGCGATCGCATACGCGACCACCAGCGGCGGCGAGGCGAGGAACGCCTGCTTCGCATACGGGTGGATGCGGCCGTCGAAGTTGCGGTTGCCGGACAGCACGGCCGTCGCGTACAGGTCGCGATCGACGATCTCCTGCTGGATCTTCGGGTCGAGCGCGCCCGACATCCCGTTGCAGGTCGTGCACGCGAACGCGACGATGCCGAAGCCGAGCTTCTCGAGTTCGGGCAGCAGGTTCGCTTCCTCCAGGTACAGCTCGACCGCCTTCGAGCCGGGCGCAAGCGAGCTCTTCACCCACGGCTTGCGCGTGAGGCCGCGTGCATTCGCGTTGCGGGCGAGCAGGGCCGCCGCGATCACGTTGCGCGGGTTGCTGGTGTTCGTGCAGCTCGTGATCGCGGCGATGATCACCGCGCCGTCGGGCATCTCGCCCGCCTTCTCTTCCCACTGGCCGGCGATCCCGCGTGCGGCAAGATCGGACGTCGGCAGCCGCTTGTGCGGGTTCGACGGGCCGGCCATGTTGCGCACGACGCTCGACAGGTCGAACGTCAGCGTGCGCTCGTATTGCGCGTTGTTCAGCGTATCGGCCCACAGGCCGGCCGCCTTCGCGTAGGTCTCGACGAGCTTCACCTGCTCGTCGCTGCGGCCGGTGAGGCGCAGGTAGTCGGTCGTCTGGCCGTCGATGAAGAACATCGCGGCCGTCGCGCCGTATTCCGGCGCCATGTTCGAGATCGTCGCACGATCGCCGAGCGTGAGGCTCGCCGCGCCTTCACCGCGGAATTCCAGGTACGCGCCGACCACCTTTTCCTTGCGCAGGAATTCGGTCAGCGCGAGCACGACGTCGGTCGCGGTGATGCCGGGCTGGCGCTTGCCGGTCAGCTCGACGCCGACGATGTCGGGCAGGCGCATCCACGATGCGCGGCCGAGCATCACGTTCTCCGCTTCGAGGCCGCCGACGCCGATCGCGATCACGCCGAGCGCGTCGACGTGCGGCGTGTGGCTGTCGGTGCCGACGCAGGTGTCCGGGTACGCGACGCCGTCCTGCACCTGGATCACCGGCGACATCTTCTCGAGGTTGATCTGGTGCATGATGCCGTTGCCCGGCGGGATCACGTCGACGTTCTCGAACGCCTTCTTCGTCCACTCGATGAAGTGGAAGCGGTCCTCGTTGCGGCGATCCTCGATCGCGCGATTCTTCGCGAACGCGTCCGGATCGAAGCCGCCGCATTCGACCGCGAGCGAGTGGTCGACGATCAGCTGCACGGGCACGACCGGGTTCACCTTGGCCGGGTCGCCGCCACCGTCGGCGATCGCGTCGCGCAGGCCGGCGAGATCGACGAGCGCCGTCTGCCCGAGGATGTCGTGGCACACGACGCGCGCCGGGAACCACGGGAAATCACGTTCGCGCTTGCGCTCGATGATCTGCTTCAGCGAATCGGCAAGGATCGCCGGATCGCAGCGGCGCACGAGGTTTTCGGCGAGCACGCGCGACGTGTACGGCAGCGTGTCATAGGCGCCGGGCGCGATCGCTTCGACCGCGGCACGCGCGTCGAAATAGTCCAGCGACGTGCCGGGCAGGGGTTTGCGGTTGGCGGTATTCATGGTGTGGGGAACTCGGGTATGGCGTCCGGCGCACGCCGGCCCCCGTCACGCGGGAGGCCGGTGTGCGCGGTGGGCATGTCAGCGCTTTTCGATCGGCACGAACTGCAGGTCTTCCGGACCGGTGTAGTTCGCGCTCGGGCGGATGATCTTGTTGTCGATGCGCTGCTCGATGATGTGCGCGCTCCAGCCGGACGTGCGCGAGATCACGAACAGCGGCGTGAACATCGCGGTCGGCACGCCCATCATGTGATACGACACCGCGCTGAACCAGTCGAGGTTCGGGAACATCTTCTTCGCTTCCCACATCACCGATTCGAGGCGCTCGGCGATGTTGTACAGCTTCAGGTCGCCCGCTTCCTTCGACAGCTTGTGCGCGACGCCCTTGATCACCTTGTTGCGCGGATCGGAGATCGTGTAGACCGGGTGGCCGAAGCCGATCACGACTTCCTTGTTCTCGACGCGGCGGCGGATGTCGGCTTCGGCATCGTCCGGCGAGCTGTAGCGGCTCTGGATCTCGTACGCGACTTCGTTCGCGCCGCCATGCTTCGGGCCGCGCAGCGCGCCGATCGCGCCGGTGATCGCCGAGTAGATGTCCGAGCCCGTGCCCGCGATCACGCGGCCGGTGAACGTCGACGCGTTGAATTCGTGCTCCGCGTACAGGATCAGCGACGTGTGCATCGCCTCGACCCACGACTTCGACGGCGTCTTGCCGTGCAGCAGGTGCAGGAAGTGGCCGCCGATCGAGTCGTCGTCGGTTTCCGTCTCGATGCGCTTGCCGTTGTGCGAGAAGTGATACCAGTACAGCAGCATCGAGCCGAGCGATGCCATCAGGCGGTCGGCGATGTCGCGCGCGCCCGGCAGGTTGTGGTCGTCCTTCTCCGGCAGCACGGTGCCGAGCACCGACACGCCCGTGCGCATCACGTCCATCGGGTGCGCGGACGCCGGGATCTGCTCGAGCGCCGCCTTCAGCGCGTTCGGCAGGCCGCGCAGCGCGCGCAGCTTCGTCTTGTACGCGGCCAGTTCGGTCAGGTTCGGCAGCGTGCCGTGCACGAGCAGGTGGGCGATTTCCTCGAATTCGCACGACTCGGCGACGTCGAGAATGTCGTAGCCGCGATAGTGCAGGTCGTTGCCGGTCTTGCCGACCGTGCACAGCGCCGTGTTGCCGGCCGTCACGCCCGACAGCGCCACCGACTTCTTCGGCTTGAATGCGCCTGCGGCGGCCGGTGCTGCTGCGTCTTTCGTCTCGCTCATGTTTCTGCTCTCCAATGTGTATCGGGGGTATCAGAGGTCGGTTCAACCGGCGCCTCGGCGCCGGGCCCGACCGCTGCAAAGCCGTCGGCCGGACCTGGCGCTTCAGCGCCTGGTCCAGCCCCATGCAAAACGCTCCGGAATCGTGTCCCGGCGCGCAGGCGCTTACTTCTTGCCCTGCGCGAACAGCTCGTCGAGCTTGCGCTCGTATTCGTGATAACCGAGGAAGTCGTACAGCTCGGCACGCGTCTGCATCGTCTGCACGGCTTCCTTCTGCGTACCGTCGCGGCGCACCGTCTCGTAGAAGTTCAGCGCGGCCTTGTTCATCGCGCGATACGCGCCGCAGCAGTACAGCGCGATATCGACGTTCGCCTCGCGCAGCTCGTCGACCGTGAACAGCGGCGTCGAGCCGAATTCGGTCAGGTTCGCGAGGATCGGCACCTTCACGGCGGCCTTGAAGCGGCGGTAGTCGTCGAGCGTCTTCATCGCTTCCGGGAAAATCATGTCCGCGCCGGCTTCGACGTAGGCCACCGCGCGCTCGATCGCCGAGTCGATCCCTTCGGCGGCGGCGGCGTCGGTGCGCGCCATGATCACGAACTGGTCGTCGGTGCGCGCATCGACCGCTGCCTTGACGCGATCGACCATTTCCTCGATCGGCACGACTTCCTTGCCCGGACGGTGGCCGCAACGCTTCTGGCCGACCTGGTCTTCCAGATGCACGGCCGCGACGCCGGCCTTGATGAACGAGCGCACGGTGCGCGCGATGTTGAACGCACCGCCCCAGCCGGTATCGATGTCGACCAGCAGCGGCAGGTCGGTCGCGTTGGTGATCCGGTTCGCGTCGATCAGCACGTCTTCCATCGTGCTGATGCCGAGGTCGGGGATGCCGAGCGAGTTCGCGGCGACGCCGCCACCCGACAGGTACACGGCCTTGAAGCCGACGGCCTGCGCCATCTTGGCTGCGTAGGCGGTGATCGCGCCGACCACCTGCAGCGGCTGCTCCGCCGCGACTGCCGCGCGGAATTTCGCGCCGGCGCTCTGAAGATGCGTATTGCTCATGAACGGCCTCCTGAAGGAACGACCATTAACAGCAAGGACCGGGCCAGCTCGCCCAACGTCGCTAACCCACTGATTCTTAAGCAACCGGCACGGGCGTCGACGTGCCCGGGGATTTCAATTCAGCAATTTCATGTTTCAAAAATGAAATCGCGCGCGCATAATCGATCGTCATGGACCTCTCCTCGACCAAGCCCGTCGGCCCGGCCGATCGCGCGGCGCGCCCGCGCATCTGGGCGATGGGCATCAGCCGCCTGCGCGACCTGTTTCGCGAAATCGCCGGCGAATTCGACGAACGCGCCGACGTGCGCATCGTGACGCGCGCCTATGAGGATGCGCTCAGCGCGATCGCCGAGGCCGGCACCGCGCGGCCCGACGTGATCGTCGCGGCCGGCTCGAACGGCGGCTTCCTGAAGACGCGTGCGCAGGTGCCGGTGGTGGTCGTGTCGCCGACCGGTTTCGACGTGATGCAGGCCCTCGCACGCGCCCGGCGCGACGCGTCGCGCATCGCGCTCGTCAGCGCCGGGGAAACGCCACCCGAAGTGCGCCGCTTCGTCGCCGCGTATGGCCTCGACGTGCAGTTCGCGTCATATCAGTCCGCGCAGGAAGCGGAAGCCTGCGTGCACGACCTGCACGACCGCGGCATCGAGACGATCGTCGGCCCCGGCCTCGTCACCGATCTCGCAGCCAGCGCCGGCATGGGCGCGGTGTTCCTGTATTCGCATGCGTCGGTGCGCAAGGCCGTCGAGACCGCGCTCGAAGTCGCGTATGCGACGCACGCCGAGGCGTTCCGCCGCCAGCGGCTCGACAACCTGCTCCAGCACCTGCGCGACGGCGTGGTCGCGCTCGACGCACACGGCCGCGTGGAAGCGATCAACGAACGGCTTGCGTCGGCGCTCGGGGTCGAACCCGCAGCCGCTGTGGGCCGCGCGCTCGTCGACCTGCGGCCCGAGCTGCGCACGCTGCGCGGCGAGGACGGCGACGCGCTCGCGACCGTACGCGGCGTGCGCTACGTCGTGCATCGCGGGCCGCTCGTCGATCGCGGCGTCACGTCGGGCAGCGTGCTGACGTTCCAGGAATCGCGCGCGGTCGAACGGCTCGACCGCGCATTGCGTTCGCAGCCCACCACGCAGCAGTTCGCCGCGCGCTACGCGCTCGACGACGTGGTGGGCGCATCCGCACCGATGGCGCGTGTGCGCGAGCTCGTGCGCCGCTACGCGAAATCCGATGCGACCGTGCTCGTGCTCGGCGAAAGCGGCACCGGCAAGGAAATGATCGCGCAAAGCCTGCACGCGCTGTCCGCGCGGCGCAGCTACCCGTTCGTCGCGGTCAACTGCGGCGCGTTTCCGGAAGCGCTGCTCGAAAGCGAGCTGTTCGGCTATGAGGAAGGCGCGTTCACCGGTGCGCGGCGCGGCGGCAAGACCGGCCTGTTCGAAGCCGCCCACCGCGGCACGCTGTTTCTCGACGAGATCGGCGAGATGCCGCCGTCGCTGCAGAGCCGGCTCCTGCGCGTGCTGCAGGAGCGCGAGGTGATCCGCCTCGGCTCGACCGAGCCGATCCGCATCGACGTGCGCGTGATCGCCGCGACGCACCGTCCGCTGCTCGTGGCCGTCGAGGCCGGCACGTTCCGCGCGGATCTCTATTACCGGCTCAACATCCTGAATGTCGGCCTGCCGCCGCTGCGCGAGCGCGCCGCCGACATCCCCGCACTCGCGGCCACGCTGCTCGTGCAGGCCGCACGGCGCGAACCGCGGCTCGCCGAGCGGCTGCGCGACGCCGCCGATGCCGCGCGCGTGCTCGGCGCGACGCAGGCCGCGCTTGCGCGCTACCGGTGGCCCGGCAACGTGCGCGAACTGCAGAACGTGATCGAGCGGATCGCAGTGGAACTCGCCGAAGAAGCCGATGAAAACGATCCGGCCGCCGCGTGCGGCGCGCTCGATCCCGACGCGCTGCAGGCGATCGCACCCGAGCTGTTCGCCGCACCACCCGACGCGGCCGACAGCGACGATGCGCAGACACTGCACGCGCGCCGCCGTCGCGCGGAAGCCGACGAGATCCGCGCGGTGCTCGACGCATGCGGCGGCGACCGCGACCGCGCGTGCGCGATGCTCGGCATCAGCAAGACGACGCTGTGGCGGAAGTTGTCGGTGAAATAACTCGGGCGGCTGCCGCGCGGTGAACGGGCCGACCGTCAGTCGGCCTTGTGATAGTGGCGGTATGCCTTCGCGCGATTGCCGCACGACGACATCGAACACCAGCGGCGGCTGCCGTTCTTGCTGTCGTCGATGAACAGCCACTGGCAGGCGTCGTTCGCGCAACGCTTGACCTTCGCGAGCCGCGCACCGCCGAGCAGGTCGATCGCCGACCACAATACCGGGCTCAGCAGCCCGGCCAGCGTCGCACGCCCCTCCCCGATCCGCCACGCATAACCGCCATCGACGCGTGCCAGCGCGACACGCGGCGCCGCTTCCGCCAGGAAGCCGCCGAGCAGCGCGAGATCGTCCGCCTGCGGCTCGCGCTGTTCGGCCTGCGCAAGAAAGAGCCGATACAGCGCCTCGCGCAACGCGAGCGCGTGCGCGAGCATCGCCGGCTCACCGGCCTCTTCGCCGTGCGCCTGACACGCTTGCGCCAGCCCGGCCGGCACGCCGGCGTGGTCGCGACACCACACCAGCAGGTCGTCCATCGTGCCGAAGGTTTCCGTCGGCGGATCGCTGCCGCGCCAGTACAGCGTGTTCGCGAAATCGATGCTCAGGGTTTCGGGCGGCGCCGGAATCAGGCAGTCCATCGTGACGGAAGGTTGCGTATCGCTCATGCCCGGATCGTATCTAACCACCATGCCGGTTGACAAGCCCGCGAGTGATTCCTAACATAACCAGCATGGTAGTTATAAAAGGTTTGCTGCACTGACACCCGCCTCAGTTCAAGGAGCCACAGATGATCGATCGTCTTTTGTCCGGCGTTATCCACAACCGCCGCGGCCGCGCGTTCTACGACAGCACACTCGGCACACTCCGCTACAAGCGGCTGGCATGGTGGTTATGAGCAGGCTTGCCGCACTGACGTCCCTCTTCGGTCCAAGGAGCCACACATGATCGATCACCTTTCGTTCGGCGTTGCACACGTCGGCCGCAGCCGAGCCTTCTACGACAGCACGCTCGGCGCGCTCGGCTACAAACGGCTGCATACCGACGACGAATCCATCGGATACGGCGCAACCGAGCCGCAGCTGTGGCTGCAATATGCGCGTCGCCCTGTCGCCCCCGATCCCGACTCGGGGATGCACCTGTCGTTCAAGGCCGCTTCGCCCGTCGAAGTCGACGCGTTCTACCGTGCCGCACTCGAGCACGGCGGCCAGGACAACGGCGGGCCCGGCAAGCGCGACCACTACGGCCCCGGCTACTACGCGGCGTTCGTCGTCGATCCCGACGGATATCGGCTGGAAGCGCATTGCGAACTCGACAACGTCGTGTAATCGCGCTCGCCTGACCAAAGACAAGGGCCCGGTTCCGCGCCATGCGGAATCGGGCCCTTGCTATTGAACTGCTGGCGGCGGTCGCTCGACGGAATCGCCGGGTGCGTGGCTACCGCGCGTCGCGCGTGTGCTGCAGTTGCTCGCCGAGTCCTTCGACACCGAGGCGCACCGTCTGGCCGGCCTTCAGGAATACCGGCGACGGCTTGATGCCCATGCCGACGCCCGGCGGCGTGCCGGTCGTGATCACGTCGCCCGGCTGCAGCGTCATGCAGCGCGACAGATAGGCGATCAGCTGCGCAACGGTGAACACCATCGTGCGCGTGTTGCCGTTCTGATAGCGGTGGCCGTCGATTTCGAGCCACAGGTCGAGACGCTGCGGATCGGGCACCTCGTCGCGCGTGACGAGCCACGGACCGATCGGGCCGAACGTGTCGAAGCCCTTGCCCTTGTCCCACTGGCCGCCGCGTTCGATCTGCCATTCGCGCTCGGACACGTCGTTGACGACGCAGTAGCCCGCGACGTAATCGAGTGCGCGCGCTTCGTCGACGTCCTTGCAGGTCGCGCCGATCACGACGCCCAGCTCGACTTCCCAGTCGGTCTTGACCGAGCCCTTCGGGATATCGATGCCGTCGTTCGGGCCGCAGATCGAGCTCGTCCACTTGCCGAACACGACCGGCTCCTTCGGCACCGGCATGCCGGCTTCGGCCGCGTGATCGGCGTAGTTCAGGCCGATGCCGATGAACTTGCCGACCTGCCCGACGCACGCGCCGATGCGTGGCTCGCCCGACACCAGTGGCAGCGTGGCCGGATTGATCGCGCGCAGCCGCGCGAGACCCGCGTCGGACAGCACATCGCCGGACAGGTCCGGCACCTGCGCGGACAGATCGCGAATCCGGCCATCCGCGTCGAGCATCCCGGGCTTTTCCTGGCCGGACGGGCCATAGCGAAGCAGTTTCATCGTGGTCAACCTCTGTTGTCGAATGGGACAGGATACCGGCCGACGCGGCCATTCGCGGCCGCGCGCCGGACTGATTGTCGATCGTCGATTGCGCGCGTCGACGCCGCATCCGGCATACCGTCGACGCGCGAGGGTCGCGCGGGCGCAGCGATCGCGGCGCCGCACGGAAGTATGGCGCGCATCGAACGGGCGGCCGCCGGTCTGCGCATCGGCGACGACGGCCCGGCACCCGCGACATGGTCCGGCCGATACCGGCCGGCTTCACGCGCGGCCGCACCGTCGCTGGCCCGCCAGCCTTTGTACCATCGGCCGCGCGCCGTGAAATGACGCGCGACGGATACCGACTATTGGTGCGCCCGCCGGCGCTGCGGCGCAGCATCGCGGGCAGCGCCACCGCCCGATTTCCTTTCGAACACCTTGAACCGGTGCCACCTGTCATGAATACCGGGTATTCGGGGCTTCCCTGTCATCCCGAACGGGAATCGATCCGTTCTTATCCGGTAACGATCGGTAAAAAGACGCTGCATTGCACACTAAATGTTTGTTGTTAAGCTCAAACGGATGGCGTTCGTCGCCACACGCGGGCGCGACACAAGCGTGTTGCAAAATCGGTCAGCGTGCGTCGCCAATCGATCGAAAGTAATCCCCCCAACTTCACACCGACAATGCAAACAACCAACGACCTGCTTCCCGGCTGCGACGCACGGGAATCGATGGGCGCAATCGACCGCTATCGCGCACCCGCGCTCGACAAGGGTCTCGACATTCTCGAACTCCTGTCGGAGCAGAAAGAAGGCCTCACCCGCACTGAAATCACGAAGGAACTCGGCCGCAACGCGAGCGAAATCTATCGGATGCTCGAACGCCTCGTCGCGCGCCGCTACGTGATGCGCTCGACCGGCGGCGACCGCTACACGCTCAGCCTCAAGCTGTTCTCGCTCGCGCACCGCCATCCGCCGATGAGCCGGCTGATCGCCGAGGCGTTGCCGCCGATGCAGCGTTTCGCCGATGCCTCCGAACAATCGTGCCACCTGTCCGTCTACGATCGCGGCAACCTGCTCGTGATCGCGCAGGTCGACGGGCCAGGCCCGTGGGGCGTGTCGGTCCGGCTCGGCTCGCGTGTCGGGCTCGCCGATACGGCATCGGGGCGCGTGATGCTGGCGTTCCAGGGTGCCGAGCAGCGCGCGCACATGCTCGCCGAGCACCGCAAGGTCAAGGGCGAAGCGCCACTGAACGAGCAGGAACTCGCGTATGCGTGCCAGTCCATCCGGCAGGACGGCTACCTGCGCGAGGACAGCCGCCAGGCGTACGGCGTGACCGACCTGAGCGCACCGATCCTCGGGCCGTCGGGCCATGCGATCGCGGTGCTGACCTGCCCGTACATGCGCCGGATCGACGCGCATATGGCGCCGTCCGTCGACACGGTCGTCGAAGGGGTGCGCGAGACGGCCGCCCATCTGTCGATGTGCCGCGACGAGACCTGCTGACGCGCAGGCTCGGCGGAGCGCACCGGGGGCGCTATTGCGTTGCCCCCGGTCGCGCGCAACCCTTCCGCGGAGCGCGATGCACGGTGCCATATCGTGCCCCCACGGCGCTACGCTAAAATAGCGGCCCTCTCAAAAACTACGGCGGCCGGTTGTCGCGGCCGTCGTGTCCGATGGATGTCATGGCCAAACTTCTGAACGATCAAGAATTCCAGCGTTTCTCCGAACTTCAGCAGAAGCAGGCAAGCTTCACGATCACGCCCGATGAGGCGGACGAGCTGCGCGATATCGTCGCGCGCGCGCAGAAGAAGCGCGACGATCGTACCGCTGCAATGCAGGCGATCGAGAGCTACATCGAGCAGTTCGACATCACGCCCGACGAACTCTTCTCGCCCGAACAGATCGGCGACGCGGCTCGCACCTACGGGCTCATCACGGCGACCAAGAAGGAACGCACGCTGCCGCCGTCGATCACGTTCAACGGCAAGCCGTACCAGTGGACCAAGACGCTTCCGGACGACGTGCGCGGCGCGCTGTTCGAAGCGTTCACGTCCGGCGAATCGGTCAAGCGCTTCATCGCGATGCCGAAGGACACCGCGCGCTGTGCGCTGACGATCGCCCGCCTCGAACGCGAAACCGGCGCCGTCTATGCCGATCCGCACCTCGAGGAACTCGCGATTTCGCGCGACCAGGTGAACGACGCAGCGTCGAAACTCGCTGCCTGAATGTCGCCACGGGCACGGTTCATGCGTGCCCGCACCCGCATAACGCCGGCCCAGGCCGGCGTTGCGCTTGCGGGAGACGTGCATCCGGACGCTCCCGAAAAGCCTCACCTTTGCATCCCGCAAGCGCTCACCTGACCCTCCCGAATAAGCTCACCCAGGCTCCCGGAGACTCTCACCCAAGCGTCCCGGATGTCCTCACCGACACTTCCCGCAGAGCCTCACCCATGCGCCCCGGAAAGGCTCACCGGCGGCTCCCGAACGTGCTCACCGGCCGTTCCCGGGAAGGCTCACCGAGTGTTCCCGTATCGGCTCACCAAGCGCTCCCGTATCGACTCACCCCAACCTTCCCGGAGAAGCTCACCGGCAGCTCCCGAAAAGTCTCACCTTTTGGGCAAGTTTGAATTTTCGAGGGTGGAATGCGGCGGTAAATGCGTGCGGACACCTTGTCTGAAACAGCACTGCGGGGCGGATATCGCGGCAAGCGGTACGCGTCTCGCGGTGCCGGATCGGTGCCATTCGTGCGTCGATATTTCCGCTGCGAACCGGCGCCGACACGTTCTCGGTTGCTTCGCTCGCGACGCAGGCGTGAATGCTCTGCGTTCCTGACCGGCAACATGCCGAACGCGCCAGGAGACCGGAGACTTCCACCGCACGCAGCGCCCCCGGGCGTCGGGCCGCCGACAGGCGCTACGGCTGCAACTTCATCCTAAACCCCACGACGCCTGGCTCCTCCGTCGTCGACACCGCAAACCCGCACGCCTTCGCCAACGAGATCATCGCCGTGTTCTCGCGCAGCGCCTCGCCGATCATCCAGGCGGTTCCGCGCGAGCGCGCGTAGTCGATGATGCGCGTCATCATCAGCCGGCCAAGCCCCTTGCCCTTCTGATCGGGTCGTACCGCGATCGCGAACTCCGCCGTCTCGTTGTCGGGATCGGCCACCGCGCGCGCCACCGCGAGCGTGTGGTCGCGCCCCGACACATCGGTGAACGACACGATGAAGGCCATCTCACGGTCGTAATCGATCTGCGTCATGCGCGCGACCTGCGAATGATCGAAGCTGCGCACCGCGCCGAAGAAACGCATCCGCAAATCCTCCGGCGTCATCGCGCCGAGCAGTTCGTTGTGCGCGGCCTCGTCTTCCGGACGGATCGGGCGGATCGTCACCGTCTCGCCGCGCCACTCGAGCGTCTGCTCGAGGTGGCGTGGATACGGCATGATCGCGAGCCGGCTGCGCCCCGCCGCCAGCGTGATGCGCGGCGCGATCACGTGCGCGCGGTCGGACAGCACGCGCAGCGTGACCGACATCGCAACGACTTCACGCACGTCGCAGACGACCTGCGACAGCGCCGTCAACGCATCGAGCGTCGGCTCGATGGGTGTGCTGCGTGCATACGGCGAGCGCTCCATCACCGCGCGGGCAAGCACGGTGTTCAGCGGCGGCAGGCCATAGACGACGAACGGCGCCGATACGCCGTCCGCGGGCGGCACGGCATAGCGAAACACCGGGCCGAAGTTCGAATCGTCGTACATGTCGACGGTGACATCGACGACTTTCTTTCCGGCCGGCTCGACGGCAGGCTCCCCCTGCAGCCCGAAATGAGACAGCCAGTGCAGCGCGGCTTCGCCGGTCAGTTCATGCTGGCCGGCTTCGACTTTCCGGCGCGCGTCGGCCTGCGCGGATGCCACGCACTCGGCCGGCTGCGGCGGCGTGCCCTCGGGCGTTTGCATCAGCAGTTGCCGCCCGAGGTTGTAGTCGACGAGACGCGCATACGCGCGCGCGAGCCGCTGCGGCGTGGTGTGCACCGGAATGCCGTTCGCGTGCAGCGCATCGCGCGTCGCCGCGTCGACCGCGCCGAAGAAACACGCGAGGATGCCGCGATGCGCGTACTGCCGTGATTCGATCAGCGTATGCGCCACCGCCTCGGCCGGCGCGCTGTGGGAAGTCGAATGGACGACGAACAGCGTGCCCGTTTGCGGGAACGGCGCGAGCGCCTTGATCACCGCGGCGAAATGCTCGGGGCGCGCATCGTCGCCCAGCGTCAGCGGATTGCCGGGCGATGCGAGATGCGGCAGCGCCGCGGCCACCGCCGACGTGGCCGCGGGCGACCAGTCGGTCAGCACATCGCGCACCTCGGCCACCGCATCGACCGCGAGTTTCGCGACACCCGCATCGCTCGTCACGAGCGTGGCCGCGCCGCGCGCCGTGACGCGGCCGACGCCGAGCGTCTCGATCTCGTCGAGCAGATCGTCGAGCGCATCCACACGCACCATCCCCGCGCGCTGGAACGCTGCCGTATAGAGCGCGTCGCCCGGATCGGCGCGGCCGGTGCGCAATGCGAGCACCGGCTTGTTGCGTGCGGCCGCGCGCGCGGCCGACATGAACTTGCGCGCGGCGCGCACGGTATCGAGTTCGAGCAGGATCGCGCGCGTGCCGGGATCGCTCGCGAGATAGTCGAGCACGTCGCCCGCATCGACGTCGGACTCGCCGCCGAGCGCGACGACATGCGAAAAGCCGAGGCCCCGTGCGTCGGCCCAGCCGAGCACCGCGTTCGTCAGCGCATTCGATTGCGACACCCACGCAACGCCGCCCGATCGCGCCGTGTAGGCCGGCGCGCCGAAATGCGCATGCCGTGCAGGCGACAGCACGCCGAGGCTGCCCGGCCCGACGATACGGAGCACGAACGGCTTCGCCGCCTTCAGCGTGCGATCGAGCGCGGCGCGATCGGCATCGGTGCGCGCCTCGCCGACGATCACCGCAACGCGCGTGCCGAGCTCGCCGAGCTTGCGCACGATGCCGGCCCAGGTCGCGGGCGGCGTGCAGATCACGGCCACCGACGGCGGCGCGGGCAGCCGGCCGACATCGGCAACGACCGGATGCCCGTGCAGCTCACGATACTTCGGATTGACGGGCCACACGGGCCCCTCGAATGCACCGTCGAGCACGCGCGACCACACCATCGCGCCGATACTGCCCGCGCGCGACGACGCACCGACGACCGCAACGGACTTGGGCTGGAACAACGCATCGAGATGGCGAACGGTCACATCGGCTCCCTGCGGTAACGAAAGACGACCCGATCGGCATGCGGCACGGGCAGGCCAAACGCCGATCGACGCGAACCCCAAGCATAGGCGAAGCGCATGCGGCTGCCTATATGCCGAACGGCCGACTGTTCGACCCACGTCAACGCTCGCATCATGCGCCTGCAACACCAGTATGGAAGCCGTCGCCGCGCGCCGGCCGAGCACCTTCGCTCGGCGCACACGGTGCAGGCATGCAGCGCGACGCTGCGTGCGCTTCGTCAAAGGTGAGGATTTACAGGAGCCATGGTGAGACTCTTCGGGAATTACACGGCGCCACGCGCCAACACACGAAAGGTGATCGGAATTCGCAGCACGCGTGCACCACGGGAATCGCGCAGGCCAATGCGCATGTGCTGCGCAATTGCACGGCTGTTTACCGGAATTCGCCGCGATATCCCGTCGAATCGCAGCGAATTCACAAAACGGGATCCGTTCATTGCGCGGCGTCGCAGTTCAATACGCCATCGGGAATCGCGCCGGACATGCACAAAAACAAAACGGTGCGACGGCCGCATGGCCGTTCGCACCGTCAGTCAGTACGCGAAAGGTGAGGTTTTTCGGGAGTCAGTCCTTGATCAGGAAACGCTCGCGATTCTTGCCGAGCCAGGTCGGCGAGCGCCCGCGGCCACTCCAGGTTTCACCCGTCTTCGGATTCAGATATTTCGGCGGCGACACACGCTTCGGCTTGGCTGCGCCCACCGGACGAAACCCGAGCTCTTCCGGCGTAATGTCGTATTCCTCGATTTTCGCGCGGATCTCGGCAATCGCATCGGCAATCGCCTTTTCACGTTCCTTGTCGATTTTTTGCTGAAGCCGTTCGAGCTGCGCGGTCAGTTGCCTGTAGGTCGCCATATGGATGGGACTCCGTGAGTGTTATTCGTGAAAAATAGATGACGCTCAGCCAACAGAAAAACACTTCGCCCGATCGTGACCGCCTCAGCCGGTTATCTCGGGATCAATAACCGCTCTTTTTCTTGCACGCGAAGAGAAGATTTCGCGTGGCGTCATCGCTCGATTGCTGAATCACTTCGAAATCGCCGTTGCAGATCGCCCGCGCGTTGTCCGTGCAATTGCTCCAGTCGCTACCGGTGCATTGCACCTGGGTAGTCGGACGCCCGTCCGAAGTGAACAGCGGCGCGCTGCCGCCACACCCGCCGAGCCCTGCAACCAGAGCCAAAACAACGGCCGCCCGAGGCCGCCGACAGACCGACGCAAGCATGTGTTTCATTATGGTTCCCGTCAACCTTTTTTTGAATGTCGCGAGTATGCCATGCGCGGCCCGTCGGCCGTCAGTTCGGCGTACGGTCGGGTTGCCCGCGCGCCTTGTACGGCAAGCGCTTGCGTGGATCGTCGGTGATGCGAACGAACACCTGCTCGACGTCGGGAAGCGCCTCGAGTTCGCGCTGCAACGCCGGTTGATCGAACGCCGTATCCGCACATCCTTCGACGTAAATGAAACGTCGCTGCACGGTGATCCACAGGCTCGTGCCATGCAGCCGATCGGAGCCGGCGAAGTGCGCCTTCACGGCGTCGGCGATCGGTGCGTCATACATATAGGAATTCGGCTTCGTGCAGCGATGCGCGAGCCAGCAGGTGGTGCCGCGTTCGGCGCGGTAATGCGCGTCGTCCGTCATCTCGGCCCGGGTCATCCACGGGCCGAGCGGCAACGGGCATTCGGCCACGTCCCGCGACAGCGCGATGAACGGATCGTTGTACCAGTTGCGCCGCGCCTCGGGTGCATCGGTGTCGCCCGATTGCGCGAACGCAGCGGTCGCCAGCAACATGGTCAGCCACCCTGCGATGCCGATCCGTTTCATCGTGATCTCCTGTTCGATGCTTCACGTCCGAGCGCGTCGGCCTGGCCGTCCGGCTTACCGGTCGATGCCCAGCGCCGCCAGTTTCTTGTACAGCGTCGCGCGGCCGATCCCGATGCGCGCGGCCGCTTCCACCACCTTCCCGTCGCAGGCCGCCAGCGCATCGGTCAGGAACTGGCGCTCCCACGCCGCCAATGCATCGGCATACGAAGCGGCCGGCGCAGCAAGGCGCTCGCCCGCGCGCCGTTCGACCGGTGGCACGGCCGGCGGCTGCGCCGCTGCGGCCGCGTCCTGCGATACGCGCATCGGCCCAAGAAACGGCGCGAGCGCGCGCGCATCGATCACCGACCGGTCCGACAGCATCAGCGCGCGTTCGAGCGTATTGCGCAACTCGCGCACGTTGCCCGGCCACGGATACACACACAGCATCCGCAGCGCATCGTCGGTCAGCTCGCAATGGGCGGCACGCCCGTGCTGCGCGGCCAGCTCCTCGAGCGTCGCGTAGACGAGCGCCGCGATGTCGGACGCGCGCTCGCGCAGCGGCGGCGCGTGGATCGTCAGCACGTTCAGCCGGTAATAGAGATCCGCGCGAAAACGCCCGGCCGCGACCAGCGCCGGCAGGTCGGCGCTCGTGGCCGCGATGATCCGGACGTCGGCGCGCACGATCCGGTTCGAGCCGACCGGCTCGAATTCCTTGTCCTGCAGCACGCGCAGCAGCTTGCCCTGCAGCGGTAGCGGCATGTCGCCGATCTCGTCGAGAAACAGCGTGCCGCGATCGGCCAGCTCGAACTTGCCGATGCGCCCCTTGCGATCGGCGCCCGTGTACGCACCGGGTGCCGCGCCGAAAAATTCGGTTTCGAGCAGCGTGTCGGGAATCGCGGCGACGTTGACGGTCACGAGCGGCTGGAGCGCACGCGCCGACGCCGCGTGAATCGCATGCGCAAGCAGTTCCTTGCCGGTGCCCGTCTCGCCGAGCAGCAGCACCGGCGAATCGACCTGCGCGGCGCGGCGCGCCTGGCGCTTGGTTTCGAGGCTCGCGGCGCTCGTGCCGACGAAGCTCGCGAACGTGTATTTCGCGCGGCGCGCCTGCGCGAGCGAACGCTGCGTCGCGATCAGCTGCTGCTGAAGCTGGGCGTAGCGGGAAAAGATGGGCGTGAGCGTCTTCAACTGGTCGAACAGCGCAAAGCCGATCGCGCCAACCGTCTCGCCGGCCTCGTTCTTCAGCGGCAGGCGCGTGACGACGAGCGGCTCGCGGCCCGTCTCCATGATGTCGAGCAGGATCGGCTGCCCGGTCGACACGACCTCGCGCATCAGGCTGTTCGGGATCACCGCCTCGCAGTCGAGGCCGACGGCCTGCTGCGGATCGGCGAAACCGAAGCGCGCAGCGTACCGCTCGTTCATCCACACGACGCGCGCATCGCGATCGACGACCACCGTGCCCGCGCTCGAATCCTCGAAGGTCCGGAACAGCGACTCGGCGGCGCGCCGCAGCACGTCGCCGTAGTTGACGGGCAGGCGGGCCCAGTCATTCATCATCGTGTCGTCGTCTCCGTGTATTTTGGGCGGGTTGTCTCCGAATCGAGACGGATTATCTCACTCTGGAGACACGCCGCAACGCGTTGTCCGGGAAAGCCCTGCCCGATTCCGCGGGCTGGCCGAACGGCCATTTCGTCTCCGGATGGAGACGTTTTATGTAGAATCCTCAGACAACGACCGGCGCGGGCCCGCCGGTCTCCGGCGGACCCATGTCCGGCGGCGCACTCCGGCCGATGGCACGAAACCTGCACGAACCTGAGCCGGTCCGCGGCGCGTCCCGCGATCGAACAACAACCAAAGCCATTAGGAGACTCCCTTGTCTTTCGTGATCGTCCTCGCCGCGCTGGCGTTCCTGATGTTTGCCGCGTATCGCGGCTACAGCGTGATCCTGTTCGCGCCGATCGCCGCGCTCGGCGCGGTGCTCCTGACCGAACCCGCCGCCGTCGCACCGGTCTTCTCCGGCATCTTCATGGAGAAGATGGTCGGCTTCGTCAAGCTGTACTTCCCGGTGTTCATGCTCGGCGCAGTGTTCGGCAAGGTGATCGAACTCTCCGGGTTCTCCGAGTCGATCGTCCATGCGGCGATCCGTTACATCGGCCGATCGCGCGCGAATGCGGTGATCGTCGCGGTGTGCGCGCTGCTCACCTATGGCGGCGTATCGCTGTTCGTCGTGGTGTTCGCGGTCTATCCGTTCGCGGCCGAACTCTATCGCCAGAGCAACATCCCGAAACGGCTGATGCCCGGCGCGATCGCGCTCGGCGCGTTCTCGTTCACGATGGATTCGCTGCCCGGCACGCCGCAGATCCAGAACATCATCCCGACCACGTTCTTCAAGACGACTGCCTGGGCCGCGCCGGTGCTCGGCACGATCGGCTCGCTGTTCATCATCGTCGTCGGCCTCACGTATCTCGAATGGCGCCGCCGTTCGGCGATGGCGAAGGGTGAAGGCTACGGCACGTCGCTCGTCAACGAGCCGGAACGCGTCGAGACCACGTCGCTGCCGCATCCCGCGCTCGCGATCCTGCCGCTGATCCTGGTCGGCGTGTCGAACTTCGCGTTCACGAAGCTGATTCCGCAGTGGTACGGCGCCGCGTCGTACACGGTCGCGCCGGACGTGCTGCCCGGCGTGCACGCGCCGGTCACGACGTCGATCAAGACGGTCGTCGCGATCTGGTCGGTCGAGGCTGCGCTGCTGCTCGGCATCGTGCTGGTCGTGCTGACCGCATTCAAGCGCGTGAGCGGCCGCTTCGCGGCGGGTTCGAAGGCCGCCGTCGCCGGTGCGCTGCTCGCCGCGATGAACACCGCGTCGGAATACGGCTTCGGCGGCGTGATCGCCGCGCTGCCGGGCTTCCTCGTCGTCAGCGATGCGCTGAAGAGCATCCCGAACCCGCTCGTCAACGCAGCCGTGTCGGTCAGCTCGCTCGCCGGCATCACGGGCTCGGCATCGGGCGGCATGAGCATCGCGCTCGCCGCGATGTCGGATCTGTTCATCAAGGGTGCGCAAGCCGCGAATATCCCGCTGGACGTGCTGCACCGGGTCGTCGCGATGGCCAGCGGCGGCATGGACACGCTGCCGCACAACGGCGCGGTGATCACGCTGCTCGCGGTCACGGGCCTCACGCACCGCGAGTCGTATCGCGACATCTTCGCGGTCACGATCATCAAGACGCTCGCGGTGTTCTTCGTGATCGCCGTGTACTACACGACGGGGCTCGTGTAACACCCCACGGCGGCCCGTCTCCGGGCCGCCGCCCGCCGGCCGCGTCGATGCGGCCGGCCGCTCCTCCACTCTCCACTCCGCCCCCCTTTCGCCGCACGCCGCCCACGCGCGCTCGCCGGCTCACGCATTGTTATCCGCAGCAGAACACTACGTTGGTCGCAGCGGCATTTTTCGCGCGTCGGGCGAGGCCTACACTGCTTTCAACGGTGACCGCATGCGATCGGCACCGTCGAAAACCTGGAGGTATCCGCTCATGAACCCGCTCATCCGCACCATCGCCGTCGCTGCCGCCTTCGCCGCGCCGCTCGCCGCACAGGCGCAAACCAGCCAGCCGCTCACGCGCGCAGAAGTTCATGCCGAAGTGGTTGCACTGAGAAAGGCCGGCTTCCAGCCAAGCGACTGGTTCTACCCGGCCAGCATTCAGGCCGCCAAAGCGAAGATCGCGCGGCAGCAGGGTGCGCCGCGGGCCGCGGGCGCCGGCGACGGCAATCGCGGCACGTACTCCACGGGTCAATAGTCCGATTTCGAATCCGCCGGCCGTGCGCGCATCAGCGCCTCGTTCGCGGCTCACGGAGCACGCACCGCACCGTCCGCTCAGCGCGGCTCGATGCTCGCTTTCGCGTAGGACTCGCGTTCCAGGTCGAGTATTTCCGCGCTCAGCTGCAGGTGCGTGCCGGGCGGCGCAACGACGTGCCGCTTCAGTTCCGCCAGCACCTGCTCCGACAATTCACGTTTGACGTCGGTCGTCCGGCCGCTCAGCACCGCAAGCTTCGCGTGGACGAACGCGCGCGGCGCCGGCGACGTGCCGACCGCGAAGGCATCGAAGCGCAGCGCGCGGCTCTTGATGTCGAGCTCGTTGAAATGACCGGACGCGGCAAGCGCGGCATTGAGCGCGCGCAAGGTCGCGCCGGCGTCGAACCCGTCGAGGTTCGCGGAATATTCGAGCGTCAGGTGGGGCATGGTGTCGGTGGCCTCGTGGGTATCGGGACAAGCGCCGGAAGGCATCCCGACAGCCCACGCAGTGCCACCGGATCTATGCCTTGACCGGCTGGATCAGGCGCGCGCAGGCGCTTGCCTGCGGATCGCCGGCGGGCAGTTTCCCACAGATGCCGTCGAACTGCTTCGCGATCGATTTGACCGATGCCTCGTGTGCACCGCTGCCGCGCCACTGGTTCAGCTGCGTGACGACCTTGGTCAGCGCGCGCAGGTTCGCGCCGTAGAACGCATCGCGCGTCTTGTCGGCCTGCGCGAGCACGCTCGCGGCAATCCCTTCGATGCGCGCCGAATCGTCCGGCGCCAGTTGGACCGCATTCGCAAAGTAGGTCGCGCCCCAGCGCAGCTTCGTCGCCGGCCCGCTCGCCGCGTCATAGGCCTTGCGGTACCAGTCGAGCGCCGCGGCCTTGTCGCCGCGCGCCTTCGCATTCGCAGCCAGCCCGGACATGAAGTAGTACGGCGTGGACGAACGCGTCAGCTCGGTCTTCAGCAATGCATCCGACTCGTCGTACAGCCCCGCGTCGGTCAGCGTGTCGGCCCCTTCGCTGACGAGCGCCTGCCGCTCATAGGCATTCGCGGCGCCCTGCACCGACGCGGCGATCTGCTTGCGCGCCGCGTCGACCAGCGCCGGCGCGGCCAGCGGTGCCCCCTTGCGTGCTTCGCCGCGCGCGACCAGCACGCGGCCGTGCAGCGCCATCAGCCGGTCGATCGACGACAGCGTGGTATCGGTCGACAAGCGCGCGAGGGCCGTGTCATAGGCGCCGCGCAATTTCGCGCGCTGCGCGTCGTCGCCGCCGAGATACGCGACCACGCGCGCGGGCGCCGCAACCAGCACGTCCGAATCAGCGCGCGACAACACCGGATCCTGCAGCACCGTGCGCAACGAATCGGCAAGCGCCGCCTTGTCGAGTGCGCCGGCCTGCGTCGGATCGTCGGAAGCGGCGACCACGGCCGACTTCAGCGCAAAACGCGCCGATTCGGCCTTCGCGCCGGCCGCGCGTGCGCGTTGCGCGAGCGACTGCAGCGTCTCGGCGACGCGATCGGTCGCCACCGGCAGCGCGCCGTCGGTATCCCACGAATAGTCGGCCAGCAGGCGCCATTCGTCCGGCGTCAGCGACGCACCATTCTTCAAAGCGGTCGCGAGCGTCTGCCGCACCGGGTGCGCGGCCGTCATCCCGAGCGACAGCGCCTGCATGTAGCGATCGAGATCGGCTTCGCCCGGCAGCCGCGTCACTTCGGTGCCGTCGGGACGGAACAGGATCATCGTCGGGTAGCCGTGCACCTTGAAACGCTCGCCGAGCTTCTGCGCGCTTTCGGTATCGCCGTCGAGATACACGGGCACGAAGAACGACGAGCGGGTCTTGAATGCCTGCTGGCTGAAGATCGTCGACTTCACCTGGTTGCACGACGGGCACCACACCGCGCCCCAGTAGAGCAGCAGCGGCTTGCCGGTGCGCTTCGCCAGCGCGAAGGCGGCGTCGACGTCGCCGTGCTGCCACGCGATGCCGGGCGGCAGGTGCGCGCCATCAGGCGCGGCGCTCGCCGCCGGGGCGTTTGTGGGCGTGGCAGCGGCAAGCGCCGCACCCGCGGCGGCAAGCAGGCAGGCGGCAGTCAGATTCCGGAGAGCAGTTTTCATCGAAGCGGGTCCGTTGAAAGAGACGGTTGCGGGAAGGTGCGGCGCGCGAAGCGATGGCTGCGAAGTCACAACCATGAAGCGATGACGATGAAGCCTGCCGACGTGCAACGCCGCGCATGATCGTTTCGGAAAACGCACACCGGCCGAGGCTGCCGGCAAATCCTTCGACGATACGACGGGCACAGCCGGGAGAAAACGAACGAATTCTCAAATGAATATGACGCGCGGCATCGCAGCCGCGCGTGCTGTCAGATACGTGTCGGCCGGGCCTTCACTGCCGTGCCTTGATCCGCGCCATGTGATACACGGACGCATGCACGCCATCGCGCAATGCATAGCCCGGCGATTCACCCTCGACCCGGAAGCCATGCTTCTCGTAGAGCGCGACGGCCGCGCGGTTGTCGGTGAACACGGTCAGCTCGAGACGCGTGACGTTCAGCCAGTTTTCCGCGAGATCGATCGCGGCCGCGAGCAGCCGGCTGCCGACGCCTCGCCCATGGTGCGTCGCGTCGACCATCATGCCGAGCCCCGCCGCGTGGCGACGGCGCGGATTCTGTTCGGGGTGCAGGCCGAGATGGCCGACCACCACGCCGTCGATTTCGGCGACGAGGCTCACGCCGTGCTCGCGCACGCCGTCGAGCCGCTTCTGCCATTTCTCGAGCGACGGAAACGGATGCTGCAACGTATTCGCGTACACCGCGGGATGCGCGGCGATTTGCCGGATCGCGTCGACGTCGTGCGTCTCGCTGTGCCGGATCGTGATGTCGGTCATGGGTGGGCCGGGTCCGAAAAGTCGCGCCAGTCGCGCGGGCTGCGCACCTGCGCAGCAACGTGTCGAGCTTATCCGATTTCACGCATTTGAAACATGGGCGTCATGCGATGCCGTTGCACCCGCAACGATGCGCGATCACGCCACGCCAAGCCATCGCGAACCGGAAAAAACTGACCGATTCTCATACCGCAGTCGGTAATTCCTGACCCATTCCGTCGCGCATCGCTTCCCGATTAATCGTTGCGCACACAACGTCATACGCGCGACATGCGATGTCATGTCTTCATCACGTCGACGTCACGCCGCCTCCCTAGACTGGGCGCCGCCCAACCCGGCATGCGCCGGGCCGGCGTGTGCCGACATCCTGGCCGCGCATCACGAGCGCGCGTTGCACGGGATCGCGGCGACGGCCAAGGCATCCGCGCGCCACCACGCATCGCGCGCGATGCGCGCACCTCCGCCACGCGCGGCCGATGCACTCGAACGCACACGCCGCGCGAATCGTCCCAGGGGGGCGATGCACGGGCGCCGCCAGACGAAGTCACGAACGCTCCCATCATCACAGGACCCGAACGCCATGACGTCACGCCGCAAATTCCTCCAGCAAACCGCCACTTCCGGCCTCGCCGCCGCCGCGCTGTCCGCGTTTCCGCCGAGCATCCGCCGCGCGCTCGCGATTCCCGCGTTTCACGAAACGGGCACCATCCAGGACGTGAAGCACGTCGTGCTGCTGATGATGGAGAACCGCGCATTCGACAGCTACTTCGGCACGTTCAAGGGCGTGCGCGGCTACGGCGACCGCTTCGCGGTGCCGTCGCCGAACGGCCGCGACGTGTTCTACCAGACGTACACGAAAGCGACGCCCGCCACCACCGTCACGCCGTATCACCTCGACGCAAACCAGGGCAACGCGCAGCGCGCGGGCGGCACGCCGCACACGTGGGCCGATGCGCAGGCCGCGTGGGACCACGGCCGGATGAACCGCTGGCCCGACGCAAAGACGCCGCTGTCGATGGGCTATTACGACGCGGCGGAAGTACCGTTCCAGCGCGCGCTCGCCGATGCGTTCACGCTGTGCGACCACTACCACTGCGGGATGCACACGGGCACGATCGCGAACCGCCTGTTCTACTGGAGCGGCACCAACGGCCCGAACGGCATCAGCCCGGCCGACGGCAGCCGCGTGAAGATCGCCGCGCTGAACAACCAGTTCAACGGCGGCAACGACATCGGCCCGTCGAGCCAGGGCTGGACCTGGACCACCTACGCCGACCGGCTGCAGCAGGCCGGCGTGAAGTGGAAGGTCTACCAGAGCCTGATCGACAACTTCGGCTGCAACGAGATGATGAGCTTCCGCCACTGGCGCGCGGCGATCGAGCAGATGCCGCCCGCGCGCCGGCCCGCGTACGTCGCGTCGACCGACATCACGCAGCCGGTGACGGCGGCCGGCGCGTTCTACGATCCGGCGATCGACGATCCGCTGAGCCCGCTCGCGAAGGGGTTCGGCAACACGATGCCGTACGGCTTCCTCGAATCGTTGCGCGACGACATCCGCAACGGCGCGCTGCCCGAGGTGTCGTGGATCATCCCGCCGTCCGTGTACAGCGAACATCCGGGGCCGTCGAGCCCCGCGCAGGGCGGCTGGTACGTGCAGGCCGTGCTCGATGCGCTGACGGCGAACCCGGAGGTGTGGAGCAAGACCGTGCTGCTGGTGAACTACGACGAGAACGACGGCTTCTTCGACCACATGCCGTCGCCGGCCGTGCCGTCGCGCAACGCCGACGGCACGCTCGCGGGCGGCCATACGCTGCGGGACGCCGACGTCGCCGCCGAGTACCACGACTTCACGCCGGCCACGTCGAGCCAGCCGGCGACCGACGGCCGCCCGTACGGCCCGGGCCCGCGCGTGCCGATGTGGGTCGTGTCGCCGTGGAGCCGCGGCGGCTGGGTCAACTCGCAGGTGTTCGACCATACGTCGACGCTGCGCTTCCTCGAACAGCGCTTCGGCGTCGCGGAGCCGCAGATCAGCGCGTATCGCCGCGCGGTGTGCGGCGACCTGACGAGCGCGTTCAACTTCCGCTCGCCGAACCACGAACCGCTGCCGACGCTCGCGGGCCATACGACGAAAAGCCAGGTCGACGCGCTGAGCGCCGCGCAACAGGCCGCGCCGAAGATCGTGCCGCCGGCCGCGCCGTCGCTGCCCGCCCAGGCGAGCGGCGTGCGTCCGTCGCGCGCGCTGCCTTACGAACTGCATGCCAGCGCGCGTACCGATGCCGGCGCCGGCACGGTCACGCTGAAGTTCGCGAACACGGGCCGCGCCGCCGCCGTGTTTCACGTCTATGACAAGCTGCACCTCGACCGCCTGCCGCGGCGCTACGTCGTCGAACCGGGCAAGACGCTGCACGGCGACTGGGTCGCGCGCGCCGACAACGGCGGTAAATATGACCTGTGGGTGCTGGGCCCGAACGGCTATCACCGCCGCTTCACCGGCGACCTCAGCCGCCTGGCCGGTGCACACGCGCCGCAGCCGGAAGTGCGCGTCGGCTATGCGGGCGCGAGCGGCAACCTCCACCTGAAGCTGCGCAACCACGGCGGCGGGACGGTGCGCTTCACCGTGAAGTCGAACCAGGTCTACGGGCCGCTGTCCGGCCATGGTGCGCACGACGATCGCGGTCGTGGCCACGGCAACGAGGACGGCAACAGCCAGGGTCATGGCCACCGTACCGGCACCACGTGGACGGTCACGGTGCGCGCCGGCGACCAGGCCGAGCTGCACTGGCAACTCGACTCGACCGGCCACTGGTACGACTTCATCGTCACCGCGGACAGCGACGCGAGTTTCTCGCGCCGCGTCGCCGGCCGTGTCGAAACCGGCCGCCACTCGGTCAGCGACCCGGCGATGGGGCTCGCCGACCGCTTCTGATGCCGCCGCGGCGACCCGCGCTGCACCGCGTGTCGCCGCCCGGGCCGGCCCGGCCGCGAACGGCGGTCAGGCGCCGGCCGCGGCTGTGCCCGATCCGGCGCAAACGCCCGCCCCGCGCGGCTCAAACATCAGATGGATCCCTGGTTCAGCCCTCAATTCCCCCCAACGAAATTGCTCCGAATTGCGGCCCGTTCGCGTTAAACTGCGCCAAGCTGCCTTCAACAAAGACATCTTCGCCACTACGGCATCCACGATACGAGGATAGGTTCGATGCGCACTACCGGCTCATCCGGGGCAATGACCCTGCTCACCGAACACGACCCGACCGACGGTCGCGAACTGCGCTCGCTCCGGCTCGAAGCAACCGGCGACGGCAAGAGCGTGCTGCTGATCGAGATCGACGAACGCAAGCCGGGCATCCACCGCGAAGTCCGCTACGAGATCACGCCGGCCGAACTGATCGCGGCGATCCGCTCGCACGGCGCCGAGCTCCCCGGCGAAAACCACGGCGCCGCGTCGCTCGCCCGCACCTCCTCCTGATTTCGAACGGTGAGCCGCGCGCAACGCGCCGGCTCACCGCACCCGCCGCCGCCGTCAGGCACTTTGCGTTATTCCCGCCGCTGACTTGAAAAAGGCCGATAATCGGCCCATCTGCGTGCTTTCCGCGCGCGCTTCCTTTTCGGCCAGCCGTCATGCTCCTCCGCGACCTCGTCGCCCAATACGGGCCGCTTCTCGTCTTCGCCAACGTGCTCGCGGCGGCCATCGGGCTGCCGGTGCCCGCGATGCCGACGCTCGTGCTGTTCGGCGCGATGTCCGCGATGCATCCGGCGATGATCGGCTCGCAACTGGTCACGGTGGTCGTGCTGTCGGTGCTCGGCGCGCTGATCGGCGACACGGTGTGGTACCTCGCCGGCCGGCGCTTCGGCGGCACGACGCTGAAGACGATCTGCCGCCTGTCGCTGTCGCGTGACAGCTGCGTGAAGAAAACCGAACGCTTCTTCGGCCGCTACGGCGTGCGCGTGCTCGCCGTCGCGCGCTTCATTCCGGGGCTGTCGCTCGTGTCGGTGCCGATGGCCGGCGCGTTCGGCACGCGCTATCGCACGTTCCTCGGCTACGACGCGCTCGGCGCCGCGCTGTGGACGATCGTCGGGCTGATGGTCGGGCTGATGTTCGCTCGCCAGATCGACTGGCTGTTCGCCGGTGCGGGCCAGCTCGGCCGCGCGGCGCTGCTGGTGGCCGTCGCGGTGCTGGCCGTGTACGCGGCGATCCGCTGGATGCGCCGCCGCGCGCTGATCCGCCAGCTCGCGAGCGCGCGGGTCGGCGTCGACGAGCTCGACGCGATGCTGCACGATACGGCCGCGCCGGTGATCCTCGACGTGCGCTCGCCCGAGCACCGCAAGCTCGACCCGTTCACGATTCCCGGCGCGCAGTTCGCCGACGAACGCCAGGTCGGCGACATCGTCGCGCGTTATCCGTTCTCGCAGAAGTTCGTCGTGTACTGCTCGTGCCCGAACGAGTTCACGGCCGCGCTGATGGCGAAGCGCCTGCTCGACGCCGGCTTCACCGATGCGCTCGCGCTGCGCGGCGGCCTCGATGCATGGCGCGATACCGGCCGCCAGCTCACGTCGCTCGTGGAAGAGATGCCCGCTGCGAACGATCCGGTCGCGGGGCTGCACAAGCCGGCCTGATCGCGTCGATCGAAGGCCGGCCGTGCGAGGCGGGGGCGCCTGCGCCCCCTTCGATCAGAACGCGTGCAGCGGCAGGTTCACGACCAGGCGGTACTCGGTGTTCGTCGCATCCGAGTAGTGTGCCGAGCCGGCGTGCCACATCGCGATGAACGTGACCTTCGTGTCCTTCAGCTTGCCGCTCTGGAACGTGTACGACGGGATGAAGCCGAACTCGTGGTGACGGCCCTGCACCGGCGCGCCGTTGCTCCAGTAGATGCTCGACTTGCTCGGGTCGTTCGCCGCACCCGCGCTGCCGTCGGCCCCCCAGCCCGTCACGCCCCAGACCATCGCCTTGAAGCCCGGCAGGCCCGCTTCCTTGCCGTAGAACGTGTAACGCAGCTGCAGCGACTTTTCGTGCGGCGCGTTGTAGTCGACGTCCATCGAGTTGGTCAGGAAGATGCCGTTCGTTTCGTTCAGGTAGTCGAAGAACTGGTCGCCGAGCACCTGCTGGAAGCCGAGCAGCAGCTCGTGCGGGCCGTGCTGCGCGGCCAGCGACAGGCTGTAGGCGTTGTTGTTGATCTTGCCTTGCAGCGCATCGCCCGTGTCGTGCGTCGAATAGACGTTGCCGAAGCCCGTCCACTTGATCGTCTGCGGGCTGCCGATGCTGTGCTTCACCGACGCGTAGTACTGGTGCCACACGTCGTCGGCCTGGTTCGCGTACAGCGCGATTTCGCCGTTCGGCGAGTAGTCCCACGTGCCGCCGACGTACGACAGGCGGTTGATGCGCGTGCCGCCGTATTGCGTCGTCAGGTTCGTGAGCGTCGTGTGACCGCGCGCGTCGGTCTTCGTGAAGCTGCCGGCCTCGAGCATCACGTTCTTGAATTCATTGCTGACGAGCGTCGCACCGAGGAACGTCGGCGGCAGCGCACGGTTGTCGTGCTGTTCCATGAACGGGTTGTCGACGGCCTGCAGACCGTACTTGACCACCGTGTTCGAGATGCGCGCCTTCACGTCGTAGATGCCGGGATAGGCCCACGCGAGCTGGTTGCCGCCACCGCCGCCCTTCGCGATGTGCACCATGCTGCCGGCGCCCTGGCCGCCGTCGAGCTTCAGCGCCGCGTACAGCGATGCGTCGAAACCGATGCCGATCAGGCCCGTCGTGTAGCCCGACTCGAAGTTCGCCATCGCGCCCTGGACCCACGCGTGGCGATGTGGCCCGCCCTTGGCGTCGAGCACGTCCGCGTAGTTGCGGAACAGGAAGTTGAGATGGCTGTCGGCGATGAAGCCCTTCGACTGCGACTGCGCCGACGGCTCGTCGGGCGGCGTGACGGCCTGGTTCGCTTCGGCGTTGATGACGGCGTTCGGGGTCGTTGCCTGCGCAACGGTCGTGCCCGGTGCGGCCTGCGCGAGCGTCAGCGGTGCGGGGGCCGCGTCGTCGGCGTGCGCGACGCCCGTCAGCGAGACACCGGCGAGTGCCGGCAGCCCCCAGGCAAGCAGCATTTTCGATGCCGTCCCGATCGTCTTCTGTTTTTTCATCGTAATTCTCGTCTTGTGTTGATATCGTCCACGCCGGTTGCGATCAGCGCCCGGCCCCCCGGCGCGCCCGATCAAGGACGCGCCTGTACCCGCGGCGCGAAGATCGTTCGCGCCGCACCTACCCCTGTTGACCTGCCTTGGTTATGTTTGCTGCGTCACTTCAGCTCACGCCACACCCGCGCGGATGCACGCGACACGCGCGGCCGACCCCTGCCGAACTTCCGGCAGCGGCACGTCCTGCGCGCACGCGTCGATTGCGACCGGGCAACGCGTGCGGAACGCGCAGCCGGACGGCGGGTTGAGCGGCGAGGGCATCTCGCCCGCCAGCAGCATCGGACGGCGAGCACGCTCGCGCGCCGGCTCCGGCGTCGGCGCCGCGTCGAGCAGCGCCTTCGTGTACGGATGCTGCGGCACGCCGTACACGTCATGCCGCGTGCCGAACTCCATCACGCGGCCGAGATACATCACGAGCACACGCTGGCTGATGGCCTTCACCACCGCCAGATCGTGTGCAACGAACAGATAGGACAACGACAGTTCGCGTTGAAGGTCGCGCAGCAGGTTCACGATCTGCGCCTGGATCGACACGTCGAGCGCCGAGACGGGTTCGTCGCAGATCACGAGCTTCGGCTCGCCGATCAGCGCGCGTGCGATGCCGACGCGCTGGCACTGCCCGCCGGAGAATTCGTGCGGATAGCGCAGCAGGTGATGCGCGTTCAGGCCGACGCGTTCGAGCATCGTGACCACGCGGCGGCGCACCTCGGTGCGGCCGAGGCCGGCCTGGTGCGTGACGAGCGGCTCCGCGACGACCTGTTCGATCGTCATGCGCGGATCGAGCGACGCGAGCGGATCCTGGAAGATCATCTGCACTTCGCGCCGCATCGCGGTGCCGCGCAGGTGGTCGGGCGCGACGGCTTCGCCGCGCCATTTCACCGTGCCGGCCGTCATCGGCACGAGGCCGATCAGCGCGCGAGCGAGCGTCGACTTCCCGCAGCCCGATTCGCCGACGAGCCCGACCGTCTCGCCGCGCTTCACGTCGAACGACACGCCGTCGACGGCGCGCAGCGTCCCCTTTGGCGACCACGGATAGCCGCCGAGCGGCACGCGGAAATGCACTTTCAGACCTTCGACGGACAGCAGCGTGTCGTCCGTCGCGCCGGCTTGGCGGCGTTCATCGACGCTCATCGCAGACCTCCCGTCAGATCGGCCACCGGACGGTGGCACGCGCGCACCGCGCCTGTGGCGCCATAGGTTTCGAGCGCGGGGCGCGCCCCGCCGCAGCGTTCTTCCGCATACGTGCAGCGCTTCGCGAACGCACAGCCGGCCGGCGCGGTGCCGGGCATCGGCGGATTGCCGGGAATCGCGACGAGCGGTGCATCGTCCGCGTCGGTCAGGCGCGGCAGCGCGTTGAGCAGGCCGATCGTGTACGGATGCGACGGCGCCGCGAAGATCGATTCGGCCGGCGCGTATTCGACGGTGCGGCCCGCATACATGACCATGACGTCGTCCGCGAGGCCCGCGACCACGCCCATGTCGTGCGTGATCAGCACGATCGCCGTGCCGCGCTCGCGGTTCAGCTCGCGCAGCAGGTCGATGATCTGCGCCTGCACGGTCACGTCGAGCGCGGTGGTCGGCTCGTCGGCGATCAGGATTTCCGGCTCGGACAGCAGCGCCATCGCGATCATCACGCGCTGGCGCATGCCGCCCGAGAACTCGTGCGGATACATGCGGATGCGGCGTGCCGCGTCCGGGATCCGTACCGATTCGAGCGCCTCGATCGCGCGCTTCGTGGCTTCCTTGCGCGACAGCTTGCGATGCAGCTGCAGCGTCTCGGTCATCTGGCGCTCGATCGTCAGGAACGGATTGAGCGACGTCATCGGATCCTGGAAGATCATCGCGATCCGGTCGCCGCGTATCTTGTTCAGCGCGCGTGAATCCATCTCGAGGAGGTTGTCGCCGCGATAGCGCGCGGCGCCGGTGGTCGCGCCGTTGCCGGCCAGCAGGCCGAGCATCGCCATCACGGTCTGGCTCTTGCCCGAGCCCGATTCGCCGACGATGCCGAGCGTCTTGCCGGCTTCGAGCGAGAACGACACGCCGCTCACGGCGTCCACCGGCGGCGCGTCCTTGCGCGTGAAGCGCACGCCGAGGTTGTCTACTTCAAGCAGTGCGACCATCTTTAGCGATCCTTCGGGTCGAGCGCGTCACGCAGGCCATCGCCGACGAAGTTCACGCAGTAAAGCGTCACGCACAGCATGACGGCCGGGGCCAGCAACAGCCACGGCGTCGATTCCAGTTTCTGCGCGCCGTCCTGGATCAGCACGCCCCAGCTCGTCATCGGTTCCTGCACGCCGAGGCCGAGGAACGACAGCACGGATTCGGTCAGCACGATGCCCGGCACCGAGACCGTCGCGTACACGACGACCACGCCGAGCAGGTTCGGCACGATGTGGCGCAGCACGATCGACGCGGGCGTCACGCCGATCGCCCGTGCCGCATCGACGAACTCGCGGCTGCGCAGCGACAGCGTCTGGCCGCGCACGACACGCGCCATGTCGATCCACGAGAACGCGCTGATGGTCAGCACGACCAGCATGAACGAGCGGCCGAACAGGGTCATCATCAGGATCGCGATCAGCAGGTACGGGATCGCGTACATCATGTCGACGATGCGCATCATCACGGAGTCAACGCGGCCGCCCGCGAAGCCCGCGGTCGCGCCCCATGCGACGCCGAACAGGCCCGACACGAGCGTGCCGAGCAGGCCGACCTCGATCGACACGCGCCCGCCGATCAGCGTGCGCACCAGCAGGTCGCGGCCGAGTTCGTCGGTGCCGAACCAGTGCTGGTTCGCCCAGGTCGGCGGCAGGCTGATCGAGCCCCAGTCGCTTGCCGAAGGATCGGCCGCGAGCAGCCACGGGCCGACGAAACAGGCGAGCGTGATGAGCGCGAGCAGCACGAGGCTGAACACGGCCGCACGGTTGTGAAGAAAGCGCGCCATCGCAAGCGCGAACGGCGAGCGCGAACGCGGCGGCGAGTCGGTCTGCACGGGCAGGCCGACGACAGGTGTAGTCGGAGTCATCGCTGTGCCTCGCTCAATAACGGATGCGCGGATCGAGCCACGCGTACGCGAGGTCGACCAGCAGGTTGAACAGCACCGCGCAGACGGTCGTCAGCACGACGAGGCCGAGCACCAGTGTGTAGTCGCGGTTGATGGCACCGTTCACGACGAGCTGCCCGAGCCCCGGCAGCGCGAACACCGATTCGGTGACGACGGCCGCCGTGATCGACGTGATGCAGACCGTGCCGAACAGCGACACGACCGGCATCAGCGCGGGCTTCAGCGCATGGCGCAGCACGATCGTCGAGCCCGGCAGGCCCTTCGCGCGCGCGGTGCGGATGTAGTTGCTCGACAGCGTCTCGATCATCGAGCCGCGCATCACGCGCGCGAGCAGCGACATGTTGATGAAGGTCAGCAGCACGATCGGCAGTAGCCGGTACTCCCAGCCGCCGTCACCCCAGCCGCCCGCGGGCAGCCAGCCGTTGCCGGACGACGTCTTCAGCAGGATCGCGAAGATCCACACGAGCACGGGGCCGAGCACGAACGGCGGGATGACGTTGCCGAAGTTGCCGATCAGCATCACGAAGCGGTCGATGAAGCTGTCGCGGCGCACGGCCGCGACGGTGCCGAGCAGCACGCCGCACACGATCGAGATCGGGATCGACACGCCGCCCACGCCGAGGCTCACAGGCAGCGCCTTCTTCACGAGATCGTTCACCGACCAGTCGACGTAACGGAACGACGGGCCGAGATCGCCGTGCAGCAGCGCGTTCAGGTACAGCAGGTACTGCTTCCACAGCGGCTCGTCGAGGTGGTACTTCGCGTTCAGGTTCGCGAGCGTGGCCGCGGACAGCTGCTTCTCCGTATCGAACGGGCCGCCGGGCGTGAAATGCAGGAGCAGGTAGCAGACGGTGACGACCGCGAGGATCGTCGGCACCGCCCACAACGTGCGCCTCAGTGCGTAGGCCAGCATGATCGCTCCGCTCAGTGCTTGATCAGGTACATGTCCTGCGAAGCACGCATGTCGATCACGTTCTTCAGCGAGTAGCCGCCCACGTACGACTTCACGAGACGGTCGGCCGAATACTGGAACAGCGGCACCATCGGCGTGTCGTTCAGCGCCGTGTCGTGCGCCTGCGTGAGCAGCGCGGCGCGCGCCTGGTCGTCGAGCTTCTGGTTGCCTTCGTCGACGAGCGTGTCAACCTGCTTGTTGCAGTAGCCGACGGTGTTCTGCGCGCTGCCGCAGCGGATCAGGTCGAAGAAGGTCATCGCGTCGTTGTAGTCGGCGAACCAGCCGTCGCGCGCGATCTGCACCTTGCCGTCATGCCGCTGCTTCATCAGCACCTTGAATTCGACGTTCTCGAGCTTCGTGTTGACGCCGAGCTTCGTGCGCCACTCCGATGCGGTGAACAGCGCGACCTTCTTGTGCAGGTCGTTGGTGTTGTACGTGAGCGTGAACGACAGCGGCTTCGCGTCCGAGTAACCGGCCTGCTTGAGCAGATCCTTCGCGGCCGCGACGCGCTTGGCCATCGGCCACGACGCCCATTCCGGCGTGAACGGTTGCTGCACGCCCTTCGTGCCGTTCGGCATCAGGCCGTACATCGGCTTCTCGCCGGCCTGCGTGAGCTTCGACGTGAGCACGTCGCGATCGATCACCATCGACAGCGCCTGGCGCACGCGCTTGTCCTTCAGCGCCGCGTCGCTGTTGTTCAGGTAGTAGTAGTACGTCGCGAGCTGCAGGCCCTGGCGAAGCTCGCCGCCGAACTGCTTGCTGACCTGCTGGAAGATGCCCGACGGGATCGAGTAGCTGTAGTCGATCTGGCCGGCCTGGTACATGCGCATCGCGGTTTCGTCGCTTTCGATCGGCAGGTACGTGACCTTGTTGATCACGACCTTCGGCGCGTTCCAGTACTTCGCGTCCTTCGTCACGACGATGCGGTTGTTCGGCTGCCAGTCGACGAGCTGGTAGGCGCCGTTGCTGACGATATTGCCCGGGCGCGTCCATGCATCGCCGAACTTCGCGACCACGTCCTTGTTCACCGGCACGAGCGGCGCCATCGCGGTCAGCTCGGGGAAGAACGCGACGGGCACGTCGGTCGTCACTTCGAGCGTGTACGGATCGACCGCGCGCACGCCGAGCGTCGACGGCGCGGCCTTGCCCGCGATGATGTCCTTCGAGTTCTTGATGAACTCGACGAGGATCGTGTATTTCGAGCCCGTCTTCGGATCGACGAGGCGCTGCCACGAATAGACGAAATCGGCGGCCGTCACCGGCTGGCCGTTGCTCCACTTCGCGTCACGGCGAAGCTTGAAGATCCACGTCGTCGGCGACTTGCGCTCCCACGACAGCGCGACGCCCGGCACGACCTGGCCGGCCGCATCGATGCGGGCCAGCCCTTCGAACAGGTCGAGGCCGATCGTGTTGCCGGTCCAAGACTCGATGTGCGCGGGGTCGAGCGACTCGACTTCGGCGGGCACCTGTCGCGTCAGGTCCTGTTGAGGCGCGAGCGCGACGTTCGACGGAACGGTAACGGCGTGGGCGACAGGCGTCAGGGCGAGCGCGGCCAGCACGGCCGACATGGCATGCAAGGATTTCATCGTGGCAGTCTTGAGAAAGGTTGTTCGGTGAGCGTCGCGCGGCGGATGCCGCGGATTACGCTTGAGACGCTGACGGGCGCAGCGATTGAGGAGGCCCGTGATTCTCGTATTGCATTTTAGTATTCCTTACGTTTCTTTCGACAGGTATTCCGTCTTCGAAACGAAGGAATACCTGTGCGTTAGAACAGCCTCGGTGTACCGACCCAGACCACCACCGACTCGATCTTCGCGGTGTTGACCCAGCTGTGCGGGACCGTCGACTGATAGTGCGAGCTGTCGCCGGCCTGCAGGACGAACGTCTTGCCTTCCAGCGTCAGCGACACTTCCCCTTCAATCACATACAGGAACTCCTCTCCTGCATGTGTCGTCACCTCGGACCGCTTCTGCCCCGGCGGCATCCTCACCAGGATCGCCTCCAGCTGGCGCCCTTCGGACACGTTCGTCAGCCGCGCGAACAGGTTCGCCGAATCGGCAAACCCGAAGAAGCGCAGCTGCTCGCCTCGGCAAACCGAGCGTTCCTCGCTCGGCGTATCCACGAAGTACTGCACCGTCACACCGAGCGCGTGCGCGATACCGGCCAACGATGTCAGCGACGGCGACGCGAGCCCGCGTTCGACTTGAGACAGAAACGGCTTCGAAATCCCCGCGGCGGTAGCGGTGTCGTCGAGCGTGCGCTTGAGTCGTTGGCGCAACGCGCGAATCTTGCTGCCCAGCGCGGCAGCATCTGCAGCCCGCGAGTTTTCAGTGGGGGGAACCATAGCAGGCCGAAAAGTGATCGTCAAAAAATGTTTGATGGAAAATAACTAAGTTAGAACGATATAGCTTAGTCTTCGGGTTCGCCCACCTCTTCGGTGTCGAGCCCGGTGCACTAAACGGGACACGAAGCGAGCGAAACGACGCGCTATCTTGCCAGACTCGCCGGCTTCACAGGCAAGCTGCAAGCGGCTCTCCGGGAATCTTCGGAGGGCCTGCACGAAAGCTTACAAATAGATGATGAGACGAATGTTCCTGAAAGCTGCTGCCACATTGGGAGTTTCCCTAGGTGGCAGATACGTGACGCACCGGACCGGTAGCCGCTACCATGCGCGCGCCGGTCGGGGCCCCTCTCCGCCATTCCTGGTGGAGTCAGACCCCGGCCCGGGCTAACCGCCCGACTGTTCCACCGCCAGCACGAAGCCTACCCGGCCCCATTGTGCACCGGCGCCAGTTCGACCCCAAAAAGACGACGCGTGATCCGTGCCGTCCGTTTCAAACGAGATTGATGATGCAACCACCCGTTTCACAAACCCGATCGTTCACGACGGTCTTCCTCATCGAAATGTGGGAGCGCTTCGGCTACTACGGCATGGCCGCGCTCCTGGTCCTCTTCATGGTCGACCGGCTCGGTTTCACCGACAGCCATGCGAACCTGACCTGGGGTGCGTTCACCGCACTCGTCTATGCGGCGCCGTCGATCGGCGGCTGGATCGGCGACAAGGTGCTCGGCGCCCGTCGCACGATGATCATCGGCGCGGCCGTGCTGTGCGCCGGCTACCTGATGCTGTCGGTCCCGAACGATCAGCTGACGTACATGTACGCGTCGCTCGGCGTGATCGTCGTCGGCAACGGCCTGTTCAAGGCCAACGCGGCCAACCTCGTGCGCCGCATCTATGAAGGCGACGACGCGCGCATCGACAGTGCGTTCACGATCTACTACATGGCGGTCAACATCGGCTCGACGGTGTCGATGCTCGCGACGCCGTGGATCAAGGATCACTGGGGCTGGCACGCCGCGTTCGCGGTCTGCTGCGGCGGCATGCTGCTCGCGATCCTCAACTTCATGCTGATGCATCGCACGCTCGCGCACGTCGGCTCGCTGCCGGACGACCAGCCGATCCGCTGGAAGCGCCTCGGCGCGGTCGCGCTGGGCGGTGTCGGGCTCGCGCTGATCACGCTGTACGTGCTGCAGCACAAGCAGCTCGCCGTCGCCAGCGTGTGGACGGCCGCGTTCGCGATCCTCGCGATCTTCGCGTACATGATCGCGAAGTCGGAGCGCTCGGAGCGCGCGGGCCTGATCGCGGCGCTCGTGCTGATCGGCCAGGTGATCCTGTTCTTCATCTTCTACGTGCAGATGTCGACGTCGCTGACGCTGTTCGCGCTGCGCAACGTCGATCCGCGCTTCATGCTGTTCGACACGACGCTGTTCACGTGGAGCGCCGCACAGTTCCAGGCGCTGAACCCGATCTGGATCATGCTGCTGAGCCCGGTGCTCGTGTGGGTGTACAACGCCGTCGCGAAGAGCGGCCGCGACCTGCCGGTCGCCGCGAAGTACGCGCTCGGCTTCGGCGCGGTGGCCGCCGGCTACCTGGTGTTCACGATCAGCGGCCGCTACGCGGTCGATGGCCGTGTGTCGTCGTGGTTCATGGTGTGGGGCTATGGCCTCTACTCGCTCGGCGAACTGCTGGTGAGCGGCCTCGGCCTCGCGATGATCGCCCGCTACGTGCCGGCGCGCATGAGCGGCTTCATGATGGGTGCGTACTTCGTCGCGACCGGCGTGTCTCAGTATCTGGGCAGCGTCGTCGCGAACTTCGCGCAGATGCCGTCGCATGAACTGCCGGCCACCGAATCGCTGCCGCTGTACCTGTCGCTGTTCGAGAAGCTCGGCTGGCTCGCCGCGATCGGCATGGTGCTCGCACTGCTGCTGCTGCCGCTGATGAACCGCCTGTCGCGCCAGCACCAGCGTTGTGCGGAAGAGCGCCGCGAAGAAGCGCCGCAGGCGCAGGGCGTCGCCACCGCGCAGTAAGTAATATCCCTCGGCGTGCGGCGTGCACGCCACATTCTCCCGCCAGGCACGCGAACGCGTCCTACACTGGTTGCAGGAAGCGCATCCGCATCGCGAGAGGCGCACTGGCGGGAGAAGACGATGAAAAGCAAAGCAACGCGGCTCTTGAGGATACTGTCGGACATCCGGCACGCTCAGCGCTGCACCGCGATACGTGCCGCGCGCGCCGCGGCCGAAGCCGACGCGGTACTCGCGGAACGCGACGATCCGGCGCCCGACGAACGCGACGACGCCGAATCCGACGACGCCACCCCCGTTCCCCGCTCCCGTATCGACTCACCTCACTGACGTCGCGCGGCACATTCCGTGCCGCACGCGCCGCTCATGCGGCCGCGCCGCGCCACCGCGCGATCCACGTTCCCGAACCGGCCACGGCCATCATCAGCCCGAGCGCGCATGCGTCGGCCACGAGGCCTACGCCGACGTGCCGCAGATCCGCGCTGCGCACGACCGGATGCAGCAGCGAATCGATGACGAGCGAGATCGCCGCGCCCGCGACGAAGCAGATCAGCCCGCGCTGGCCCACGGCCACGACGGGCCGCACACCCTGCGCGATCCGCGCGATCCAGCCGAAGCGCACGCAATCGGCCATCAGCCACGCGATGGCCGCGAAGCTCACGACACGCGGCAGCGCGAGATCGCGCTTGAACACGCCTTCCGGCAGCGGCAGCCCCGAGAACAGCTTGTAGCTCGCGCAGCCGAGCACGACCGCGCATGCGAGCCCCGTCGCGGCGGCCCCCCAGCGCCCGAGCGCGATGCGCCGGTAGAACGGCTGGCAGCGTGCGAGCACGCCGGCGACGAACATCAGCTGCCACGCGAACGGATTGAAACTCCAGCGGAACCCGTCGGCATCCAGCAGCTCGGGGCCGAGCCAGCCCGCCGTCAGCCACGACGCGATACTGAGCGCGACCAGCAGCCACGGATGCCGGCGCGCGAACGGCACGAGCACCGGCGACGCGAGCGCGAACAGCACGTACATCGGCAGCACCGACGCGAGATAGGGCTGGCGCTGGAAGGTCAGCAGCTCGGCTGCGCCCGTGAGCGGCGACGCGAGCATCACGCTGACGTCGTCGAGCGCGAGGTTCGGCGCATCGATCCCGTAGTGGTCGAGCACGGCCGACACGACGAGCATCAGCGTCGAGGTCGCGAGAAATGCGCGGTAGATCTGCATCGCGCGGCGCACGAAGCGCTTTTGCGCGGCGCGCGCGCCGTGCCGTTCGGCGATCGCGCCATAGGCGCTCGCGGTCGCGAAGCCGCCGAGAAAGACGAAGACCTCGGCCGCATCGCACAGCGCAAACGCGTGCAGCGTGACGCGCGACAGCACGCTCGCGCCGATGTGATCGACGACGATCATCAACAGCACGATGCCGCGGAAGAAATCGACTTCGATCAGGCGGCCGCTGCGCGGCGGCGCAAACGTGGCGGAAGGCGGCGGGCTCAACGACATGAGCCCCCCTGCACGACGGCGGTGCGGCACGCACCGGAGAATGGATCGGGGAGAAGCAGGCGAGCGCGATCAGCGGCGATACGCGTATGCCCGCATCGCGCCAACCCGGCCGGCCAGGCACGGAGATGACCGTTCATTGAAAGGCTGCATACGAAGGGAAGTCGGTAAGGCCAGTCTAATGGCCGATCCGGGGAGACCCTAAGTAACAAAGTGCAACCGAATCTTCTGTTCGATTACAGGCGCGAGCCTTGTCGCGCAAGGCAGGCAGCGTCGCCAGACTCGCGTCAGCGCGATGCCAGTTTGCGGTCAGCATCGATGGGTTCGACCGCTGTGGCGCGGGTGTTTTGCGATGCGCGACGCGGCACGCCGCATGCGCCGCCGCTTCGCTATCGACGTTTATCCGCGCGCGGGCAGGCGCCGCATCAGCATCGCGCTGTGCCACGCGGTGAGCGCGACGGCGACCCAGATCGGCCCGTAGGTCGCGAGCTCCGCGATGCTCAGCGTCTCGCCGAGCAGCAGCAGCGACACCGCGACGAGCAGCACGGGCTCGACGTAGCCGAGGATCCCGAACAGCGCCATCGGCAGCATCCGGCTCGCCTTCAGGTAGCTCGCGAGCGCGAGCGTGCTGAGCACGCCGAGGCCCGGCAGCAGCGCGGCCCACAGCACCGGATGGTCGGCCACCTGCGTCGTGCTCGTCGCGACCATCGCGAACGCGACCGGGCACAGCAGCACGATCTCGACCGCGAACGCGGCGAGCGAATCGGCGTTGATCCGCCGGCGCAGCACGAAATACGGCGGATAGCCGAGCGCGACGACGAGCGTCGGCCACGCGAACGCGCGCGTCGCCCACACTTCATGCGCGACGCCGAGCGCCGCGCACGCGACCGCCGCCCATTGCAGCGGATCGAGCCGTTCGTGATAGTAGAAGCGGCCGACGAGCACCATCGTCAGCGGCAGCAGGAAATAGCCGAGCGACACTTCGAGCATGCGGCCGTGCAGCGGCGCCCACAGGAACAGCCACAACTGCACGCCGAGCAGCGCGGCGCTCACGGGCAGCGCAATCAGCAGGCGCCAGTCGCGCACGCTGCGCCGCAGGAGGTCGACGAGCGCGGGCCAGCGGCCGCGCAACGCGATCAGCGCGAGCGCGCCCGGCGCGGTCCACAACACGCGCCACGCGAAGATGTCGAGCCCCGTGAGCGGCGCCAGCAGTTTCGCGTAGACGGACATCAGCGCGAACAGTGTCGACGCCATCACCGACAACATGAGGCCGCGCCCGGCCTCCGGATACCCCGTCATGATCGTTCCGCGCCTCTTCTTATTGCTGCTGGAAGCGCTCGAAGCGTTTCTCGGTCTTGCGTTCCTCGAACGTCACCTCGGTCACGCGCGCGGCCGGCGGCCCGTGGCGCAGCCACGCGAGCATCCGGTCGATCTGCGCGCCGGGGCCCTGGATCATCGCCTCGACGGTGCCGTCCTCGAGATTCGCGACCCAGCCGCGCAGCTTCAGCGCATGCGCCTCGCGCACCGTCGCATGACGGAAGCCGACGCCCTGCACGACGCCGCGCACCCGCACGTAGTAGGTCTCGATCCGTTCGTCCAGTTCATTGCGGCTCATCGCGTCGCCCTCCCGTTGCATTCAAGCCCGGCATTGTAGTCGCGTCGGCCGCTTCGCACACGGGCCGGAGCCGCTTCACGCCCGTCGCGGCCTGGCGTCGCCGCCCGCGCCGACCACGTACAATCTCGCCGATGCTCAACCGCCGCGCCGCCCGCGCGCGGCCCTGAAGGAAACGCATGACTGATACCTCCCGCGATCTCGTTCTCGTCACCGGCGCATCCGGCTTCGTCGGCTCGGCCGTCGCGCGCATTGCGCAGCAGAAGGGCTATGCGGTGCGCGTGCTCGTGCGCCCGACCAGCCCGCGCACGAACGTGGCGAATCTCGACGCCGAGATCGTCACCGGCGACATGCGCGACGAGGCGTCGATGCGCGCCGCGCTGCACGGCGTGCGCTACCTGCTGCACGTCGCAGCCGACTACCGGCTGTGGGCGCCCGACCCCGACGAGATCGAGCGCGCGAACCTCGAGGGCGCGGTCGCGACGATGCGCGCCGCGCGCGCGGAAGGTGTCGAGCGGATCGTCTATACGAGCAGCGTCGCGACGCTGAAGGTGACGAGCGCCGGCGATCCGTCCGACGAAAACCGGCCGCTCACGGCCGAGCAGGCGATCGGCGTCTACAAGCGCAGCAAGGTGCTGGCGGAACGCGCGGTCGAGCGGATGATCGCCGACGAAGGGCTGCCGGCCGTGATCGTCAATCCGTCGACGCCGATCGGCCCGCGCGACGTGAAGCCGACGCCGACCGGCCGCATCATCGTCGAAGCCGCGCTCGGCAAGATTCCCGCGTTCGTCGACACGGGGCTGAACCTCGTGCATGTGGACGACGTCGCGCACGGCCACTTCCTCGCGCTCGAGCGCGGCCGGATCGGCGAGCGCTACATCCTCGGCGGCGAGAACCTGCCGCTGCAGCAGATGCTGGCCGACATCGCGCAGATGACGGGCCGCAAGGCGCCGACGATCGCGCTGCCGCGCTGGCCGCTCTACCCGCTCGCGGTCGGTGCGGAAGCGGTCGCGAAGTTCACGAAGAAGGAGCCGTTCGTCACCGTGGACGGGCTGCGGATGTCGAAGAACAAGATGTATTTCACGTCCGCGAAAGCCGAGCGCGAACTCGGCTACCGGGCGCGTCCGTACCGCGAAGGGCTGCGCGATGCGCTCGACTGGTTCGGCTCCGCGGGCTACCTGAAGTAACACAAAGCGGCGTGCTTCACGCCGCTTTGCGCACTTTGTTACACGTCGCGGGCGGCCCGCTACCGGCGCAGCGGTTAAAATCGCGGGTCTTACGCAGAGAAGACACGCATGAACCTGAACGATCAGATCGCTTCGCTCGCCACGGGCGTCGATCAGCTCCTCCACGATCACCACGCCGCGCAGCAGGCGGCCCGCAGCGCGGAAGCCTTCGCGCGCGCCGCGGCAGCGGAGGCCCGGGCCGCGGCCGAGCGTCACGCCGCCGCGGAAGCCGAAGCGCAGGCCGCCGCACAACGCCACACGGCAGCAGCAGCCGATGCCGAGGCGGCGCAGCAGCGCCACGCCAGCGCGACCGCCGCGGCCGAAGCCGCCGCCCAGCGTCATACCGATGCCACCGCGCAAGCCGAAGCCGCGTCGCAGCGCCATGCGGAAGCCACCGCGCTGACCGAAGCGCTCGCGCAGCGTCACGCGGATGCCGAAGCGGCGTCGCAACGCCACGCGGCAGCGATCGCCGAAGCCGAGGCCGCCGCGCAGCGCCATCACGCGGCAGCCACCGAAGCCGAAGCGGCCGCGCAGCGCCATGCAGCCGCGACCGTCGAAGCCGAGGCCGCCGCGAAGCGGCACGCGGAAGCCACTGCCGAAGCCGAAGCGGCCACGCAGCGTCTCGCGGCTGCCATCGCCGAAGCCGAAGCCGCCGCGCAGCGCCACACGGCTGCGATCAAGGAAGCCGAAGCGCTCTCGCAGCAGCACACGCAGGCGATCGCGGAAACGCAGGCCGCTGCGCAGCGTCATGCCGAGGCGACCGCCGAGGCCGAAGCCGTCACGCAACGCCATACCGAAGCGATCGCGCAGGCCGAGGCCGCCGCGCAGCGCCACGCCGATGCCACCGCGCAGGCGGAGGCCGTCACGCAGCGTCATGCCGAAGCGATCGCACAAGCCGAAGCGGCGGCGCAGCACCACGCGAAGGCCATCGCCGACGCCGAGGCGCTGGTCGAGGCCGTCGTCAAGGAAGCCGCGACGGGCGCAGTCCCCGCCACGGCAGTGGCAGCCGAAGTCGTCGAACCTGCACCGGCGGGTACGCCGGCGGCGGAACCGGCCGTGATCGCGCCCGCGCCTGCCGCGGCCGACACGGTGGATGCGACGGCCGACGCTGACACGGCCATCGTCGCGACGGCGCAAGCCGAAACGCCGGTTGAAGCCGAAGCCGACGTCGACACCGCCCCGGCCCCGTCCGACAAAGCGACGCTGCACGTGTCGCGCCCGACGCAGAACGAACTCACGCTGACCATCAACGGCGAATCGATCACGCTGCACCCGGAACAACTGGGCCAGTTGATCGAGGAACTCGCGCATGCGCGTGCGTCGATGCAGCCGGAGCCGCCGCCCGGCATCCCGGCCGGCTGGCGCTTCGTGACGACGAAGAACCCGATGATGGCCGTGCAGAAACAGTCGAACGGCGACCGCCTGCTGGTGGCCCGCCACACGGGCTACGGCTGGGTGCCGTTCACGTTCTCGCCGGACGTCGTGGTCCAGATGTACATGATGCTGACGCAGCGCTGAACGCCGGCAAGCCGCACCGCCCGCCGGACAGGCACGGCCGAAAACGAAACAGCCCGACCGGATTCCACCGATCGGGCTGTGTGCTTTCCGGCTGCCGGGAGGCACGCCTCCCGGGCAAGACTCAGCGATCCACCGGCGCCTGCACGCGCGCCTTCCACTGGCCGCCCTTGCCGCGCCAGTAGCGCCACGCGGACGCGAACGTCGCGCCGACGTAGAACAGAGCGACGAGCGGCAACGCCGGCGCCCACAGCGGCGAGCGCCGGTAGTAGCGCAGCATCGGCGCATACGCGGCGCACATCGACGCCCACGCGAGCCATGCCGGCCATGCGCGCGCGCCGTACACGAGCGCCGCGGCGGGCGGCACGAGATAGATGATCGTCATCCCGAGCAGCGTGCCGGCCAGCAGCAGCGGCGAATAGTGCAGCTGCGTGAACGCGGTGCGCGCGATCATGTTCCAGATGTCGCGCCAGCTGTCGTACGGGCGCAGCGACACGCTGCGGTCGGCCAGGTCGAGCCGGATCGGATGGCGGCCTTCGCCGCGATGCTTGATCTGCGCGGCAAGGCTGCAGTCGTCGATCAGCGCGCCGCGGATCGACTCGATGCCGCCCGCTTCCTCGAGCGCCGTGCGCTTGACGAGCATGCAGCCGCCCGCGGCGCCGGCCGTCCGGTTGCGCGGGTTGTTGATCCACGAGAACGGGTAGAGCTTCGCGAAGAAGAACACGAACGCCGGGATCAGCGCCTTTTCCCAGAACGAATCGCAGCGCAGCCGCACCATCAGCGACACGAGATCGCGGTTCTCGGCCTGCGCGCGCGTGACGAGCTGCGCGACGGCGTCGGGCGGATGGCCGATGTCGGCATCCGTCAGCAGCAGGTAGTCGGCCGGCAGGCCGAGCGTCTGCACCGCGGCGATCCCCTGCGACTGCGCCCATACCTTGCCCGACCAGCCGGCCGGCAGCGGCTTCGCGGCCAGCACCGTCAGCCGGTCGGCGCGGTTGATCGCGAGCGCGGCCGCGCGGGCCGCGTCGGCGGTGCCGTCGTCGCTGTGGTCGTCGACAATGATCAGATGAAAGTCGCCCGGGTAATCCTGCTCGAGCAGCGAAGTCGCCGCCCGGGCGATCACGTCGGCCTCGTTGCGCGCCGGCACGACCGCGACGACGGCCGGCCAGCCGGCCTCGGCCGCCGCGCCGCGCGCCTCGGGCGGCAGCGGCCGCGCGGGCACCGCGCGCCAGAAGCCGCCGCGCGCGACGAGCAGCACGATCCAGATCATCAGCGACAGGCCGGACACCAGGAATGCAAGCACCAGCATCATCGGCGCGCCTCCTGTCGGGCGCCGGCATCGGCGAAATCAATAAGGGTCAGGAACACAACGCCCGAAACCGCATGGGCGGCCGGGCAATACGCGTAAGAATCGACGGTCATCGAATGGCCTTGAAATGAGCGCGACGCCGGGCAGCCGGAGCGGCTGCCCGCGAAACCGCGTAGTTTACTGGGTTCCGCGCGCGCCAGCGCCGACGCGGTTCTCCCGCAAATGCAACACGCCGGAAACAGCACCAGAGCAAGGACTTCCCGATAGAGTTAAAATGCGCGACTAATTCGGGGTTCCGGGGCCTGGCCGGCCGGTTCGTTCCTGCCTTCATAACATCAAGCCGGGGCGAGCGAGCGAGTGCCAGCTCCTCGAACCCCGGCGTCTGTCGTCGGAGTTCGCTCACTTATGCGAGTCATCCTTGCCCAGCCCCGCGGCTTTTGTGCGGGGGTTGTCCGGGCGATCGAGATCGTCGATCGCGCGCTGCAACAGCACGGTGCGCCGGTCTATGTGCGTCATGAGATCGTGCATAACCGGCATGTCGTCGAAAATCTGCGTAATAAAGGGGCCCGATTCGTTGAGGAACTCGACGAGGTGCCCCACGGCGCTGTCGCGATCTTCAGCGCGCACGGTGTCGCCCAGACGGTCGAGCGCGACGCGCAAACGCGCGGGCTCGACGTGCTCGACGCCACCTGCCCGCTCGTCACGAAAGTGCACGTGCAAGGCCGCCAGTATGTCGCGGCGGGCCGCCGGCTGATCCTGATCGGCCATGCGGGCCACCCGGAAGTCGAGGGGACGATCGGCCAGATTCCGGCCGAGGTGATCCTCGTGCAGAGCGAAGCCGAAGTCGATACGCTGACGCTGCCCGTCGACACGCCGGTCGCGTACATTACGCAGACCACGCTGTCGGTGGACGATACGCGCGGCATCATCGAAGCGTTGCAGCGCCGGTTCACCGACCTCGTCGGCCCGGACACGCGCGACATCTGCTACGCGACGCAAAATCGCCAGGCCGCCGTGCGCGAGCTGAGCGAACAGGTTGACGTGCTGCTGGTCGTCGGTGCGACGAACAGCTCGAACTCGAACCGCCTGCGCGAGATCGGCACCGAAAGCGGTGTGCCGAGCTACCTCGTCGCCGACGGTTCGGAAGTCAAGGCCGAATGGTTCGCGAATGCGAAAACCGTGGGCCTGACCGCCGGGGCGTCCGCGCCCGAGGAGATGGTCGAAGATGTCATCGGCGCGTTGCGCGCGCTGGGTCCCGTCGACGTCACGACGATGGCGGGCCGTGAGGAAAAAGTCGAATTCAAGCTGCCGGCGAAGCTCACGCAAGCTGTCGCCCGCGAAGTTTAAGGAGGACATCTCTTGTCTATTCCGCTGCTCCAGCAAGTCCGCGTCGGCGCGTACATCACGCGCCAACACCTGTCCGGCAACAAACGCTATCCGCTCGCGCTGATGCTCGAGCCGCTGTTCCGCTGCAACCTCGCGTGCAACGGCTGCGGCAAGATCGATTACCCGGACCCCATCCTGAACCAGCGTCTGTCCGTCCAGGAATGCCTGGAAGCGGTCGACGAGTGCGGCGCACCGATCGTGTCGATCGCGGGCGGCGAGCCGCTGCTGCACAAGGAAATGCCGGAAATCGTCCGCGGCATCATGAAGCGCAAGAAGTTCGTCTACCTCTGCACGAATGCGCTGCTGATGGAAAAGAAGATGGACGACTACCAGCCGAGCCCGTATTTCGTCTGGTCGGTCCACCTCGACGGCGACGCGCAGATGCACGATCACTCGGTGTCGCAGGAAGGCGTGTACGACAAGGCGGTCGCGGCCATCAAGGAAGCGAAGCGCCGCGGCTTCCGCGTGAACATCAACTGCACGCTGTTCAACGATGCGATCCCCGAGCGCGTCGCGAAGTTCTTCGATACGCTGAAGCCGATCGGCGTCGACGGCATCACCGTGTCGCCGGGCTACGCGTACGAGCGCGCGCCGGATCAGCAGCACTTCCTGAACCGCGACAAGACGAAGAACCTGTTCCGCGAAATCCTGAAGCGCGGCGAAGGCGGCAAGCGCTGGTCGTTCAGCCAGTCGTCGCTGTTCCTCGACTTCCTGGCCGGCAACCAGACGTACAAGTGCACGCCGTGGGGCAACCCGGCGCGTACGGTGTTCGGCTGGCAGAAGCCGTGCTACCTGGTCGGCGAAGGTTACGTGAAGACCTTCAAGGAACTGATGGAAGACACGAACTGGGACAACTACGGCGTCGGCAACTACGAGAAGTGCGCGGACTGCATGGTCCACTGCGGCTTCGAAGCGACCGCCGTGATGGACACGATGGCGCATCCGCTGAAGGCGTTCGCCGTGAGCCGCAAGGGCATCAAGACCGACGGCCCGTTCGCTCCGGACATTCCGATCGACAAGCAGCGCCCGGCCGAGTACGTGTTCTCGCGTCACGTCGAGATCAAGCTCGAGGAAATCCAGCGCGCCGGCAAGGGCAAGCTGCAAAAGGCGGCGAAGCCGGCAGCAGCCGCTTAAGCGCGTTTCGCCACGCGGAGGCCACGCCTCCGCGCCGGCGGGAAAAGATGAAGCGCCACGGAGTCCGCTCCGTGGCGCTTTTGTTTTGGGCCGCGATTTTGCATCGCATTTCGCCGCCGCCGTATCGATTGCCGCGACAGCCACGCCTGCGCTGAATCAACGCGACCGTGTCGGCTGCGCCGGTGCGGCCGGCCCTGTCTCCTCCATCCTCCCTGCGAAACCGGTGCGACGCTACGCGGCCAGCGATTCGGCCGCATGCACGCGCATCTTCTGCGCCGCGCCCGCGACGAGCGCCGGCTGGCCGCTCGATGCGAACGCGCAGACGTGCTCCCACAGCTCGGCCAGCCGATGCCGCGTGAGCGTCGTGACGCACGTGTCGTGCGCCGTGAGCACATGCTCGAGTACCGCGCATTCGTCGTCATGCAGCGCCCATGCGCCGCTTTGCACCGCGCGCGCCACACCCGCGTCGAGCGCACGTTCCGCATCGACGCACAGGTCGATGTCCGCGTCCGCGCATACCGCATCGTCGAGCGCCAGGAACACCAGGTAGACGCTCGTGCGCAAGCGCATCAGCAGCGCCTCGCTGCCATGCCCGCTACGCAGCGCGACGAGCGCCATGTGGCATTTCAGCGAAATGTCGCGCGCATGCACGGGCGGCAGCGGCAGCAGCCACTCGCGGGTCAGCGGCACGTGGCGACGGTGCTTCCGGGTGCCTTTCATGATGGGCTCCCGTCGACGGGCGCATCGCTCGCGTCGAAAGCCGGCCATGCGAGGCGGCACGCAACGGCGTCGCGGTGCGCATCGCGCAGATGCTTCGCACGACGCCGCGCGTTGTGCCCATCGTCGCGCCGTGGCGTCGCTCGTGTGTCCGGCGGCCGGCGCGGCGCCGACGCGCGAGCGACGCCTGCAAATCGGATCGTGCAAGCCATGCTCGCCTCCTGCATCAGAATGTGTTCTCGCCCTTCAGGTAGTACGCGGTCTTCACGAAGAACGCCTTGACCGGATGGCCGCCCTGCACGTCGCGCGCGGCGCGCGCTTCCATCTCGGCACGCGCTTCGCGCGACCGGTCCGGCACCGGGTTGTGGATACGTTCGAGCGCGCGCTGCATCGCGAGCGGATAGTTCTGGTTGCCGGCCGACGTTGCGCGATAACCGGCGCGCGTCATCTGCAGCAGTTGCGCGTCGGTTTCGGCACGCGCCGCCGACCAGCTCGACAGCGACGCATTCGATGCGCCGTCGGTCACGGCAGACTGAGCGAAACTGACAGCGGGCAGCGCAACGAGTGCGCAGGAAAGTACCGCAACGGGAACGAGGGATCGCATAGTGGCCTCCAGATGGTTGTCCCCGCATCGATCATGATCGACGATGCGTTGAAACCATCGTATGACGCGCCGCATTCCGTATGAATAGCCGATTCCGCAATTGATATTTTCGGTGTCGACACCCGGTGCGCAAACCGCGTCATGCGCGAATCCCGCCAAACAGGCATTTCTTTATTTCATTCAACGCCCTGATCGCGTTTGTTCAGACGATCCGAAGCAGCGCACGCCGCGCTTTTTCAATTTCGGAAATGACATGTTGCCGATGCGATCACCACCGGCGCACCCGCCGACAAGGCTTCCGGCGTGATATCGCGCGTGCGGACCCCCAATCGCCGGCCCAATCGAAGTGAACGTTTTTCGTGATTCAGGACAAGTCATCGCACCCGGATTGCCGGATCGCGACACGACGCGCACGGCAAGGACGCGCGATAATCATGCATCGGCCGTTTCGCACGGCACCTCATGCATTCCCTTTTCATCGAGTCCTTCCATGGCCGCCCTCGACATCACCGCCATCCACAGTTGGCACGCCCACGTCTATTTCGATGCGGCCAGCCGCGACGCGGCCTGGGCGTTTCGCCAGGTCGTCGACGAACGGTTCGGCGCGGTCATCGAACTCGGCCGCTTTCACGAACGCCTCGTCGGCCCGCATCCGGCCTGGTCGTACCAGATCGCATTCGACGCCGCGCGCTTCGACGAAATCGTGCCGTGGCTCGTGCTGAACCATGGCGCGCTCGATATCTTCCTGCATCCGAATACGAACGACGAACTGCGCGACCATCGCGATTGCGCGGTGTGGATCGGGAAGTCGTATCAGCTGAATCTCGACGCGCTGGCCGGATAACGGCCGTCACGCGGCCGCCTGCGGCGCGGCGACATCCACGTTTCGGGTCGACGTGAAACGTCCCGCGGCGGCGCGGCCATACAGTGGGTTCCGTTATCGATGCTTCAGGGAACCCGCCATGTCACAGACCGACGCCGATGCCCGGCACATTTATGAAGGCTGGCACGCGGCCGTCGTCGCGCACGACATCGATGCGCTGATGGCGCTGTATGCCGACGACGCGGTGCTCGAAACGCCGCTGATCGTCGTCACGCTGCCCGCTCACGGTTCCGGCGTGCTGCACGGCAAGGCCGCGATCGGCGCATTCTTCGAAGCGGGCCTACGCAACCCGGGCAGCCAGCTCGGGCGCTGGTACCGCACCGGGCTGTTCTTCTCGAACGGCCGCCAGCTCACGTGGGAATATCCGCGCGCCACGCCGGACGGCGACCAGGTCGATCTCGTCGAGGTGATGGATCTGCGCGACGGGCTGATCGCGCATCATCGCGTGTACTGGGGATGGGTCGGGTTCAATGCGCTGCGGGCCGCCACACCGTCGCCCGAACGCGCATGACGGCCGCCGCACTGGATCGGGTCGCCGCGCGCCGCGTGCTCGCCGCGACCTGCGTGAGCTACACGCTCGTGCTGCTCGACGCGTCCATCGTCAACGTCGCGCTCACCGACATCGCCCAGACATTCGGCAGCCGCGTGGCCGGCCTGCAGTGGATCGTGAACGCGTACACGCTCGCGTTCGCGAGTCTGCTGATGACAGGCGGCACGCTCGGCGACCGGCTCGGCGATCGCGACGTCTATATCGCCGGGCTCGCGGTCTTCGTCGCCGCGTCGGCGCTGTGCGGCGTCGCGCCGACGCTCCCGGCACTCGCGATCGCCCGCGTGCTGCAAGGCGTCGGCAGCGCGATGCTGGTGCCCTGCTCGCTCGCGCTACTCAACCGCGCGTTCCCCGAACCGGCCGCGCGCGCGTCGGCGATCAGCCTGTGGATGGGCTGCGGTGGCATCGCGATGGCGTCGGGCCCACTGATCGGCGGCCTGCTGATCCATCTGTTCGGGTGGCGCAGCCTCTTCTTCGTGAACCTGCCGCTCGGGCTGGCCGGCATCTGGCTCGGCCGCTCTGTCGTGCGCGCCGCCGTCGTCGACGCCTCGCGGCATTTCGACTGGGGCGGCCAGGCCGCGGCCATCGTTGCGATCGCGGCCCTGATCGGCACGTTGATCGAAGGCCCGTCGCTCGGCTGGCGCTCGGGCCCGATCATCGGCGGTGCGGTGACGAGCGTCGTCGCGTGGAGCGCGTTCATCGTGATCGAAGCGCAGCGCCGCGAACCGATGCTGCCGCTCGCGTTCTTCTGCAACCGGCTGTTCGCCGGCTCGACGTTCGTGTCGATGGCGTCGGCGTTCGTGTTCTACGGCCTGCTGTTCGTGTTCAGCCTGTTCTATCGGCAGGTCCGCGGCGCGAGCCCGCTCGATACGGGGCTCGCGTTCCTGCCGATGACCGCGATGGTCGCGCTCGGCGGGCTGGGTTCGGGCAAGCTGGTTGCACGCTTTGGCGCGCGCGGCACGATGTGCGCGGCGTTTGGGCTCTATGCGGCCGGCGCGCTCGGCATGACGGGCATCGGCGCGACGACACCCGCGTGGCTCGCCATCGCGCCGATGCTCGCGATCGGCTTCGCATCGGGATTCATCTCGCCGGCTGCGACGTCGCCGGCGCTCGGGACGGTCGACCGGCGCCGCGCCGGCGTGGCGGCGGCCGCGCTGAACGCGGCGCGGCAAAGTGGATCGGCGCTCGGGGTGGCGATTTTCGGTGCGTGCATCGCGACGTTGCAGCCGTTTCCGGCGGCGATGCGGGTGGCGCTCGGCATCGCGACCGGATTGTCGGCGCTCGCCGCCGCGACGTGGTGGATCACGGCGAGGCCGACACCGGCATCCGGCGAACCGGCCGCGCAGCTGCGGGCCGCCACGCGCCGGTAACGCATGCTCCGGCAGGTGCACGCGCGGCGGCGCTGCGCGCCGTCATTGTCTCAACGCCGCCCGTCGCTCACGCGACATACATCGCGACACTGACGAACTGGCACAGGCTCCCGGCCAGCACGAATAGATGCCAGATGCCGTGCCCGTGGCGAATGCGCTCGTCGTTGATGAAGAAGTAGATGCCCGCGCTGTAGATCAACCCACCGGCCACGAGCCACGCGGTACCGACCGGCGGCAGCGCGTGGATCAGCGGACGCACCGCGACGAGCGCGAGCCAGCCCATCGCCACGTACAGGATCATCGACAGCAGGCGCGTGCGCCGCCCGAGCGTCAGCTCCTGCACGATCCCGAACACGGCCAGCCCCCAGCTCACGCCGAACAGCGACCAGCCCCACGGGCCGCGCAGCGTGACCAGCGTGAACGGCGTATAGCTGCCGGCGATCAGCAGGTAGATCGCCGAGTGGTCGCACTTCTGCAGGATCGCTTTCAGGCGCGGATTGCGCACGCTGTGATACAGCGTCGAGATCGCATAGAGCAGGATCAGCATCGCGCCATACACGCTGAAGCTCACCACCTTGTATGGATCGCCTTCGAGCGCGCCCATCGTCACGAGCGCGACGAGGCCGACCACCGACAGCACCGCGCCGACGAGATGGGAAATGCTGTTGAAACGCTCACCGACATGCACGACGTGTTCTCCTGCGGGTCCATCGGGAAAAGAGGAAACCCTATGATACCGGCCGGCGGAATTTGCCGTGCTGCGTTCAGGCAAACGGCGAAGCACGCCGCCGGCCCGCCAAAGAAAAAAGCGCCGCGACATGCATCGCGGCGCTTCCCTTTCGATGACCGAACGGCCTGGGCAGCCCGGTTCAGCAGCACTTCCCCGCGCCTGACCCGTACCGCGCGTTCTGACGCTCGCGGAAGAATTCCTCATACGTCATCGGCTCGCGGTCCGGATGGGTCGCGCGCATGTGCGCGACGTAGGTGTCGTAGTCGGGCAGGCCGACCATCAGCCGCAACGCCTGCCCGAGGTAACGCCCCGCGCTGCGCAGGTCGCTGCCAAGATCGCTGAACATCGCGGCCTCCCCTTAACGTCCGCTGCCGAGCGCCTGCGCGGCCGGCATCGCTTCGTACGGCGTCTCGCGCACCGTCGGCTTCGACTCGCGGCGCGCGCGCAGCACGGCGATCACGCCGTACACCGCGATCGCCACGACGACGAAGATGAACAGCCCGGCCAGCGCTGCATCGATGTAGTCGTTGAAGATGATCCGCTTCATCTGCGCGATCGACTTCGCCGGCGCGAGCACCTTGCCTTCGTCCACCGCGGCCTGCAGCTTCGCGGCGTGCGCGAGGAAGCTGACCTTCGGGTTCGCGTCGAAAATCTTCTGCCAGCCGGCGGTCAGCGTGCAGATCAGCAGCCACACGGTCGGCACGATCGTCACCCACGCATAGCGCTCGCGCTTCATCTTGAACAGCACGACGGTGCCGAGCACCAGCGCGATCGCGGCGAGCATCTGGTTCGAGATGCCGAACAGCGGCCACAGCGTGTTGATGCCGCCGAGCGGATCCACCACGCCCTGGTACAGGAAGTAGCCCCACGCGGCCACGCACAGCGCGGTGGCGACCAGGTTCGCGGGCAGCGACTCGGTGCGCTTGAGCGCCGGGTGGAACGTGCCGAGCAGGTCCTGCAGCATGAAGCGGCCCGCGCGCGTGCCGGCGTCGACGGCCGTCAGGATAAACAGCGCCTCGAACAGGATCGCGAAGTGATACCAGAACGCCATCATCGCTTCGCCGCCGATCACCTGGTGCAGGATGTGCGCCATGCCGACGGCCAGCGTCGGTGCGCCGCCCGCCCGCGCGATGATCGTCGTTTCGCCGACGGCCTTCGCGGTCTGCGTCAGCATGTCGGGCGTCAGCACGAAGCCCCATTGCGTGACGGTGTTGGCCACCGCTTCCGGCGTCGAGCCGAGCACGGCGGCCGGCGCGTTCATCGCGAAGTAGATGCCCGGCTCGATCACGCAGGCGGCGACCAGCGCCATGATCGCGACGAACGATTCCATCAGCATCGCGCCGTAGCCGATGAAGCGCGCGTTGGTTTCGTTGTCGATCAGCTTCGGCGTCGTGCCCGACGAGATCAGCGCATGGAAGCCCGACACGGCACCGCACGCGATCGTGATGAACAGGAACGGGAACAGGTTGCCCGACCACACCGGGCCCGTGCCGTCGACGAACTTCGTCAGCGCGGGCATCTTCAGTTCCGGCGCGACGACCAGGATGCCGATCGCGAGGCCGAGGATCGTGCCGATCTTCAGGAAGGTGGACAGGTAGTCGCGCGGCGCGAGCAGCAGCCACACCGGCAGCACCGACGCGACGAAGCCGTAGCCGATCAGGATCCACGTGAGCTGCGTGCCCGTGAACGTGAACCACGCGGCGAGCGTCGGCGAATCGTGCACGTGCTGGCCGAACGCGATCGATGCCATCAGCAGCACGAAGCCGATGATCGACACTTCGCCGATGCGGCCCGGACGGATGTAGCGCGTGTAGACGCCCATGAACAGCGCGATCGGAATCGTCGCGGCGACGGTGAACGTGCCCCACGGCGAATTCGTCAGCGCCTTCACGACGATCAGCGCGAGCACCGCGAGGATGATCACCATGATCAGGAACGCGCCGAACAGCGCGATCACGCCGGGCACCGTGCCGAGCTCCATCTTGACGAGATCGCCGAGCGAGCGGCCGTCGCGGCGCGTCGAGATGAACAGCACGATGAAGTCCTGCACCGCGCCGGCGAACACGACGCCGGCCAGGATCCACAGCATGCCGGGCGTGTAGCCCATCTGCGCGGCGAGCACGGGCCCGACGAGCGGGCCGGCGCCGGCGATCGCGGCGAAGTGATGGCCGAACAGCACGTACTTGTTGGTCGGCACGTAGTCGAGGCCGTCGTTGTACTTGACGGCCGGCGTCATCCGCAGCCCGTCGAGCTGCATGACCTTGCTGGCGATGAAACGGCTGTAGAAGCGATACGCGATCAGATACACGCAGACTGCGGCGATCACGATCCAGAGGGCACTGACGCGCTCGCCGTGTGCGAGTGCGATCGTGCCGAACGCGAACGCGCCGAGCAGCGCGACCGCGATCCAGAGCAGGGTACTGGAAGCCCGATTCATGGCGTCTCCTGGTCTCCAATGTGTTTTTGAGTGGATGCGGCGAGGGGCCGAACCCGCGTGACGTCGATGCGTCGTGCCGCAGCCTCGCAGAGGTCGCGGCGATGGGCCGTAGTATTCCGCGCGACCGGGGCGGCTTACAAGCGGATAACTACGTATGCGGAGCTACGTAGAATTACGTAGATGCGCGGCGCGAGCACGGCATCGTGCGGCGATTGATCGCGAACGGCGAGCCACGTACAGTGTTCGCCTGCCTCCCTTCCGGAACTGTCATGCCGCTCGGATTTCAGAAGATGAACGCGAATGGCGACGATTTCGCCATCGTCGACCTGCGCGGCCAGGATCACGCATACGCGATCGATGGCAACCTCGCGCGGCGCATGGGCGATCGCAAGCGCGGCATCGGCTTCAACCAGCTCGCGATCGTGTCGGACTGCGACGACGCGGCGGCCCGCGTCGCGTTCTGGAACGCCGACGGCTCGCCGCTCGACACCTGCGGCAGCGCGACGCGCGGCGTCGCGTGGCAACTGATGCGGGAAACCGGCCTGTCGTCGCTCGTGCTGCGGACTCCCCGCGGGTATCTCGTGTGCTCGACGGAGGCGAACGGCCTGATCACCGTCGAGATGGGCAGGCCGCTCACCGGCTGGCGGGACGTGCCGCTCGCCGAGGCACTCGACACCCTCGCACTGCCGCTGCCCGGCGCGCCGGCCGCGTGCAACATGGGCAATCCGCACTGCACCTTCTTCGTCGACGATCTCGGCACGATCGATGTCGCGGCGCTCGGCCCGGCCATCGAGACGCATCCGCTGTTTCCGCAGAAAACCAACGTGCATTTCGTTCAGGTCATCGATCGCACGCATATTCGCCTGCGCATCTGGGAGCGCGGCGGCGGCGTGCCGCTCGGTTCGGGATCGTGTTCGTGCGGGGCGGTCGTCAATGGCATCCGGCGCGGGCTGCTGGATGCGTCGGTGCGGGTCGAATGCGACGGCGGCGACGTGACGGTGCGTTGGGATGGCGCCGGTAGCGTGCTGTTAAGCGGGCCGGTCGTGTTCGGATTCAGCGGAAACTGGCCGGGCGAGCAGACGCCCGCGGCCTGAGTGTCCGGACCGACGCGCGAGCCTCTCGGGCGTGCGGCCGGCCGGGCCAGGCCCGGCGCGTTGCACGCCGGGCCGAGCAAATCAATGTTTGCTCAGTGCTTGTCGTCGAGCTTCTTCGGCTTCGGCGGCGACGGCACCTTCGCGTACTGGAACGCGGGCGTCGCCTTCAGCGCATCCTTCGTCGCGCCCGGCAGGTAGATGTTGCCGTTGCGCACGTCGAGCGATGCGATCGGCACCGCGACGTCGTGCGCGGCCACGCCGAGGAAGCCGCCGGCCGACACGATCGCCGCCGATACCGAGCCGTCCGGTGCGACGATCAGGTCGCGCACGGTGCCGACCTTCTGGTTCTCGTCGTTGTAGACGGCCTTGCCGAGCACGCTCTTCTTCACGCTCCAGCCTTCGAGCAGCGCCTGCGATTGCTCGACGGTCACGCTGATCGGCTGCGCACCCGCGATCTGCGCGTGTGCGCTGACGCTCGAGGCGAGGACGGTTGCTGCGATGAGGGTCTTGTAGAAAGCCATGCTGTTATGCACTCCGGTGAATTGTTGTCGGTGTCGGCGGCCGGCCAAGCCGCCTCCGTGCATGCGTCGCGTGAAACGGGAAGGCCTTTGTACGACGCATCACACCGGCCCATGTTAGCGCCACTCGCGAAACGCTGCATCGGACGTGATGACGCAGCCGCTGTCAGGCGTCTCTTGCCATCGCGACATTACGGACACCGCAGCGAATCGCGTACATCGCCCTCGTCACGCGCTGCGCGACTGCGCGCGCCGTTGCCGCACCGCCTCCGCCAACACGTCGAGCACCGGCTCCGTCTGCGTCCAGCTCAGGCACGCATCCGTGATCGAGACGCCGTACTTCAGCGGCACGCCCGGCTTCAGGTCCTGGCGCCCGGCCTCGAGATGGCTCTCGACCATCACGCCGACGATCCGCTGCTCGCCCTGCGACAGCTGCCGCGCGAGATCCTGCGCGACCTCGATCTGCCGCTCGTGCGACTTGTTCGAATTCGCGTGCGAGCAGTCGACCATCACCTGCTCGCGCAACCCGGCCTTGCGCAGCACCGCGCAGCTCGCCTCGACATGCTCGGCGTCGTAGTTCGGGCCGTTCTTGCCGCCGCGCAGGATCACGTGCGCGTCATCGTTGCCGCGCGTCTCGAAGATCGCGGCCATCCCCATCTTCGTCATCCCCATGAACGCATGGCTCGCGGCTGCTGCGACGATCGCGTCGGACGCGACCTGCACGCCGCCGTCGGTGCCGTTCTTGAAGCCGATCGGGCAGCTCAGGCCCGACGCGAGCTGGCGATGGCTCTGGCTCTCGGTCGTGCGCGCGCCGATCGCGCCCCACGCGATCAGGTCGGCGATGTACTGCGGGCTCAGCAGGTCGAGGAATTCGGTCGACGCCGGCAGGCCCAGCGCGTTGATGTCGAGCAGCAGTTGCCGCGCGGCGCGCAGCCCTTCGTTGATGCGGAAGCTGCCGTCGAGGCGCGGATCGTTGATGTAGCCCTTCCAGCCGACCGTCGTGCGCGGCTTCTCGAAGTAGACGCGCATCGTGATCAGCAGGTCGTCCTTCAGCGCATCGGCGGCGATCTTCAGGCGGCGCGCGTAGTCGAGTGCCTGGTCGTGATCGTGGATCGAGCACGGGCCGACGACGAGCAGCAGCCGGTCGTCGCGGCCGTGCAGGATGTCGCCGATCGCGCGGCGCGTATCCTCGACGAGCGTCTGCGTGGCGGCCGGCACCGGCAGTTCGTCCAGCAGCAGCGCCGGCGAAATCAGCGGGCGCACGGCGCCGATGCGGACGTCGTCAATGCGCGTGGTGTCCTGCGTCGCGTCGGCGCTGCCTACCTCGCGATCGTGGGAAGGATTGTCGAGGTTCTGCATGGTGATTCTCCGGGGGACGTCTGGAATGATGGGCAGACTCGATTATGGCACCCGGACGGGACGGTGACGGCTCGCGGCGGGGGGACCGACGCGGCGGCCTTGCCGCAGCGCGACGCAGATCAAAAGCCAAAAAGCAAAAGGCGACCCGCGGAGGGTCGCCCGGCCATGTGCCGCATCACGCGCGGCGTTACGGCTAGTGCAGCGTCTCGGGCGCCAGCGAATTGCTCGGCAGCAGCGACGTCAGCCAGCAGTTGCTCGGCGCGGTTTTCCCGTTGAAGCGGTCGTAGAGCCACGGCAGCATGCCGGCCACCCACGGCACGATCGCGCCCGCATGTTCGAGCGGATACTCGTTGTACGTGACCGGCGTGCCGCTGGCACAGAACTTCTGCGCCAGCGCGCGCACGTCGTACGCCATCATCACGCCATCGCCCACCTGGCTGCTGAACGTGCCGTCCAGCGCACCCGCCGTGCCCTGGCCGATGAACATCGGGATCGTCGGCGAGACGGCCAGCCCCGCATTCACCTTGTTCGCATACGTCACGTACACGGGAATGCTGTTGATGTCGTTCGCGTATTGCGGCTTGAACAGCGTGCCCCAGCGCAGCCCCGTGTACTTCGGCAGGATGTAGGCGAGCGACTGGCCCTGGATGTCCTTGAACACGGCGACGCCGGTATCGCTGAGATACGGCGTCAGGTCGAAGCCGTAGCCGCGCGACAGCCCGGCCAGCGCGGCCGCGGCGACGCCGCCCCACACGATGCTGCCGTCGACGTAGCGCAGGTTGTGCGCGGGGTCGACCAGCACGCCGCCTTCCGCCGCGCCGACGAGCTGCTTGTTGATCTCGGGCGCATAGCTCGGCGCGAGCTGCGCGGCCCAGTTCGTCGCGATCGCGCCGCCGGAATAGCCGATCATCGCGACCTTGCTCGACGGGTTCAAGCCCGTGGACGGCGTATTGAGCGCCGCGCGGATCGAATCGAGCGTCGTCATCCCGTATTCGGGGCCGGCGGCGAAATCGGCCGTCTGGCCTTCCGTGTCGGGCACGATGACGTTGTAGCCGAGCAGCAGCAGCGTCGACAGCGGAATCGATTCCGCGCTGTAGAGCAGCGTGCCGACGTTGATGACCTTGGTCACGTCACGATCGCCGGCGATCACCTGCGACGGCTCGTCGTACGGGTTCAGCGAATCGTAGGCCGACTGGTACGAGATGGCCTGGCCGTTGCTAACCGGGCTCCGGATCACGGACGTCACGTTGACGACCGGCTGGTTCAGCGCGTTAAGGGTGCGATACAGCAACTGCTGCGCGGTCAGCGCGGTGGGGATGCCGGCCACGTGATAGGTCACGTTGCGCGTCTTGAGCACCGTGCCCGGTGGAATCGATGCCAACGGCGTGGTGCCGGTGTACGTGTAGAACGGGTCGGATAGGGTCGGCGCGCCGGCGCTGGCTGCCGGCGCGGTAATGGCCAACGTGGCGGACATCGCTGCCGCGGCCATCATGAAACGTCTCGAGGACATGGTGGGGGCCCCTGGGATAACCTGCTTTCATCGAAGGAAGTTCGGCGGTGTTGCAGACCATCGCGTGTGCCGCTTCAAAACGGTTTCCGAGCCATCGACTGTCTCCTGTGAATGAGTAATCCGGCCTGTTCTGAACCTTTAATTTTTAGTAGGACTACAAACCGGATGAATTGAAGCACAACGCGCGCGCGCTCGACGGGCGATTTCGATTGTTTGAAGGTAAACGTCTAAATCGGTTGCGCACGATGCGGGTTGCGCAGGCCATTTGGCCGACTGTCCGCGTGTTGCCGAAGTGCCGTACGATCAAGTCTGTCCGGTACCGCAGGCCACGTCGTGCGATGCCGGCCGCGCCGCACACTGGCTGTCTGCAACGATCGCTCCCTGCCCAACCGATACGCCACGATGACCGTCTCAGAACTGCTCCACGCCATCCGCCAACCGTATGCCGACCTGCTCGCGAAAGCGGCGGCGCAACCGGCCGTGATCGTCGAACCGGCCTACCGGCGGGCCGACGGCACGCTCGCCACCGAAGGGGCGCTCGCGTTGCCGTGCCGGGCCGACCTCATCGCCACCGAAGGCAAATCGGCGGGCCAGCCGGCGATGGTCGATTCCGCCACGCAGCTGGCGTTCGAGCCGTTGGAATTCGACCTCGAAACAGCGGCCGTGTCGATCCGCCCGTTCGTGTGGGACTGGGCCGCGATCGAGGCCGGCGGTCTCGACGAAAGCGCGGCCGTCGAGGCGTTCAAAGCGTGGTTCTTCGCGTGGTTCGATGTCGACGACGAGAACACGCCGGCCGAAGACGGCCTGCACGGCATCGCTCACTACCTGTCGGAACCGGTTCGCACGGAACAGGGGTGGCGCGTCAATGCGGATCTCGGCTCCGCGCCCGAGACGGCCGTCGAGGATCTGCTGTTCCGGCTCGTCGATGCAGGCGCGACGCGGATCGTGCTAGGTTGATGCCGCACTTCATTCTTCACCGGCTCATCATGAAAAAAATCTCTGCCACCCTGCTGCTCTGCGCGTCGCTGCCCGCGTTCGCGAAGGTCTCCACCGAGGTGTACTGCTTCAAGTCGGACAGCGACAAACCCGTACGCTTCGAGATGCGCACCTACTACGACGACGCCGTCGACTGGTCGGGCGGCATGGTCCGCTACGCGAAAGCGAAAACGGCGCTGCCGCTGGTGGTCGAGCACGTGGACGAGGAAGTGCTCGCCGAGGGGCGCCCGCACCAGTTCACGACGACCTGGGTCGAGATGGTCGACGGCAGAATCAACGGACGGTACGAGATGATGTCGCAAGGCGCGATGATCTATTCGATGACCTATACCAGCGCGCGCACCGGCAAGCAGACCGCGTTCGGCAGGGTACTGGACGTCGACGCGTCCGAACAAACCGGGTGCCGCTGGTGATGCGCCCGCTGATCCGGATCGTGCTGGTGATGATCGCGCTGCGCTCGGGCTGTGTCGATGCCGCGCCGCGCACGGTCTATGAAGGAACGCTGCAAGGTGCGGGCGCCGTCGTGATGGAACTCGACGATCGCCCGGCTGCGGATGGTTCGATCTCGGGCCGCTACTTCTATGCGCAGCACGGCATCGACATTCCGCTGCACGGCACGCCCGCGGAATTGACCGAGCCGCTCGTGCGAACGCAGTTGCCGGACGACGCGCGCACGCCATTGGGATTCCGCGAGCAGGCCAATTTCGATCATGCCGCGGCCACCTGGCAGGGCACGCGGGACAAGGCCGGCTATCGCGGCCGCTGGACCGATGCGCGCTCCGGCAAGACGCGCAGCTTCACGCTGCGGCGCGTTGCGGAATACGATCCCGACGCGGTTGCGCCCGGCCCCGTCGAAGCCGTCACCAACAGCATCGCCGGCGGCGTCGGCAGCGGTATCGCAAGCGGCGTGGTCATCGACATGCGGCAGGCGCCTTATGCCACGCTGAAGCTTGCCGGGCACGCGCAGCCGGCCGGCCCCGAGATCGGCGACGGCACCGTTGCGTACCGGATGTGGAGCGACCCGCGCACGAAGCTCATGTATCCGCGTCTGAGCCGTCATCCCGATCCGACGGTCATGGCACGGGTCAACCGCCTGCTCGAGCAACAGCACTGGCAGATGAATCTCGCCGCGCTCGAATGCGCGTCGACCCGCTATTCCGACGACGGGCCGGCCGCCGGTTCGCTCGGCGGCTTCGACGACGAACAGGTGAGGGTCACGTGGCTGTCACCTGCGGCACTCGGCATCGTGGAATCGGGTAGTACGTACTGCGGCGGCGCCCATCCGAACAATCACTACGATCCGGTCACGTTCGACCTGTTGCGCGGTACGTATCTCGACTGGAATCGCGTGATCGACGCAACGACGGTGAGCAAAGACGGCGACTCGGGTACGAGCCCCGCGCTGGTGAACTTCATTACGCGGTTGCGTGACAAGGCCGAATCCAGCGCTCACCCGACGGACGGCGACGGCGATTCGATGGCGTGTGCTGATGTGTTCCCGCAGTATCTGGCGTTCGAATTCGATGCCCCCGGCAAGCTGTCGTTCAGCGTCTCCGGCATCGGGCACGCGATGGGTGCCTGTCTCGGGCCGCAACTCGATGCGCCCTTTGCGGCGCTCGCGCCGATCCTGAAACCGGGCGGTTCGCGTTATCTCGTACCGGGTGTCAGGCTGAAGTAACGCGGCGGTGCGTGGCGGTACCCGCATCGCGCACCGGCCCGGCCGTGTGGCGACGGGGCCGGGCGATGCATACGCACCGCAGCCGCTGATGTCAGGACGCGCCTTGCGCGTCGACGTCGATGCCCAGTTCGCCGGCCATCCGCAGAACCAGCGCATTCAGCCGCGCCACTTCATCCGCGAGGCGCTTCTGTTCGGCCTTCAGCGCTTCGAATTCGGAAGGCGGCACGGAATCCGCGCCGCCGGCCTCCGTGCTCGCGAAGTCGGCCAGGTTCACTTCGCCGCACATCAGGTGCATCCAGCGGTTCTCGCGCGCGCCCGGCGCACGCGGTAGCCGGACGACGAGCGGCTGCGCACGCGCCGCGAGTTCGTCGAGGAACGCCTCGACCGACGAGATGTCTGCGAAACCGTGCAGGCGCGCGCTGTTCAGGCGCAACTCGGCGGCCGTCTGCGGGCCGCGCAGCAGCAGGATCGTCAGCAGCGCGATCGCCTGGCTCGGAATGCCGAGCACGCGGTTCATGTTGTGCTCGAAACGCGGCACGCGGCTGCTGCTGCCTTCCATCACGATGCTCAGGTGCTTCAGTCCGTCGAGCGCGGTCGTGACCTCATCCTCGCTGACGTTCATCACCGGCGAGCGCGCGGTTTTCTGGTTGCAGCCCGCGGTCAGCGCGTTCAGCGACAGCGGATAGGTGTCCGGCACCGTGTGCTGTTTCTCGACGAGCACACCGAGAATGCGGGCCTCGAGGGGTGTGAGTTCGCGAAGGGCGCGTGGCGTGGGCGTATCCGGCGTGGTGTTCATGGTGGCGTCGCAGCGTGAAGCAGGTGAAGGGAAACGATCGCGGCCCGTCCGGCATCGCGCACGGGCGAGCCATATGATAGCTCGCGTCGCGTGGCCCGGCGCCGCGCGGCGTGCCGGCGCGCGCACTTGCCGCAGCAGGGCTTCGTCCAACGTATCGGCGAGTGGGTGCCGCGCGGCGAGGGATACGCATGGCACCGGGGATTCCGCGTTTGCAAGCCGCGCAGGCGAGCGCTACGATATGCGTCACCCTGACGCCCGCGGCGCCGCGCGACCGCCTTCGCACGCAATACCACGCATCGCCCGTCACGCACGCCATGCCGCCACGCATGCGCACCGCTCGTCGACGCCGCTCATCCCGTTCACCCCTTCGCTCCGTTCATCGCCATGACCGTATCCTCCTCCGCCCCGCACGTACGCGCCATCGTCACCGGACACACGCGCGGCCTCGGCGCGTCGCTCGCCGAACAACTGCTGCTGGAAGGCGTCGCCGTACTCGGCGTGTCGCGCAGCCGCCATCCGTCGCTCGCGTCGCAAGCCGGCGACCGCTTCGCCGAAATCGAACTCGACCTGTCGGACCCGGCGGCCGTCGCGGCCTGGCTGGCCGGCGACACGCTGCGCCGCTTCGTCGACGGCGCGTCGATCGTGCTGCTGTTCAACAACGCGGGCATCGTCGACCCGATCGGCCCGCTCGCTGCGCAAGACCCGGCGATCGTTGCACGCGCGGTCGGCGTGAACGTCGCGGCGCCGCTGATGCTGTCCGCCGCGCTCACGCAAGCAGCGGGGGCCACGACCGAATGCCGGATCCTGCACGTGTCGAGCGGCGCGGCACGCAACGCATACGCGGGCTGGAGCGTCTACTGCGCGACCAAGGCCGCACTCGATCACCATGCGCGCGCAGTCGCGCTCGACGCAAACCGCGCGCTGCGGATCTGCAGCGTCGCGCCGGGCGTCGTCGATACGGGCATGCAGGCGACGATCCGCTCGACCAGCGAGGACAACTTCCCGATGCGCGAGAAATTCGACCAGCTGAAGTCGAGCGGCGCACTCGCGACGCCCGAGGCGGCCGCGCGACAGCTGATCGGCTATGCGCTGAGCGACGCGTTCGGCTCGGTGCCGACAGCCGACGTGCGGGAACTGCCGAGCCACTGAGGCACGCGGCACGCGGCACGCGGCACGCGGCACGCGGCACGCGGCACGCGGCACATCATCGCCCTTCTAGCCGCTTTGTCCAGTCTTCGACCTGCCGCTCCGTCCGGCGCCTTTCGAGCATCGTGCGCCAGGCGGGCGGCAGGTTCGGCACGTCACACAGCGCATCGAGCGCGACCATGTCGAGCGTGCGCCGGTACAGCACGTCGAGCACCGTCGCCAGCGGCCATTGCGGGTGGCGGCGCGCCTGCAGCGTCAGCACGTCGCCCGATTCCACCCAGCCTTCCTGCAGCACACGGTAGTACCAGCCGGTCCGGCCGCTTTGCTGCACGAGCGCGGCCATCCGCGGATGATCGAAGCGCGCGTTCAGCTTCCAGCACGGCTGCCGCGACTGCGACACCTGAAGCACGGCGCCGCCCAGCGTGAATACGTCGCCGAGACACACGTCGCGCTCGGTCACGTCGTGCGTCGACAGGTTCTCGCCGAATGCGCCCGGTTGCGCAAGCACGTCGCGCGCGCCGATCTGCGCCGACCACCACGCATAGTGATCGCGCGCATAGTGGTGCACCGCCTTGTCAGGCCCGCCGTGATGCCGTGCATCGGCCTGCTCGTCGCCGGCGAAGCCGAGCGTACCCAGCCACAGACGCGTGTCGACAGGCTGCTTGTCGATCGCGCTGGCGTGCGGCGTGCCGGCCAGCGGCCGGCGCTTGCCGACCCGCACCGCGCCGATGGCGGCCGAGACCAGCGGTCGTGCCGTATCGATCATGTCGTCACACCGTCGGGCAGCGCCGCGAGCAGGCGTTCGAGTTCGCGCGTGCGCGCGTCGCCGAGCGGCATCAGCGGCTTTCTCGGTTCGCCGGCATCGAAGCCGCGCAGGCGCAACCCGGCCTTCACGGTCACCGGCAATCCGCCGTTGACGATGAACTGCAGCAGCGGCAACTGCGCATGAAAGACCGTCCTCGCACGCGCCAGGTCGCCCGCCTGCATCGCGTCGAACAGCGCCAGCGGCAACGCCGCATTCAGGTTCGGCGCGGCCGTGCACCATCCGGCCGCACCCGCCGCGAGCGCGGCGAGCGCCATCGGATTGCTGCCGTTGTAGAACGGAATCTCGCCGTCGCTCAGTTGCGCGAGCCGGTGCATCCGCCCGATGTCGCCGGTGCTCTCCTTCACCATCGTCACGTTGTCGACGGTCCGGTAGATCGTCGCGATCAGGTCCGGCGAGATGTCGACGCCGCTCGTCGCGGGGTTGTTGTACAGCATGATCGGAATACCGATGGCAGCGCCGATCGCGCGATAGTGCGCGACGATCTCGTCGTTGGCGAGCTTCCAGTACGACACCGGCAGCACCATCACCGCATCGGCGCCGGCCTGTTCCGCGAAGCGCGCGCGGCGCACTGCGCCCGCCGTGGTGAGATCGGAGATGCCGACGACGGTCGGCACGCGCCGGCGCACCGCGCGAATCGACGCGGTGGCGACCGCCTCCCATTCGGCGTCGGACAGGTACGCGCTTTCGCCGGTGCTGCCCAGCGGGGCGATCGCGTGGACGCCGTCGGCAATCAGCCGTTCAATCAGCGCTTCGAGTGTTTTCAGGTCGACGCCGCCGTCAGCGGAGAACGGCGTCACCGGATAGGCAATGATGCCTTTCAGCAAGATGGACACGATACGTATTCCTCAATGATGATCTGGGACAAGAACGACGAATCGCCCGCTCATGCGACGCAATCCTGATGCGTCCGCAATGCCCGGCGCGCGTAGTAGTCGAACGTCACCGCATCGCGCTTCGGCTTCGAAATCCAGTCGTGCGCTTCGCGCGCCAGCGCCGGCGGCACCGGCTTGATTTCACCGGCCGCCATCGCGAGCAGTTGCAGCTTCGCGGCCCGCTCGATCAGCAGCGCGAGGATGCACGCTTCCTCGATCGTCTTGCCGACCACGAGTTGGCCGTGATGCGACAGCAGGATCGCGCGCTTGCTGCCGAGCGCCTTCGAGATGATCTCGCCCTCCTCGTTGCCGACCGGCACGCCGGGCCAGTCCTTCAGGAACGCGCAATCGTCGTACAGCGGGCAGGTATCCATGTGCGACACGACGAGCGGTTGCTCGAGCATCGACAGCGCCGCGACATGCGCCGGATGCGTATGGATGATGCAGTTCACGTCCGGGCGCTCGCGGTAGATCCACGTATGGAACCGGTTGGCCGGATTCGGGATGCCCTCGCCGTCAACGACGTCGAGATCCTCGTTGACCCGCAGCAGGTTCGCCGCCGAGATCTCGTCGAAACCGAGCCCGAGCCGCTGCGTGTAGTACGTGCCGGCCTCGCCCGCGCGGCAGGTGATCTGCCCGGCCAGACCCGAGTCGTGGCCGGCATCGAACAGGATGCGGCACGTGAGCGCGAGCTTCTGCCGCGCGGACCAGCCGCTGTCGCCCACCGCGTCGTCCAGACGCCGCTCCGCCAGCGCGACCAGCGCCTCCTTCGTCAGATTCAGCGTTTCCGCCATGTTCACCTCCTGAATGGATCGGGTCGGTCGCGCCGTCCGCGGCCGTTTCCCCGGCAATACATGACACACAATACACCACAGGACACATTGTGTCATGCGTTACAATCGGTTTTTCGAAGGACACCTGGCGCCCCATGACGATTCGCCTGAAGCTGCTCAGAAAACAGAAGGGCTGGACGCTCGACGTGCTGGCCGACGAGACGGGCCTCACCAAGAGCTACCTGTCGAAAGTCGAGCGCGGCCTGAGCGTGCCGTCGATCGCGGTCGCGCTGAAGCTGTCGAAGGCACTGAACGTCGACGTCGAGCAGTTGTTCTCGGAAAGCCACAACCGCGAGCTGATCACGGTCACGCGCGCCGGCGAGCGCACGGCGATGGGCGCGGCAGCCGACAGCCAGGCCCACCGCTTCGAAAGCATCGCGGCCGGCGTCGCGCCGAAGAAGATGCTGCCGTTCGTCGTGCATCCGCCGCATGAATTCGTCGCGTCGACGTTCCGCGAGCACGAAGGCGAGGAATTCCTGTTCGTGCACAAGGGTCGCGTCGAAATCGAATTTCCGAACGAGACAGTGCAACTCAAGACCGGCGATTCAGTCTATTTCAACGCACTCATCCCGCACCGCACGCGCAGCCTCGGCACCGCGCAGGCGGAGATCCTGGTCATCGTCAGTCACGACGACTAGCATCGTCACCTTTTCGCGCAAGGATCCCCGATGGTCACGAAGGCCACCGCACCGTTCCAGCAGATCAAGACGCTCGTTCGCCAGAACGTCGAAGCGGGCGACTGGCGCCCCGGGGATCGCATCCCGTCCGAGCTCGATCTCGCCGCCCAGTTCGGCGTCGCACGCATGACGGTCAACCGCGCGCTGCGCGAGCTGACCGAGGAAGGCGTGCTGAAGCGCATCGCGGGCGTCGGCACGTTCGTCGCCGAAATGAAGCCGCAGTCGAACCTGCTGATGATCGCGCACATCCGCGACGAAATCCGCGCGCGCGGGCACGAATATCGTTGCCGCGTGCTGAGCCAGTCGAGCGAGCCCGCATCGTTCGACGTCGCGGCCGCGTTCGGCCTGCCGGTCAACACGCCGGTGTTTCATGTGGTGTGCGTGCACGAGGAAAACGGCCGCCCGATCCAGCTCGAGGATCGCTACGTGAACCCGGCCGCCGCGCCCGGGTTCATCGACCAGGATTTCCAGGTCGAGCCGCCGTCCGAGTACCTGTTCAACAACGTGTCGCACGACGAACTGGAGATCGAACACGTGGTCGATGCGTCGCTGCCGACCGGCGAACAGGCGCGGCTGCTCGACATGCGCGCCGACGAGCCGTGCCTCACGCTCACGCGCCGCACCTGGACGAACGGGCAGCCCGTCACGTTCGTGCACTTCCTGCATCCGGGCAACCGATACCGGCTCGGCTCGCGTTTCAAGCCTGGCGCCGGACGCCACCCGACCTGATCCCTTTTCCCACGTACAAAAGCACGCGGCTGCCGTTTCGTCAGGAAACGGCCGCCGCGTTCGTCATGTACAGCGGCCCACGTCAGATCGCGCGGGCCTGCCCCGCGTCACGCGACCACACGACCGGAAACAGCGGGTGATCGAGCGGCGCGCCGTCGGGCAGCTGCTCGGCGAGCCCCGGGAAATCGGGCGACGTCTTCCAGCGGCGCGCCGCGTGACGGATATCGTCGCCCACGAAGCGGATCGAGAACGCGCGCCGACGGTTCTGCGTACCACCCGACGCGTGCAGCGTGAGCATCCGGAAACACACCATGTCGCCGGGCTCGAGCGCCCAGCGGCGGATCGGAAACGCCGCGCGGTCGCCCTCGATGTCCGGCAGGTCAGCCAGGCTGCCTTCCGGGAACCACTTCGCTTCCTTGTCCATGAACGTGCGCGGCATCAGCCACGGCCCGAGATGCGAGCCCGCGACGAATTCCAGCGTCGATTCGAGCGGCACCGGATCGACCGGAATCCACATGCTGACGTTGTCGTCGCCTTCGATGTTGTAGTACGGCTGGTCCTGGTGCCATGGCGTGCGCTGCCGCGTGCCGGGCTCCTTCACGAGCAGGTGGTCGTGATGCAGCCGCACGTGCTCGGTGCCCATCAGCGCGGCGGCGACCGACGGCGCCGGCGAGCGCACGATGAAGTCGCGATACGCGTCGTTGTGCTGCCAGTTGCAGAAATCCTCGAAGAACCAGCCTGGATCGTCGGGCCGGCTCGCGACTTTCGCGCGCTCGCTCGGGTGCGCGAGATTCGTGTCGATGCCGGCGCGCAGCGCGGCGACTTCGTCGGGCGAGAAGATGCCCTTGATGCAGACCGCGCCTTCCTCGCGGAACGCGGCGATCAGTTCGGGGGTCACGGCTTGCGCGACGCGGTCCTGGATACTCGTCATGGTGTGCCTGTCGATGGAATGAATCACGGAATCACTGATTCACGGTGCGGAAGTCAGTTGCTGCTTCGCGCCGTAGATGTCGAAGTCGAAATATTTCGCGGCGATCTTCTGGTACGTGCCGTTCGCGCGAATCGCGACGATCGCGTCGTTCAGCCGCTTCTTCATCGCCTCATCGCCCTTGCGCACGCCCATCGCGACGCCGTAGCCGGTGATCCGCACGTCGGTCACGTCGGGGCCCGCGAACGCGTAGCCCTTGCCGCGCGGCGTTTTCAGGAACGAGTAGCCGGCCTGCGTCTTGTCCTGGAAGGTCGCGTCGAGGCGGCCGTTGACGAGATCCTGATACACCTGGTCCTGGTTCTGGTACGAGACGATCGTCACGCCCTTGGTCGCCCATTCGGCCTTCGCGTACGCCTCCTGCGTCGTGCCCTGGTCGATCCCGACGCGCTTGCCCGCGAGCGACGCGGCGGTCGGCAGCAGCGTCGAGCCGACCGGCGCGACGAGCGCACCCGGCGATGCATACAGCTTGTTCGAGAAGTCGATCTGCTTGAGCCGCTCGTCGGTGGCCGTCATCGCGGACATGATCACGTCGAACTTGCGCGCGCGCAGCGCCGGGATCATCCCGTCGAAGCCCTGCTCGACCCACACGCACTTCGCATGCAGTTGCTCGCAGATCGCATTGCGCAGGTCGATGTCGAAGCCGGCGAGCGAGCCGTCGGGCTGCTTCGCCTCGAACGGCGGATACGTGGGGTCGATGCCCCAGCGGATCGTCGACGTGTCCTGGGCGAACGACGCGAGCGGCGCGAACGCGAGCGCGGTAACGAGGAGCTTTGCAATGCGGTTCATGGTGCGTCCTTGTAGGTCTCGACGCGGCGGGCGAACGCCGGCGTCCGGTGGGGAGCGATGCGCCGGATCGCCCGGCGCGGTGCGCGAAAGACAGGGACTTCGATGAAACTGCGATGCAGTCTAGACCGCTCTATTTTTGAGCGCAAGCGGGGGGAATGGGAATAGAAAGGCGGTGAAGGCGGAGGCGAGCCTGAAGGCTAGTGCAGTGGCTGATCTACGGCTAAAACAATGACTTTTTCGTGTTTACTCTGCGCGATGCACATCCGACACACAGCGTATTTCCCCGGATATTCGCGAACGGCGACGTCTACACGGGCGATTGGCGCAGCACTTTCCAAGCGCGGTTCAGATCGCTCCAGTAAAGCGACCTATACCGCCACTGGAGTATGCGCCAGACGCCTCAACAGCCCGCACAACGCCGCGCCGCGTCCGGCGAAACCGCGATTGCCCACTCCGTCCGGCCATGTTAAAAGTCGTCGCACGCATTTGGAAATGAAATGTTCGAATCCGCAGAAGTGCATAAATGAATAGACCCCTGTTCGACCTCGACCTGCTGCGCGCGCTCGTGATGGTCGCCGACTGCGGCAGCTTCACGACGGCGTCCGCGCGCCTGCATTCGACGCAGTCGACGGTCAGCCAGAAGGTGCGCCGGCTCGAGGAAATCGCCGGGCACCGCCTGCTCGACCGCGGCACGCGCGACGTGCGGCCGACCGACGCGGGCGTGACGGTGCTCAGCTATGCGCGGCGCATGATCGCGCTGAACGACGAGATGCTGGAAGCGTTGTCGGGCGCCACGGTGGCGCTGACGATCCGGCTCGGCGTGCCCGACGATTTCGCGGCAGGCCGCACGACGCATGCGCTCGCGGCGTTCAAGCGCGCGCATCCGCAGGTGAAGCTCGAAGTGACGTGCGGGCTGAGCCGCGACATCAGCGCGGCATACGACCGCGGCGAGCTCGATCTCGTGCTGATCAAGCAGCGACGCGACAGCCGCGAGGCCGTCGTGCGCTGGCCCGAGAAGCTGCGCTGGATCGACAGCGCGAAGCATCCGACGATCGATCTCGACCCGGTGCCGATCGTCGTCTTCCCGCCGCGCGGGCTCTATCGCGACGACATGATCAAGGCGATCGAGGAGCGCGGCCGCCGCTGGCGGATCAGCTTCACGACGTCGAGCCTGAGCGGCATCCAGGCCGCCGTCGCGGACGGGCTCGGCATCAGCGTGCTGCCCGCGCGCGTGGTGACGGACGAGCACGTCGTGCTGACCGCGAAGCAGGGCTTCGCGCCGATCGAGCACATGGACATCGCGATCCTGCATCGGCCGACGGCCGACCCGATGGTCAGCGAACTGACGAAGGCGCTGGCGACGATGCTGGAGTTGGAGGAGTAGCGAGCAGGCGGGATGCGGCGGCAATATGAAGGACGCCGCGGCACGGCCGATGCAACGAGACCGCGGGCACGTCGACACGCCCGCGCGCCCGCCCCCCGTCAGAACATCGTGTTCCCGTTCGCGGTCTGCTCGGGCACGGGTTGATTGACGTCCCAATGCTCGACGATCTTGCCGTTCTCGAGCTTGAAGATGTCCATGATCGCGCTGCCGCGCGTGCCCGGTTCGCGCACCGCATGCACGTGCAGGATCACGTAGTCGCCGTCGACGAACGAGCGCTTGATCTCGCTATGCGACTGCGGATATTTGTCGCGCAGGAACGCAACGAACTTGCGGAAGCCGTCGCGGCCGTCGGCCGCGTTCGGGTTGTGCTGCACGTAGCGATCGCCGACGTACGCGAGCGCGGCGTCGGCATCTTTCTCGTTCAGGCCTTTTTCGTAGAACGCGAGCACCGTCCGCCGGTTGGCTTCCTGCTGCGCGTCCGTTGCCCCGGCCGCCACCGCGTGCGCGGTGGTCACGGCGAACAGGGCCGCCGCCATCCATCGTGCGGCCCGTGCCGCTGTCGTGCGTCGCATCGTCGTCTCCCGGGAAATCCCGCTGAAAACCCGATCATACCGGGGCGACGCTGCGCTCACGCTTCACTCAGACCAGCGCGCCGTTGCGCGCAACGATCTTCCCCGACGACACGACGAGCCGCCGCACCGGCCGCGCGACGACAGCCTCGGCGAACGTCAGCGCGTCGACCAGCACGACGTCCGCGCGACTGCCCGGCTGCAGCCCGTAACCGTCGAAACCGCAACCGCGCGCCGCGCCGTGCGTCACGCAGTCGAGCGCGACCTCGAGCGCATCGTCGCGGCGGAAATCGTTGCGCATGCCGATCAGCATCGCGCGTTCGAGCATGTCGGGCGACCCATACGGCGTCCACGTATCGCGCACGCCGTCGTTGCCGCCGATGACCGTCACGCCCGCCGCGCGGCACGCGGCCACCGGCGGCACGGGCACCGCCGCGGGCGCGGTCGTGACGAGCCCGACGCCGAGTTCGGCCATCCGCGCGAGCAGCGCATCGCGCTCGCGTTCGGCAATATCGCCGAGACAGAACCCGTGGCTGATCGTCACCTTGCCCTGCATGCCGTGCGTAGCCGTGCGCTGCAGGATCAGGTCGAGCGAGTACGCGCCCATCGATCCGCGTTCGTGCAGATGAACGTCGAGCCCGCGGCCGTGGCGCTCGGCGATCGCGAACAGCACGTCCACCGCCTCGACCGGATCGCCTTCGATCGCGCACGGGTCGAGCCCGCCGAGCAGATCGGCCCCGGCGGCCAGCGCTTCGGACAGCAGCGCAGCGGTGCCCGGCCGCTTGAGCACGCCCGATTGCGGAAAAGCGACAATCTGGATCTCGACTTCCCCGCGCAGCGTCTCGCGCGTCGCGAGCACGCCGTGCAGATGCCGCAGCCCGGCTTCGGTATCGATGTCGACGTGCGTGCGGATGCGCGTCGTGCCGGCCGCGAGGAACGCACGCGCCAGCGCGAGCGACGCGGCGCCGGCGTCATGGCCGCTCGTCGCGCGATAGTGGCGCTCGTTCTCGATGCGGTCGACGAGGCGCGGCCCGACCTGGTTGCGATACCACGGCATCCCCCAGTGCGTCTTGTCAAGGTGCGTGTGGCCTTCGACGAGGCCGGGCAGCGCGAGCGCGCCCGCGCCGTCCTCGATCGCGCAGCCGGCGGGCGCGTCGAGCGACGGGCCGATGCGCACGATGCGATCGCCTTCGATCAGGATGTCGAGCGCGGCGTCGGCGTTCGGGCGGACGTTGCGGATCAGCAGGTTCGTCATGTCGGTTCCGGTGAGGTCGGCCAGTGCAGTCAGTGCGGTCAGTGCGGTCAGTGCGAAGGTGGCACGGCGCACGCCGTGCCGCCGGTCAGATGGGTCAGCGCGTGAAGCGCAGCGCGGGAGCGAACGGTGCGCCGGTGTCGCTTTCGCCGCGACGGAACACCCAGCGCTCGGCCGGCACGCCCGCGACGGCCGCCGCCGCATTCGGCGCGCGCACCGCGACGAACGTCGCATCGCAGCCGACTGCGATTCCGTAGTTCTCCTTGCCGATCACGCGTGCGCCGGCGTGCGTCGCCATGTCGAGCGCGATGCCGAGCGCTTCGTCGGTGTAGAAGCCCGACCGATAGCCGACCATCATCGCGCGCTGCAGCATGTCGCCGTTACCGAACGGCCACCAGGCGTCACGGATGTTGTCGTTGCCCGCGAACACGTGCACGCCCGCGTCGCGCAGCGCTTGCACCGGCGGAAACGCGCAGTCGCCCGGCGCATTCGTCAGGATCGACACGCCGGCGTCGGCCAGTGCCGCCGCGGTGCGCTGCACGTCGTCATCGCTCACCTGGCCGAGCGCGTACGCATGGCTCACGTTCACGCGGCCACCGAGCCCCGCCGCACGCGTGCGCGCCGCGATCCGCAGCAGCTGCGCGATGCCCGCTTCACCGGGCTCGTGCAGGTGGATGTCGATCTTCGCGCCGCGCTTCTCGGCGATACCGAACACGATGTCGAGCTGGCCGTCCGCATCGCCGTCGAGCGTCGTCGGGTCGATCCCGCCGACCACGTCCGCGCCTTCGCGCACGGCTGCATCGAGAATCTCGGCGGTGCCGGGGCACGTGACGACGCCGGCCTGCGGGAACGCGACGAGTTCGATATCGACGATGCCGCGCCATTGCTCGCGCGCGGCCATCACGGCCTGCAGGTTCGACAGACCGGTGGTCGCATCGACGTCGACGTGGCTGCGCATCGCGACCGTGCCGAAGGCGGCGGCCTGCGCGATCAGCGCGTTCGCACGCTCGACGATCGGCGGCGCGGCCGCGAGCTGGCGCTTTTCGACCGCGAGACGCTCGCGCAGCGTGCCGACCGGTTCGTGCGGCACCCAGCGATCGCCGACGAAGCTCTTGTCGAGGTGGATGTGGCCGTCGACGAAGCCGGGCAGCACGACGCGGCCGTCGAGGTCGATCGTTTTCGCGCCTGGCGCGGCGGCGCAAGCGGCGCCGATCGCGGCAAAGCGGCCGTCACGGACGACGAGTTGGATGGGCTGGCCGCCGGTGTCGACGGCGTTGATGAAGAGACGATCGGTCATGGCTCGGAATGTGGGGCGGTCGCGGCACGTCACCGGCGCGGACAGGGGAAGGCACCGCAGCCGGCACGGCGCGACCGTTGGCAGGGAATCCGGCCACGATATCGGACGCCGTCGCCCGAGGCCAATTAAATGTCGCGATGCCGCGCATTCGATTTCGCGATGCGCGGCGCGCGCGGCCGCCGGGCCCGGCACGGCGATGGGGCGGGATCGCGGGAAATGTGACGGAAAAACCGACGACCGCGCGGCATCGGCATCGCCGGAAGGCGGGCGTCGGGAAGCCGCGTCGCGCCCTTGCCGGGCGTCGCTTTCGCGCGCCGCCCGCGCGGCGATTTACGCGGCAACAGACTTTACACGTTGTTACCCGGCCGCACCGGACGCGCCTCCGGCCATTCCTTATACTCACGCCGAGTTCGCCACCCGTTCCGGCATTCGTCGGCGAACCCGTTGCCGATGCAGGAATCATCATGATGCGCATGCCTTCCACGAAGACCGTTCTGTTCGCCTCGCTCGTCGCCGTCGCGGCGCTTCCGCTGACCGCCTGCGTCGCGCCGGGTTACTACGGCGCGCAGCCGGGGTATCCGCAACAGCAGCAATACGCGACGCCCGGCTACGCGCAGCCCGCGTATTCGCAACCGGGTTACGTCCAGCAGCAACAGCCGTATCCGAACCAGGCGCCGCAGCCGTACGATCAGTACGGCAACCCGCAGCAATACGGGTCGCAGCCGTATGACCAGTACGGCAATCAGCAGCAGTACGGCAACGGCTACGGCACGCAGTACGGCACGGTCTCGAACATCCAGCCGGTCAACGGCTCGGTCGGCCCGTCGGGCGTCGCCGGCACCGTCGTCGGTGCGCTGGTCGGCGGCCTGGTCGGCAACCAGTTCGGCCGCGGTCACGGCCGCGATGCGGCCACCGTGATCGGTGCGCTCGGCGGTGCGGTGGCCGGCAACCAGATCGGCCAGCAGATGGGCGCCGCGCAGGGCCCGAGCAGCTACCGGATCGACGTGCAGGTCAGCGACGGCTCCATGCGCTCGTTCGACGTGCAGTCGCCGGGCAACCTGCGTCCGGGCGATCGCGTGCAGATCAACGGCAATCAATTGGCGCGGTATTGATTCGGATGCGGCGCGCCTGAGCTGATCGGGCGCCTCGTCGCGCGTTCGACGTCGGGCACCGGTTCGGCGCGACGGCGCGCCAGTTGCACCTCGTTCCTGTTCTTTATGCCGCGGCGCGCATCACGCCAGCCGATATTCCCGCGATACCACTCCTCCGTCTCCAACGCCCCCCGTCGCACGACCTCTCTCCTGCAGTACTGACTGCCGCGCCCCGACCGCTGGCCATCACACACGCTCGACGCCGGGCCCGACACGCGTGTGACGCCGTTGCCGGCCATGCCCGACAGCACGCGCGCGCCGCTAAACACAATGCCGTTGAAGCTCGACAGCGCGGTCGGCCACGTGTACCTGAGCCTCGGCGACACCGATGCCGAGGTGCTCGCGTGCTGCGTCGACGGCGATGCCAGGCGGCCGCGCGACGCGATCTGACGATCTGACGGTCTGAATGCGATCACGCGGCGGTGCCGAACGCCACCGCGCAACACCGGGATTCCTATTACGATAAGGACGATGCATCCCGCGGCCCCAGCGGCTCGCGCCGGCATGCACGACCTTCAACCGGAACGCCCCCGATGACGATCACCACCCGCCTGCTCGATGCGGCCGACGCCGCCCGTTTCCAGACCGTTCGCCTGCGTGCGGTCGACACCGCCCCCACCTCCTTCCTGCCGACGCTCGACGAAGAATCGCAGGTGCCGGTCGACGAATTCGCGACGCGCATCACGCCGACCCATGAACGTGCGGTGTTCGGCGCGTTCGACGGCGATACGCTCGTCGGCATCACCGGCGTGCGCCGCGATGCGCGCGTGAAAATCGCGCACAAGGCGACGATCTGGGGCGTGTTCGTCGATCCCGCGTATCGCGGGCGAGGCATCGCGCAAACGCTGCTCGAAAGCGCGACCGCGCACGCGGCGCGGGAATGGGACTGCAAGCAGCTGATGCTGTGCGTGAACGAGGTCAACGCCACCGCGGAGCGGCTGTATGCATCGCAGGGGTTCGTGCGGTTCGGTACGGAACCGCGCTCGATGTTCGTCGATGGCCGCTTCTACGACGAACACCACATGGTCAAGACGCTGGCGTAGCGTGCCGCTGCTGCGAACGGGAAGCGCCAGGCACCGCCAGGCGAGCGCCTACTCACCGGCACCGCGCGTCGGCGCTCCCGTCATTCGCAGCGACGTCGGCACACCATGGACCGGCGTCGAACGCACGCCGACCGAAACGGCCCAAGTGTGAGCGTCCACTAACTTTCCATGCAATACGACAGCGGCCAGTCGTGCCGCTGTCGGTTTATGCGCAAAAACTTTTATTGCAGCAACCCGGCCGGCCAGATCCTTACTTGTCTACCGCTGCCACCCTGCCGCCCGGTACCGTATCGTCCCCCGCCGACGCGACCGGTTCGAACATCAGCACCAGATCGCCCCGGTAGCTTCCGTTGACCCCGGCTGCCCCGCGCGTAGCCGGCGCATTGGCACTGATCGTCAGGTTGCGGGTTTCGTCGTAGCCATTGATGCCGGGCTTGACCAGGGTGAGCGTGCGCGCGCCGTCGTGCGCGATGTCCGCGCCGCCGGCCTTGTCCGCCAGCACGACCTTTGCGTCGGTCATGTCGTAGCGGCCGTTCGACAGCCTCAGCGGCTGCAGCAGCGCGACGCGGACGTCGGGATTCGTCGTGTAGACGCGGATCGGCAACGTTGCGCCGAACGTCTGCGGCGAGCCGTCCGTCGCATTCAGCTCGACCACGCCATGGGCGGCCGCACCGCCCGAGGTCGACACGAACAGGCTGTCGCCAATGTGCGCCGTCAGCCGGATCGTCTTGACGACGGCGTGCGGCGCCGTCGGGCCCGCCTGGGCGAGGCCGGTGAATGCAATGCATGCGCCCGCCGCGATGATGTATTTGCCGATCTTCATTTTTCTATTCCGTATTCAGGCCGTTTCGTGAAATCCGAACGCCGCCCATTAGCGGTTCGCTTCGGACAAAACATTCCGCCCATTCCATTCAAATTCGATATTCCAGTATCTCGAAATTTGAATGCAATATCCCCATGGAATGCCATTTACGCCATTGCGCGCATGGGGCCGGCAATGCCCTTTCGCCGGCCTGCCCACCCTGCCGTCATCCTCCATTAAGGCAGTATTCACCTAGCCATGTGGACATATTCACGCAACGACATGCGTCAACGATAGGTTGCGAAAAACCGGAATCAAATACATGGAAACCTTTATGCCGATTTCCGTTTTTTATTTACCTATGCTATCTCTCAATCAAATTGCATCGAATGGAAACCTGAGCCGGGTCGTCGTGCTGCTCGCATGTCAACGTGCGCATCATTGAATCGCCGCGTCCGAGCACCTGCGTCCGCCTCGGTAATTCCGCCTCTATTCAGCCCCCCGCGCTCCGCGCTATCGTCTTCGTCATCCTCACAGCCCAGGAGCTGCCTTTGCCTTCCCGCCACGGAGTCGACCTCATCCGCGCCCGCGCGCTGTTCGATCGCGAGCGCCGCGCATTCACCGAAGCCATGCCGGTCTCCCGCGCCCTGTCCGCGGAAGCGTCCGAGCACTTGCTGTTCGGCGTGCCGTTGCACTGGATGCAGGACTGGTCGACGCCGTTCTCGCTATACGTGAAAGAAGCGCGCGGCGCGACCTTCACCGACGTCGACGGCCACCGCTACGCCGACTTCTGCCTCGGCGACACCGGTGCGATGTTCGGCCATGCTCCCGAACCCGTCGCGCGGGCACTCATCGAGCAGGCCATGCGCGGCTACACGACGATGCTGCCGAGCGAGGATGCCGCGTGGGTGTCGCGCGAACTCGCGCGCCGCTTCCGTCTGCCGGTCTGGCAGTTCGCATTGAGCGCGAGCGACGCGAACCGCTTCGTGCTGCGCTGGGCGCGCGCGGCCACCGGCCGCAACACGATCGTGGTGTTTAACGGCTGCTATCACGGCACGGTCGACGACGTGTTCGTCGATCTCGTCGATGGCCGCCCCGTGCAGCGCGACAGCCTGCTCGGGCAGTCGTACGACCTGCTCGCGAACACGCGCGTCGTCGAATTCAACGACCTCGCCGCGCTCGAAGCGGCGCTGAAAGGCGGCGATGTCGCCTGCGTACTCGCCGAGCCCGCGATGACGAACATCGGGATGGTGCTGCCCGATCCGGGCTTCTGGGAGGCGGCCCGAGAACTGACGCGCCGCCATGGCACGCTGCTCGTGATCGACGAGACGCACACGATCAGCAGCGGCCCGGGCGGTTATGCGGTCGCACACGATCTGGAGCCGGACATGCTGGTGGTCGGCAAGCCGATCGCGGGCGGCGTGCCGTGCGCGGTGTACGGGTTCAGCGCCGAATTCGCGGAACGCGCGAAGCAGGCGAAGCTGAACGCGCCGCCCGGCCATTCGGGGATCGGTACGACACTCACCGCGAACATGCTCGCGATGCATGCGATGCGCGCGACGCTCGCCGAAGTCGCGACCGACGCGGCCTATGCGCATATGTTCGAACTCGCCGCGCGGCTGGCGACGGGGCTTGAGCAGGCGATCGCGAAACACGGACTGCCGTGGTGCGTGACGCGCATCGGCGCGCGCACCGAGTTCCAGTTCGCCCCCACGCCGCCGCGCAACGGCACGATCGCCGGTGCGCAGCTCGACAGCGAACTCGAGCACATCGTGCACCTGTACCTGCTGAATCGCGGCGTGCTGATCACGCCGTTCCACAACATGATGCTCGTGTGTCCGCAGACGACGGCCGATGATGTCGACCGGCTCGTCGCGCAGTTCGACGCGTGTCTGGGCGAACTGGTGTGATGCAGTGACATTCGCGGTAGGCAACACATCGCGCGAGCGCGGCCACGATGTGTTGCCTGCGGCTGCGGCGCCGCTCGTGTCGCCTGACAGTGAAACGGACCGCCACACAGCGAGCCGTTTCCCGTCGCATCCGCATCATGCAGCGATGCGCTACGCCGCCGTCAACGCCCGCCGCGCCACTTCCGCGAAATACCGCGCGCCGATCGACAGGATCTCGTCGTTGAAGTCATAGCCCGCGTTATGCAGCGGCACGCCGCCGCGCCCGGCGGCCTCGCCGTTGCCGATGAACACGAAGTTGCCGGGCACCGCCTGCAGGAACGCGCCGAAGTCTTCCGAGATCATCATCGGCTGGACGTTCGCGTCCACGTTCTCCGCGCCCGCCACCTGTGCCGCGGCCCGCACGACCGTGTCGACCCATTCCGGCGAATTCACCGTCGGCGCGAACTCGTGCGTGTACTCGAACGCGCAGGTCGCGCCGTGCGTGCGGCAGATCCCTTCGCTGATCTCGCGCATCCGCATGGCCAACAGCGCCTGCACGTCGCGCGAGTAGCTGCGCGTGTCGCCCTTGATCGTCACCGTCGACGGCAGCACGTTGCGCAGCCCGTCGGTGATGAACTCCGTGCACGAGATCACGGCCTGCTGGCCCGGATCGAGATTGCGCGACACGATCGTCTGCAGCGCGAGCACGACCTGCGCGCCGATCACGATCGGATCGATGCCCATGTGCGGGCGCGCCGCGTGCGTGCCGCGCCCGTCAATTCGGATCACGAAGTTGTCCTCGCTCGCCATGATGCCGCCCGCACGCGTCGAGAACGTGCCCGCGCGCATCCCCGGCATGTTGTGCGCGCCGAAGATCGCGTCGACCGGAAAGCGCTCGAACAGCCCGTCGGCCATCATCGCTTTCGCGCCGCGGCCGTGCTCCTCGGCCGGCTGGAAGATGAAACGCACGGTGCCGTCGAAATCCTTGCGCTCGGCCAGCAGCTGCGCAGCGCCGAGCACCATCGACATGTGGCCGTCGTGCCCGCACGCATGCATCTTGCCGGGCGTGCGCGACGCGTGTTCGCGGCCCGGCGCGTGCTCGGCGATGTTCAGCGCGTCCATGTCCGCGCGGATGCCGATCGCGCGCTTGCCGGTGCCGGCCGTCAGGTTCGCGACTAGCCCCGTGCCGCCGATCCCGCGATGCACGTCGAGCCCGAGCGTCGTCAGGATGCGCGCGACATAGTCCGACGTGTTCACCTCTTCGAAACCCGTCTCCGGATGCTGGTGCAAGTGGCGGCGCCAGGCCTTCAGTTGCCCCTGCAGCGTGCTTTCTTCGGTTGCGTCCATCGCGTTGGCCTCGTCAGTCGTAGTCGATCGGGATCGATCGGGATCGGTCGGGATGTCGTTCAGGCCGCCACTGCCGTGCGGTCCAGCCAGGCGCGCTGCCGCGCGAGCACGGCGTCGGCCGTTTCGCCGACGCAGTTCCGGTACACGGAGGGCGCCGTCGCGCCTTCCGTATTGATCGCGAGCACGCGCGAGTGCGCATCGAGCCCCACCTGCCGCGCGAGCGCCGGGTCGCGCATCAGCACCTCGAGCCCCGCGACGCCGGCCGCGCCCGATTCGCCGGCCACGAGCGGCACGTCGCGTTCACTGCCGGCCGCGAGGCCGCGCATCGTCTGCACCGCGTCTTCGTCGTCGATCAGCATGAAGTAGTCGATGCACATCTCGAGGAAGTCCCATGCCAGCGGCGACGCCTCGCCGCACGCGAGCCCGGCCATCACGGAATCGACGCTGCCGGTCGCCCTGGACGCGCGCCCCGCGAGCGCACTCTGGTACAGGCAGTCGGCCTGACGCGGCTCGACGACGATGAAACGCGGCCGCTGCACGCCGTCGCGCTCCCACAGGTAACTCGCGACGCCCGCGGCGAGGCCGCCCACGCCACCTTGCAGCAGCACGTGCGTGAACGGCCGCCCGTCGTCCTCAGCCGCCTGCGCGGCCGCCTCGGCGGCGATCACGCCATAGCCTTGCATCACGTCGCGCGGAATCGCTTCGTAGCCGTCGTACGACGTATCCGACACGACATACCAGCCGTTCGCCTGTGCGAGCTGCGCCGCGCAGACGACCGACTCGTCGTAGTTCCCCTCGATGCGCACGATCCGCGCGCCGTACGCGGAGATCGCGCGTTCGCGCTCCGCGTCGACGTGCGCGTGCAGCACGATCACGCATCCGCAGCCGATCGCCCGCGCGGCGGCGGCCAGCGCGCGGCCGTGATTGCCGTCGGTCGCGCTGATCACCGTCAGGTCGGCCAGTTCCGCCGCGTAGCGGCCGGTGACGAGCCGTTGCGGATCGAGATCCTGCGTGCGTCGCAGCCGCTTCACGAGCCGCACCAGCGCGATCGGCGCGCCAAGCGCCTTGAAACTGCCAAGCGGCGAGCGGCACGACTCGTCCTTCACGCTGACGCACGCGACACCCAGCCGTGCGGCGAGATCCGGCAGCGCGCGCAGCGGCGTGCGCAGGTTGCCGACGAGCGGCCAGTGCGACAGCCACGCGCCGCTTTCGTCGGCCGATGCGATGTTCATCACGCGGCGCAGTGCGTGGGGATAGGCGACGCGCGAGGCGCGGGGGTTGGCGATCAGCATGGGGGCAGCGCTCCGTGAGTCGGTTCGGGTCGGGCGCGCACGGGTTGCACGCGCCGCCGGTTCGAAAAATAATATTGCGCACGCCGGTCAATAAAATCGCCAAATCGGCGGCCGCCACGCAAAAATTTCTCATTCCTCCGAGGCTTCACGCGCCATCATGACCACCCCACTCGATGCGTTCGATCGCAAGCTGCTGATGGAAATCCAGCGCGACGCGCAAACGCCGCAAAGCGAGCTCGGCGCGCGCGTCAACCTGTCGACCGCGGCCGTGAACCGGCGCCTGAAACGTCTCGCGGACGAAGGCGTGATCGAGCGCTATACCGCTGTCGTCGCGCCGGACAAGGTCGATCATCCGCTGACGATCGTCGTCAACGTCGAGGTCGAAAGCGAGCAGATCGACCAGCTCGACGCGATGAAGCGCACCTTCGAGCGCTGCCCGCAGATCCAGCAGTGCTACTACGTGACGGGGGAATGGGATTTCGTGCTGATCCTGGCCGTGCGCAACATGGATCAGTACAACGCGCTCACGCGCGAGCTGTTCTTCGCGAACAACAACGTGAAGCGGTTCAAGACGCTGGTGAGCATGAGCCGCGTGAAGGTCGGGCTCGAGGTGCCGGTCGAACCGGGCGAGTAAGTGAGCGGTTGCACACATGAGGCGACCGGCGCACGAATGCATGCGCCGGCCGCCTCCCATCGACGGCTACGTCAGCGACAACTGAAATTTGCCGCCGAATTCACGTCGCCCGATCCGTTGTAGCGCGCCACCTGCGGGTACGGGCACAACGGCCGCGTACGCCCCGCGCCCCATGACGCCGGCACATCCGCATTCGGCACTGCGTTCGTCGCATCGCGCGCGGCGGCCACCACCGCACCCGGCGCCCGCCCCTGCTCGACCCACGCGACGAGCGGCGTCAGCAGGTCGAACTGGTCGGCCGCCGGCCCGCCCGAGCAATGGTTCATCCCCGGCACCGGATAGAAGCGCGCGAAATCCGACGCATCGCCGCCGTTCGTCTGCGCAACCCGCGAGTACCAGTCGCGCGTATCGTCGAACGAGAACACCGGATCGCCGGTGCCGTGATAGACGAGCAACTTCGCCCCGCGCGTCTTCAGCGCGGACAGGTTGGTCTCGTCGGGCGGCGTCATGAACGTCCATGCGGATTGCGTGTACACGCCGCTGGTCGCGAAGACCGCCGGCGCGTCGTTGTCCATGTCGAAGCCGAGCGCGAAGCCGGGCAGGTTCGCGAGCGCCGCGGCGGTTTTCGGCGGCGACATGAACGTGAACGCCATCGCGGCCGGGTCGAGCGTGATCGAATTCGACTGCTTCCACGCGGCCCAGCCGCCGCCGGCGATGCCCGGATCGTACGGAAAGCCCGCGTAAAGCGCCGTGCCCGCGCTGTTGCGTGCGCCCGTGAACACGTTCTCGAGCGCGGTCTTCTGCGCGGTCGTCAGGCACGCGCCCGTGCGCGTGCCGTTCGCGCAGGTCGGAATGTCCGCATCGACGCTGAAGTGCGCCTGGCACGCGGCGACGTCCTGCACCATCCCGTCGGCCGCGCCGTCGAGCGCATCGCATTTCTCGAGGATCTTCGCGCCGACGAACTGCCGCTCCGCGTCGGTGAAGCCGCTGCGGATATCCGGCAGCCCGTTCGAGCCGGTCGCCGATGCGATCTTCGCGAACTGCTGCGCGCCGTACATCTCGCCGATGGCCGCCTTCGGCAGGTGAAAGCCCGGATCGCCCGCGATGATGCCGTCGTAGTCCGCCGGGTTGCGCACCGCCGTGACCATCGCGTGACGGCCGCCGTTGGAGCAGCCGCCGAAATAGCTGCGGTCGGGCGCCTTGCCGTACGCGAGCCGGATCACCTGCTTGGCCATCGGCGTGAGCGCATCGACTGCGCCGTAGCCGTAGTCGATGCGCGCCTGCGGATCGAGGCCGAACAGCGGGTTCTGCGCGGCGCTGTGCCCGGAATCCGAGCTGATCACCGCGAAGCCCTGGTTCAGCGCATCGGTCAGCGGCCCGCCGCCGCCGATCTCGCCGGTCGCCGTCACGACGTTGCCGTCGAGGCCGCCGTTCGCCTGGTAGAAGAAGCGGCCGTTCCACGCCTTCGGCAAGCGCATTTCGAAGCCGATCGCATAGGTCTTGCCGTCGACCGGGCTCACGCGCTCGTTCATCTTCCCTTCGATCACGCAGTGCTCGGCGATCGGCTTGCCGGCCACCGTGAGCGCGCCGGCAGCCGCGGTCGTCACCGACGTGAACGACGTGTTCGCATACGCGAGCTTCGCGGCGAGCGCGTCGCAGGTCTGCGCCATCGCGGCCGGTGTCGCGGCGCTCAGGTGCGTCGGTGCGGAATTCACCGAATCGTCGCCGCCGCAACCGGCTAGCATCGCGGCGGCGGACAGCGGCGCAATACAGAGGAATGCAGATTTCCTGTTCAAGATAACTCCCGTTCGGTTCGTCACGCCGGTGAATCAGAACATGTGCCGCACGCCGACCATCGCGCCGAGCTGCCCCATCCCTTCGCCGGGCGTCGTGCCGGGCCCGCCGCCGCTGACCGAGTAGCGCGCATGCGCGCTGTTCCACAGATACGACGATTGCGCGTAGACCGCCGTGCGCTTCGTCAGCAGATAGGTCGCGCGCAGCGTGGCCATCGTCGCGCGCGTGTCGTGCGCGCTGTTGACGATCCGGTAGCCTTCGCCGTCGACGACGAAATCGGGCTTCACCGCATACGACGCGCCGACGAAGAACAAATCCGAATGCGCGCCGGGCGCGGCCGGCGAACCGGTCGACACGCGCCGCCCGATCCAGCCCGCGCCGATCTTCGCGCCGGCGGCCTGCGCATACGCGCTCACGTGCGTGCGTGCGTCCTTGCCGCCGCTGCTGGTGAACGGAACGGGCGCCACGCCGTCGAAGAAGTTCGCGGCCGCGCCGGTGCCGCCGCGCTGTTCCTCGTACGACGCCGCCGCACCGAAGTACGCGCTGTCGTACTTGAGCATCACCGACCAGTTGCGGCACTGCACCGCGTCGCCCGGCACTTGCCCCGCGCACGTGCCCTGCCCCGGCGAGTTGCCGGTGCCCGCGCCGTCGCGGCCGAACGAATATGCGGCGCCGAACGTCACGCCGCGATACGCGCCGACGTAGGTCACCGCGTTGTCGGCGCGGCCGTTCGGCACGTACGCGTCGAACGAGCCGAGCCCGTAGATGTCGGGGCCGATGATGTCCGCGCCCTGCAGCGCGAGATAGGTCATCGTGTACTGGCGCCCGAACGCGAGCGTGCCGAAGCCGCTCTTCAGCCCGACGAACGCCTGGCGCCCGAACAGCCGACCGCCCTGGCCGAGATCGCCGCCGCGCACGTTGAAGCCGCTTTCGAGCGTGAACACCGCCTGATAGCCGCCGCCGAGATCCTCGGTGCCGCGCAGCCCCCAGCGCGACGGCAGCTCGCCCGTCACGCCCGGCATCCGCACGACGTGGTCGCCTGCCGCGTTCGCGTGCGACACGTATTCGACGCCCGTATCGATGATCCCGTATAGCGTCACGCTCGACTGCGCATACGCACCGGGCGCGGCGAGCGCGCAGCACGCGCCGGCGGCCAGCAGGCCGTTCCTTGTCTTCGTCTTCATCGTTGCGTCTCCAGACCTTGAGTAAGCGCGCTCTGACGGCGCGCATTGAAAAAATCGAACCATCAGTCGCCTGCCTGCGGGCGGCGAATCAGCACGAACGCAGCGAAGGCCGCGACAAGCGTGACGGGGATGCTCGCGCCGATCACGACCGGCGCGCTGCGGCCGGCGGCCAGCAGTGTCGCGGCCGCGAGCGGCCCGACGACGGAGCCGAGCCGGCCGACGGCCACCGCCGCGCCGACACCCGTGCCGCGCATCGCGGTCGGGTAGTAGATCGCCGCGAGCGCGTACAGCACCGACTGCCCGCCGACCACGAACATCCCGGCCGCGAACGCGGCCGCCGCGAGCGACGCGAAGCCGGGCGCGGCCGCGAGCGCGGCGAGCGACAGCACGATCCCGACATACATGCCGCCCACCACGCGCGACGCGCGCATCCGGTCGAGCGCCGCCCCGATGCCGAGCGCACCGAGCCCCGCGCCGACGTTGAACGCGATCTGCACGAGGCCGACGTGCGCGCGATCGAGCCCGCGCGAGGCCATCAGCGACGGCAGCCAGTTCAGCAGGAAGTAGAGGACGATCAGCGTGCAGAAGTAGCTGACCCACAGCGCGACCGTCGACGTGGTGCGGCCGTCGCCGAACAGCGTGCGTGCGACGCTGGTGCGCGCGGCCTGCGTGCCCGCTACGTCGAGATACGCACGCGATTCCGGCAGGAACCACACGAGCAGCGGCACGAGCAGCAACGGCCCCACGCCGCCGACGTAGAAGATGTGCCGCCATTCGGTGTCGCCGGCGAGCAGCACGCCGATCAGCGACGCGATCACGCCGCCGAACGGGATCCCGCAGTACATCGTCGCGACCGCACTGCTGCGCGAGCGCGGCTCGACCGCTTCGGACGACAGCGCGATCAGGTTCGGCATCGCGCCGCCGAGGCCGATGCCGGTCAGCACGCGCACGACGACGAGCATCGCGAACGTCGATACCTGCGCGGTGGCGATCGACAGCAGCCCGAACAGCACGACCGATGCGATCAGCACGCGCTTGCGGCCGATCCGGTCGGCGAGCCGGCCGCCGAGCATCGCGCCCGGCAGCAGCCCGAAGGTGCCCGCGCTGAATGCGATGCCCATCTGCGATACGGACAGCCCGAATTCGCGCGCCATGCGCGGCGCGGCGACGCCGACCGACTGCAGGTCGAGCCCCTCGAGGAGGGCGATCGCGAAACACAGCGCGAGCGTGGTCGCGACCGTGGGTTTTTCGGCAACGTAAGTGTTCATCCTGTCTCCAGTCCCATGTCTTGTAGTCGGTCGGCCCGCTAACGGCCGCCGCGCGCCGTCGCCGGCCAGTGGCGAAGCAGCGCGCAAGGTGTCGTCCGAACGGCCGCCTTTATCAGGCAGCCTGATTCACTGGCCGCAAGCATGCCTGCCGGTATCGTGGCCGGCAGGTCGTTGTGTCTGCGTGATGCGATGTGCTTCCGGTTACGCGTAAATCACGTCGGGATCGCGCCGTGCCGGGTCATACAGCGCGTCGATCGTCGCCGCGCGATGCTGCTGCACGGCCGCCTGGTTCAACGAACCCTTGTCGGTCACTTCGCCGAGGTCGAGCGACGGCGGCGTGTCGATCAGCCGGATGCGCGCGACGAACGTCGAACCGCCGCTCGCCTGCCGGTTCAGCTCGATGAGCCATTGCTCGAACACCGCGCGCACGGCCGGCGCGCGCAGCACGTCGGTCACCGACGCATCGGCGGCGAGCCCCGCCAACGCACGGCATGCGTCGACGCGCGGAAACACCAGCAGCCCGATGTCGTCGCGATTGATCCCGGTGACGACCACGTCCTGCACGTACGGCGCGCCGCTCGACACCGCGTTCGCGCGCAACGGCCCGACGCTCACGAAGGTGCCGCTGCTCAGCTTGAAATCCTCGGTCAGCCGCCCGTCGAACAGCAGCCCGAGCTCCGGCCGCGCCGGATCGGCGAACACGCCCGCGTCCCCGCTGCGGTAATAGCCCTCGTCGTCGAATACGTCGCGCGGATCGACGTCCGCGTGCCAGTAGCCGCGCATCACGTTCGGCCCCTTGAAACGCAGTTCCAGCTTGCCGCCGCATGGCACGAGCTTCGCGTCGCAGCCGGGCGCAGGCAGCCCGATATAGCCGGCGCGCATCAGCGGCCCCGTCGTGAACAGGCACGACGGCGACGCCTCCGTCATCCCGAGGCCGGCCATGATCCGGATCCGCTCGCCGCAATGCGCTTCGGTCACGCGGTCGAGCCGGTCCCACGCGGCCTGCGACAGGCCCGCGCCGCCGAAGAAATACAGCTTCACGCGCGAGAAGAACGTGTCGCGCAACTCGGCATCGCGTTCGAGTGCGGCCGTCAGTTCTTCCCAGCCTTTCGGCACGTTGAAGTAGATCGTCGGCGCGATCTCGCGCAGGTTGCGCACGGTTTCGTCGAAGCGGCCCGGCATCGGACGGCCATCGTCGATATACAGCGTGCCGCCGTTGTACAGCGCGATGCCGAGATTGTGACTGCCGCCGAACGTGTGATTCCACGGCAGCCAGTCGACCAGCACCGGCGGTTCGCGCGTCAGTTCGGGCATCGTCTGGCGCAGCATCTGCTGGTTGCTGCACAGCATCTGGTGCGTGGTCGGCACGGCCTTCGGCTGCTTCGTCGAACCGGACGTGAACAGGATCTTCGCGAGATGATCGGGGCCGACCGCCGCGTGGATCGCGTCGATCGTGCGCGGGGCGGTGGCGAGCAGGCGCGAGAGCGGCACCGCGCGGCCCTTTCCGTCGGCGTCGACATCGGCATCGTCGTCGCGTGCGACGATCAGCGCCGCATCGGCCGGCAACACGGCGTCGAGCGCACGCACGAACGGCGCGCGTTCGGCGACGAACACCGCACCCGGCTTCAGCACACCGAGCGTATGACGCAGCTTGCCGTAGTCGGTCGATACCAGCGAATACGCGGGCGAGATCGGCGAGTACGGCACGCCGGCCAGCATCGCCGCGAACATCAGCTGCAGATGCTCGAGATCGTTGCCGGACAGCACCGCGAGCGGTCGCTCGGCCGACAGCCCGAGATCGACGAGGCCCTGTCCGAGCGCGCGAGCGCGTTCGAGCATCTGCGCGTAGGTGATCTCGATCCAGCGGCCGTCGTCGCCGCGCTTCGCGGCCAGCACGCGATCGGGATGCGCTTGCGCGCCGTTCACGAGGCAGTCGGTCAGGCGCGTCGGGTAGTCGCCGAGCGGTTCGCGCGAACGCAGGTACCACGCGCCGTTTTCCGCGCGACGAATCTCTGCCGCACCAACGGCGACCGCCGCGGCGCGATAGCGCACGCCGCCCGTGTCGTTCACCGGCCCGCTGGCGAGCATCGCATCATTCATCGTCGCCTCGCTCATATGGGGTAGTGCCGCGGCGTTGTCTGCACGGTGATCCAGCGCAGTTCGGTGAATTCGGCAATCGACGCACGGCTGCCGAAGCGGCCGTAGCCGCTCGCCTTCGTGCCGCCGAACGGCATCTGCGCCTCGTCGTGCACGGTCGGCCCGTTGATGTGGCAGATCCCCGATTCGATCCGTCGTGCGACCGCCATCGCGCGCTCGACATCGCGGCTGAACACGGCTGCCGACAGCCCGAACTCGCTGTCGTTCGCAAGCGCGACCGCTTCGTCGTCGCTGTCCGCGCGCAGGATCGCGACAACCGGCGCGAACGATTCCTCGCGATACAGCCGCATGTCGCGCGTGACGCCATCGACGATCGCCGGCTGCATCGTCGCGCCTTCGACGCGACAGCCGAGCGGCAGTTGCGCGCCATGCGCACGCGCATCCTCGACGAGCGACGCCGCACGCGCGGCGGCCGACGCGTCGACCATCGTGCCGAGCGGATGGCCGGCCAGCGGATCGCCCGCGACCAGCGTGCGCGCCTTCGCGGCGAGGCGTTCGACGAGTGCGTCGGCAATCGGCCGCGCCGCGATCACGCGCTCGGTCGACATGCAGATCTGCCCCTGGTTGAAGAACGCGCCAAACGCGATCGCATCGACGGCTGCATCGAGATCGGCATCGTCCAGCACGAGCACGGGCGCCTTGCCGCCGAGTTCGAGCAGCACCGGTTTCAGGTGGGCGGCCGCGTGACGCGCGATGATGCGCCCGACATGCGTCGACCCGGTGAAGTTGATGCGCTTCACGTGCGGATGCGCGATCAGCCGCTCGACGAGTTCGGGTGCGTCAGCCGCCGCGTGCGTGATCACGTTGACCACACCCGCGCCGAGCCCCGCTTCGTCCAGCACCGCGCCGATCAACGCATGCACGCCGGGGCACGCTTCGGATGCCTTCAGCACGACCGTGTTGCCGCACGCGAGCGGCATCGCCAGCGCGCGCGTGCCGAGGATCACCGGCGCGTTCCACGGCGCGATACCGAGCACGACGCCGCACGGCACGCGCATCGCCAGCGCGAGATTGCCGGGCACGTCGGACGGGATTACGTCGCCGGCGATCTGCGTCGTCATCGACGCGGCCTCGCGCAGCATGTTCGCCGCGAGCGTCACGTTGAAGCCGATCCAGCCCGGCGTCGCGCCGGTTTCGGCCACGCCCGTCGCGATGAACGCGTCGATGCGCGCGTCCATCAGGTCGGCCGCCTTCAGCAGCAGCCGGCGACGCTCGGTCGGCGCGAGCGCCGACCAGGCGGGAAACGCGCGGTGCGCGGCGTCGATCGCCGCGTCGGCGTCGGCCAGGCCGGCCGCCGGCGCCCGTGACGCCAGCGCGCCCGTCGCGGGGTTGAATCGGTCGAAGGTGCGCCCGTCGCGGGCCGCACACCACTCGCCCGCGATCAGCATCCGTCTGTCGGTCATGTTGTCTCCTGCCATGCCTGTCTCTTGCGAATACGCCGGCGGGGAAGCCGGCGGCTGCGTCCGCGCTTGTATCAGCGCTTGTAGGCCTGCAGGCCCGGCTTGATCGTCTTGTCGTCGAGGAACTGCTTCAACCCTTGCTCGCGGCCATGTTCCGGATCGCGCAGCTGGGCCTGGTCGAGCTTCGCGTACAGGTAATCCTCGCACTGTTCCCACGTAAGTTCGCGCGCGCGCTTGAAGCCGTGCTTCGCCGCGCGCAGCACGACCGGATTCTTGTCCATCAGGCGGGCCGCAAGCGCGATCGTCGCGTCACGCAGTTCGGCCAGCGGCACGCTGCTGTTCACGAGGCCCATGTCGGCCGCTTCCACGCCGGTGAACGTGTCGCCGGTCATGATGTAGTGCAGCGCGCGGCGGTGCCCGACCGTGTCGGCCATCGCCTTGCTGACGAGGTTGCCGGGCGGGATGCCCCAGTTGATCTCCGACAGCCCGAACACCGCTTCGTCGGCCGCGATCGCGAGGTCGCACGCGACGAGCGGCGAGAAACCGCCGCCGAAGCACCAGCCGTTCACCATCGCGATGGTCGGCTTGTTGTACATCCGCAGGCGGCGCCATTGCCATTCCGATGCGTCGCGGCGCACTTTTTCCTGCAGCGCATCGGAGCCGCCGTCGATCTCCCGGAAGTACTCCTTCAGATCCATGCCGGCCGTCCATGCAGCGCCCGCGCCGGTGAGGACGAGCACCTTTGCTTCGTCGTCGAATTCGACCGCGTCGAGTACCTGCAGCATCTCCTGGTTGAGCGTCGGGCTCATCGCATTGCGCTTGTCCGGACGGTTCAGCGTGACCCACGCGATGCCGGCCTCCACCTTCACTTCAACGGTCTGCCAGCGGTTGTCGTACTTGCTCATATCGGTTCCTGTCGTTCGTTCCTGTGCGATTCGGTGCGCAGCATTCCTGCTGCGGACGGCTTCATTTAATATCAGGCTACCTGATATTGCAAGCGGCACGAGCGCCGGTGTAAACCCGGAGCGGAAAGCGGAGAAAGCGGCGGGGAAATCAGGGAGCGGTCGGCCGGCCGTCGATGGCGCGGACGAAGCGAGCGCGGGCCCGGCGGGCCCGTGTCGTGAAATCGGGGAAACGGTCAGCCGCGCAGGTTGCGCGAAAACAGTTCGAGCGCGCGCTGCACGTCCGCGGCCGTGTCGGCGGAGACGTCGCCGAGCATGCGCGTCTCGAGCGGGCGCAGCACGGCTTCACATTCACGCAGCATCGCCGCGCCTTCGTCGGTCAGCGTCAGCAGGATGATGCGGCCGTGCGACGGGTCCGCTTCACGCGTGACGAAACCGCGGGCGGCCATCACGCTCATCACTTCATTCGCCGATTGCGGCGTGATCCACGAGCGCTCGGCCAGTTGCGCGTTCGACGATGCGCCGCGCGCCTCGAGCACCGACAGCGCCGTGTATTGCGCGAGCGTGATGCCAAGCGGGGCGAGCGCGTCGGTCATGTGGCGGCGCAGCAGCCGGTCGAGACCGCCGATCACGTAGGTCAGGCGCTGCTGCACGCGCGCCTTCGGCTTGTCGCCGGTCGCGCGGGTGGCGGGCTTCGTGGCGGGCTTCGGATTCGCGGGTTTGGTTGGTGCGGAACTCATGGTGCGGGCAGGATGGAATTGCGGGCCATCTTACCAGCACGTCGGGAGGCGAACGGAGGGTGCCAGGCATGCCGGACAGCCGCTGCGCACTCACGCGCGCGTGGCGGACCGCCGGCCTGGCCGCGAAACCCGCTGCGTCAGCGGCATCCCATGAACGGCATCCCGTAAGCGATCAGCCGCGCGGTGTCCCTGCAAACCGCGCCGTCGGCAACCCCGCGTGCCGCGTCTGCGCAACGAACACGCCGCCCGCATGCGGGTCGTCGGCCAGCGCACCGTCACTCAACCCGATGCGCGCGCTCGTCACGTACAGGCGGCCTTCGCCGTCTAGCGCCGTGCAACTCGGCTGCGCGGTCGGCACCGCAATGCGATCCGTTTCGACACCGTCCGGCCCGTAGCGCACCACCCGCCTGCCGCCCCACTGCGCATTCCACAGGCCGCCGTCGCGATCGACGATCGAGCCGTCCGGGTCGCCGTCGGCATCGGTGAGCCGCGCGAACGACCGCACGTTCGCGACATCGCCGCCCGCACGGTAATCGCACACGAAAATCTCGCGCACCAGCGAATCGCAGAAATACATCTTCGCGCCATCCGGCGAGAACCCGATGCTGTTCGCAATCGCGGCCACAGGCAACGCCAGCCGTTCGAGCGTGAGATCGGCATTGAGCCGATAGAACCCGCCCACCGCGCGCGGCGGCTCGCTGCCTTCGTCTTTCATCCCGAACACGAACGCGCCGGAGCCGTCGCAGCGCCCGTCGTTCAGCCGCGTCGGCAGCTCTGCCTCGACGTCGACGATCCGCGTGAACGCGCCGCTGCGCAGATTGAAGAACGCGAGATGCGTCGCGAGCCCGACGAGCAGCACATCCGGGTCGTCGGTCAGCGCAAAGCACGCGAGCCGCTCGGGCATCGCCCACGGCGTGAGGTCGGAGCCATCCCCACGGCAGCGCCACAGTTGCGCGCCTTCGATGTCCACCCAATACAGCGCGTGCGTCCTGTCGCACCACGTCGCGCCTTCGCCGAGCGTGTTGCGGGTGTCCGCCAGCAGCGTCGCCTGCGTGGCCGGATGAATCTGTTGCATGCCGTCTCCCGATATCTGTCGCTTATGCAGGCGGCCGCGCGTTCGCCAGGGTCAGATCTTCATCGCGCGCCGCTGGTTGCGACGATACTGGTCGAACAGCACCGCGAGCAACAGAATTCCGCCGCGTATCAGATATTGGTAAAACGTCGGCACGTTCAGCAGGCTCATCGCATCCTGCACGGAGCCCATGATCAGCACGCCGACCAGCACGCCGGAGATCGTCGCGACGCCGCCCGTCAGCGACACGCCGCCCAGCACGCACGCGGAAATCACACCGAGCTCGAGCCCGACCGACGTCTTCGGGTCGCCCAGGCTCATCCGCGACGCGAGCATCACGCCGGCAAACCCCGTCACGAGCCCTTGCAGCACGAACACCGTGATCTTGATGCGCATCACCGGCAGCCCCGCGAGCAGCGCGGCCTCGCCGTTGCCGCCCACCGCGAGCACGTTCTTGCCGAACACCGTCTTGCGCAGCAGGAAGCCGAACACGACGAAGCCGACGATGTTGCTCCAGATCGGATACGAGATGCCGAGGAACGATCCGCCGCCGAGATCGAAGAAGCGTTCCTCGGAGATCATCACCGCGTCGCCGTTCGACGTGATGAACGCGAGCCCGCGCACGACTTCCATCATCGCGAGCGTGACGATCAGCGAGTTGATCCGCCAGCGCGCGATCAGCACGCCGTTGACGAGCCCGACCGCCCCGCCCGCGAGCACGCCGCCCGCGACGCCGAGCACGACGCTGTGCGTCGCGGTGATCAGCGTCGACGCGACGACGCCCGAGAACGCGACGATCGACGCGACCGACAGGTCGACCTCGCCGAGCGCGAGCACGAACATCATCGTCACCGCGATCGAGCCGATCAGCGTGACCGACAGCAGCAGGCCCTGGATGTTGCGCGGCGTGAGGAAGTCCGGCACGGTCAGCGACAGCGTCGCGAACAGCACGACAAACACCATCACGATGCCGGAGCGGTTGATCAGCTGCCACACGCCGCCGCGCGCTCGCGCAGGTACGACGGCGGCATCGGGGGACGGGGAAGTGCGTTGGGGTTGCATTGCCTGGCTCATGTCGTTTGCATCCGGTTGATCGTTGCGGGGCGCTAGCGCGGCAGCGCGAGCTTGATCAGCGCGTCGGGCGTCGCCTGCGCCTTCGCGACCTCGCCCGCGATCCGCCCTTCCTTCATCACGATGATCCGGTCCGACACGCCGATCACCTCGGCCAGGTCGCTCGACACGAGGATCACCGTGCGGCCCGCTTCCGCGAGTTCGTAGAACAGGTTGTAGATTTCCGCGCGCGCACCGACGTCGATGCCGCGCGTCGGCTCGTCCATCAGGAACACGTCGATGCGCTCGGCCAGCCAGCGCGCGAGCACGACCTTCTGCTGGTTGCCGCCGGACAGCGCGCCGATCGGCGTGTCGCCGTCGCGGGTCTTGATCGCGAGCCGCTCGATGTAGCGTTGCGCGAGTTCGCGTTCGCGCCGCCCGTCGAGCAGCACCCGCGCCGGGCTGAAATGCCGGCGCGCGCTGATGTTCAGGTTGTCGGCCACCGACGCGATCGCGACGATGCCTTCCTGCTTGCGGTCTTCCGGGCACAGCGCGAGACCGGCGCGCACCGCGTCGCGCGGGCTGCCGAACGCCACGCGCTTGCCGTTCAGCTCGACGTGCCCCGCGCTCGGCCGCGCGGCGCCGTACAGCAGCTTCATCAGCTCGGAGCGGCCCGCGCCCACGAGCCCGAAGAAACCGACGATCTCGCCGCGCCGCGCGGTGAACGACACGGGCTCGGACAACCCGGGCCCCGCCAGCCCCTTCGCCTCGATCAGCACGTCGCCGGCCGGGCGCGGCCGGTAGCCGTACACGTCCTCGATCGAGCGGCCGACCATGCAGCCGATCAACCGGTCGCGGTCGAGATCGGTCACGGCATCGAACGTGTCGATGCGGCGGCCGTCACGGAACACCGTCACGCGGTCGCACAGTTCGTACACTTCCTCCATCCGGTGCGTGACGTAGATGATCGCGCGCCCTTCCGCGCGCAGCGCGCGGATGATCCGAAACAGTTGCGTGGTTTCGCGCGCGGACAGCGAACTCGTCGGCTCGTCGAACGCGATCACGCGCGCGTCGCGCATCAGCGCCTTGCCGATTTCGATCATCTGGCGCTGGCCGATCGACAGGTACTTCACCGGGATGCCCGGATCGATGTGCTCGCCGAGCCGCTCCAGCGCGTCGAGCGCGCGCGCGGCGAGCGTGCGTTCGTCGACCACGCCGAGCCGGCTCGGCAGTTGCCCGAGCATCAGGTTCTCGGCGACCGTCAGCTCGGGCACCAGATGCAGTTCCTGGTAGATGATCGCGATGCCGGCCTCGAGCGCCGCGCGCGTCGACGTGAAGCGCTGCTCGGTGCCGTTCAGCGTCAGCGTGCCGGCCTGCGGCTGGTTCACGCCGGACAGCACCTTCAGCAGCGTCGACTTCCCCGCGCCGTTCTCACCCATCAGCCCGTGCACCTCGCCCGCGCGCACCGACAGCGACACGGCGTCGAGCGCACGTACGCCCGGGAACGTCACCGTGATGCCGTCGAGCGCGAGCAGCGGGCCGCCCGGCGGCGTCTCGGCGACATCGTTGCCGGATACGGCCGTCATCGTCTGCGTCGTCATCGCGTTCTCGCCTCGTGCGCTCAGATGCCGAGCTCGGCGCGCACCGCCTGCCAGTTCGCGCGCGTCATCAGCTTGCCGCTCGTCTGCGTGTCGGCCGGCGGCGTCTTGCCGCCGCGAATCCAGTCGACGAGGTTCTGCGTGCTGTCCTTGCCGTGGTTCGTCGAGCTGACGGCGATCGTCCCGTAGAAACCGGTCGGCTCCTTCTTCTGGAATTCGGCGAACGCCTCGCCCGCGCCGTTGATGCCCACACCGATCACGTCGGCCGCCGGGATATGCAGCTGCTCGGTCGCACGCACCGCGCCGAGTACGGTTTCCTCGTTCAGCGCGTAGACCACCCACTTCTTCACGTTCGGATGGCGCGCGAGCACCGGCGCGGCCGCGCTGAAGCCGCCTTCGTCGTCGGTCGTCTTCTGCGGCGCGTCGAAGATGTTCTCCTTGCGGAAACCGTTCGCGAGCAGCGCCTGCGTCGCGCCGTCGGTGCGCAGCTTCGCGGTCGGCAGCTCGTAGTTCGTGATCCGCAGCGCGCCGACTTCCTCGGGCTTCCAGCCGCGCCGCTTCATCTCGTCGGCGATCGCCTGGCCGACCTGGTTGCCGATCTTGGTCGCCGACATCCCGAGGTGCGGCACGTTCGGCAACGGCTTGCCGGTCGAATCGACGAGCTGGTCGTCGACGGTCACGAACTTCATGTTGTAGCGCTTCGCGCGTGCGGCGATCGCCGGGCCGAGGCGCACGTCCGGCGCGCAGATCACGAAGCCCTGCGCGCCCTGCGAGCCGAGGTTGTCGATCGCGGCCAGCACCTTCTCGCCGTCCGGCGTGCCGATCTTCACGACCGAGAAATTCTCCTTCTGGCCGAGCGCGGACGCCGCGTTCTGCTCGTTGATGAACCACGCCTGCTCGGGCATCTTCACCAGGAAGCCGATCTTCAGCGGCGCGTCGGCGCGCGCGGCGCCCTGCATGCCGAGCGGCGCGATGCACAGCGCGGCCAGCAGCGCGCGCAGGGTATGGCGGCGAATCGTGTGAGTCGTGCGGTTCATGCGGTGTCTCCTTTGTGTCGGCTCGTGCCGTAATGATTCGTCGTATGCGATCGCGCCGCGGCGCGACCGCGTGATCAGCGCCCGAACGCGTCGGTCTGCACGCGCCGGCCGAACAGGAAGGCATCGGCGACGAGCCGCAGCGGCCGCACGTCGACGTCGCTTTCGCCACGCGCGATCAGCGCATGGAAGTGCGCATACAGCGCCGGATACTCGCGTTCGGGGCCGAGCTCGATCGGCTCGCCCGCGATCGACAATTGCGCGCCGCCGCGGCTGATCGCGAGCACGCCGTCGGCCGTGTCGACCGCGATCTCCCATTGCTCGACCGGGCCGTGCCGCCAGTCGAATTCCGCACGCACCGGCACGCCGTCGGTATCCGCGCAATCGAGCTCGGCAGCGATCGGCGTCTGCACGTCGCTCGGCACGATGAGCGTCGCCTCGCGCAGCACGAGCTCGCGCGGCAGGATGCGCGTGACGATCGACAGCGCGTTGATGCCCGGGTCGAACACGCCCAGGCCGCCCGGCTCCCAGATCCATTGCTGCCCCGGATGCCAGCGCCGCACGTCCTCTTTCCAGCGCACCTGCACCGCGCGGATCGCGCGCGTCGCGAGCCAGGCGCGCGCGGGCTCCACCGCACTCGCGCAGCGCGAATGCCAGGTCGCGAACAGCGTGAGGCCACGCTCGCGCGCGAGCGCTTCCAGTACGGCCACTTCGCCGAGCGTCGCGCCCGGCGGCTTCTCGAGCATCACGTGCTTGCCGGCTTCGAGCGCGGCGCGCGCCTGCGCGTAGCGCACCTGCGGCGGCGCGCACAGCGACACGGCGTCGAGCTCGCGCTCGGCGGCCAGCAGCGCGCGCAGATCGCGATAGTTGCGCACGCCGGTGACTTCCGCATGGCGGCTCGCGCACGCGGTCAGCTTGAAACCCGGTTCGGCGTCGATCGCCGGCAGATGCTGGTCGCGCGCAATCTTGCCGATGCCGACGACCCCCAGCGAAACCTGATCACTCATCGTGCATGCCTCCTTCGCGAATCGTTCGGTAACCGTTCAGTGCGCCCAGCGCAGCACGAGCGGGTCGAGCCGGCGCGCGATCGCGAGCAGTTCCGCGCGCGTGTCCGGATGCAGTTCCGGCATCGGATGCCGCGGCCGCTCGCACGCGATCACGCCGCCTGCGCACATCAGCGCTTTCGCGGTGAGGATCCCGGACTGGCGGTTCTCGTGGTTGATCAGCGGCAGCCAGGCCTGGTAGCGCGCGTAGGCGTCGTCATGGCGCCCTTCGCGCCACGCTTCGAGGATCGGCCGGATGCCGTCCGGAAACCCGCCGCCCGTCATCGCGCCGGTCGCGCCCGCGTGCAGATCGGCGAGCAGCGTGATCGCCTCCTCGCCGTCCCATGGCCCCTCGATGGCATCGCCGCCGAGCCGGATCAGCTCGCGCAGCTTGTTCGCGGCGCCCGGCGTCTCGATCTTGAAGTACGCGACCTGTTCGATCTCGCGTGCCATCCGTGCGAGGAAAGGGGCCGACAGTGCGGTGCCGCTCGCGGGCGCGTCCTGGACCATGATCGGGATCGCGATCGCGTCGGACACGCGCGTATAGAAATCAAAGATCTGCGCTTCGGGCACGCGGAACGTCGCGCCGTGATACGGCGGCATCGCCATCACCATCGCCGCGCCGAGCTGCTGCGCGCGCAGGCTGCGCGCCGCGCACACCTGGGTGCTGTAGTGCGACGTCGTGACGATCACCGGCACGCGGCCCGCGACATGGTCGAGGATCGTGCGCGTGAGCACGTCGCGTTCGTCGTCGGTGATCGCGAACTGCTCGGAGAAGTTCGCGAGGATGCACAGCCCGTCCGAGCCCGCGTCGATCATGAAATCGACCGCGCGCTTCTGGCTCGCGAGATCGAGTTCGCCGGTATCGGTAAACGTCGTCGGAACGACGGGGAAAATGCCGCGATAACGCGGCGTGCTGCTCGATGTCATGGTTCGCGTCCTGCTTCGGCCTCGGTGACGACCGGCCGTCATGCGTTTACGGTTTCACGTTGCGCGGGCCGGGAGAGCCCGCAACCGGCTGCCGCGCAGCCGCTCAATGCGAATGGCTCGGCACCTCCGCGCCGCGCGTGCCGACCAGGAAGTCGAGGTCGCACCCCTCGTCCGCCTGCAGCACGTGATCGATGTACAGCCGGGCGTAGCCGCCCTTGCCGAGCTGGCCGGCCACGCCCGGCGCCGCGGTCGGATCGACGTCCGACAGGCGGCGCTGCAGTTCGTCGTCCGTAATGTCGAGATGCAGCGTGCCGGCCTCGCAGTCGAGCTCGATCCAGTCGCCGTTGCGCACGGCCGCGAGCGGCCCGCCGGCAGCGGCTTCCGGCGCGACGTGCAGCACGACCGTGCCGTACGCGGTGCCGCTCATCCGCGCGTCGGAAATCCGCACCATGTCCTTCACGCCCTGACGCAGCAGCTTCGGCGGCAGCCCCATGTTGCCGACCTCGGCCATCCCCGGATACCCGCGCGGCCCGCAGTTCTTCAGCACCATCACCGAGCTTGCGTCGATGTCGAGCGCCTCGTCGTTGATCGTCGCCTTGTAGTGGTCGAGGTTCTCGAACACGACCGCGCGACCGCGATGCTTGAGCAGCTCGGGGCTCGCCGCCGACGGCTTCAGCACCGCGCCGCGCGGCGCGAGATTGCCGCGCAGGATGCGGATGCCGCCGTCGGCGATCAGCGGCCGGTCGAGCGGGCGAATCACTTCGTCGTCATAGTTCGGCGCTTCGCGCACGTTGTCCCACAACGACTTGCCGTTCACGGTCAGCGCATCCGGGTTCGGCAGCAGCCCGCCTTCGCCGAGCCGGCGCAGCACCGCCGGCAGCCCGCCCGCGTAATAGAACTCTTCCATCAGGAAACGCCCGGACGGCATCAGGTCGACGATCGTCGGCGTGTCGCGGCCGATGCGCATCCAGTCTTCCAGTTCGAGCGGCACGCCGATGCGGCCCGCGATCGCCTTCAGGTGGATCACCGCGTTGGTCGAGCCGCCGATCGCCGCGTTCGCGCGGATCGCGTTCTCGAACGCCGCGCGCGTGAGGATCTTCGACAGCACGAGCCCTTCGAGCGCCATCTCGACGATGCGGATGCCGGACATGTGCGCGAGCACGTAGCGACGCGAATCGACGGCCGGAATCGCCGCGTTGTGCGGCAGCGCGACGCCGAGCGCCTCGGCCATGCACGCCATCGTCGACGCGGTGCCCATCGTGTTGCAGGTGCCGGCCGAACGCGACATCCCGGCCTCCGCCGACAGGAAGTGATGGACATCGATCTCGCCGGCCTTCAGCGCTTCGTGCAGTTGCCACACGGCGGTGCCGGAGCCGATGTTCTTGCCTTCGAGCTTGCCGTTCAGCATCGGGCCGCCCGACACGACGATCGCCGGCACGTCGCAGCTCGCCGCGCCCATCAGCAGCGCGGGTGTCGTCTTGTCACAGCCGGCGAGCAGCACGACCGCGTCGATCGGGTTGCCGCGGATCGCCTCCTCGACGTCCATCGACGCGAGGTTGCGCGTGAGCATCGCCGACGGGCGCAGGTTCGATTCGCCGTTCGAGAACACCGGGAACTCCACCGGGAAGCCGCCGGCCTCGGAGATCCCGCGCTTCACGTGCTCGGCGAGCTTGCGGAAGTGCGCGTTGCACGGCGTCAGTTCGGACCACGTATTGCAGATGCCGATGATCGGCCGGCCGTCGAACTCGTGATCGGGGATGCCCTGGTTCTTCATCCAGCTCCGGTACATGAAGCCGTTCTTGTCGTTCGTGCCGAACCATTGGGTGGAGCGCAGCCTGGGTTTCGTTGCCGACATCGTCAGTCCTGTGGTGACGGGATACCGGCGCAGTCTAGGCAGAATTTTGATAACTGGCTAATGACGTTTTTGGCGATTACGATATCGATTCCGATATCGATATAAACCCGTACGATGCCCGAAGCCAGCCCGTGGGGAAACCGTGGCCGCCTGAAGACGCGCCAGCTTCTGCTGGTCGTCGCGCTCGCCGACGAAGGCAGCATTCACCGCGCGGCGGCCGCGCTGAACATGACGCAGCCGGCCGCGTCGAAGCTGCTGCGCGAACTCGAGGAATCGATCGGCGCGGTGCTGTTCGAGCGCCTGCCGCGCGGGATGCGGCCGACGCTCTACGGCGACGCGCTGATCCGCCATGCGCGCGCGGCGCTCGGCAGCCTCGACCAGGCGCACGAGGAACTGGCCGCGTTGAAGGCCGGCCATCTCGGGCACGTGGCGGTGGGGGCGATCACGTCACCGGGCCTGCGGCTCGTGCCGCCGGCCGTCGCCGCGGTGAAGGGCACGCATGCCGGCCTGCACGTGTCGGTCGAGATCGACACCAGCAACGTGCTGCTCGAACATCTCGCGCAGGAAAAAATCGACATCGTGATCGGCCGGCTCTCCGCCGAACACGACAAGCTGCGGCTGCGCTACGAGCCGTTGACCGGCGAGCCGGTGGCCGCGGTCGTGCGGCCCGGCCATCCGCTGCTCGCACAAGCGCCGCTGTCGCTCGCGGACGTGCAGCGCGCCGCATGGGTCGTGCCGCCGGCCGGCAGCGTGCTGCGCCACCGCTTCGATCTCGTGTTCCAGCGCGCGAGTCTCGCGCCGCCGGCGAACCTCGTCGAGACGTCCGCGCTGCTGTTCATCACGCAACTGCTCGAACAGAGCGACATGATCGCGGTGCTGGCCGAGGACGTCGCGCGTTACTACGCGCGGCACGGGATCGTCACGGTGCTGCCGCTGGAGATGGATTGCCGGATGGACGACTTCGGGATCATCACGCGCACCGACCGGCTGCATTCGCCGGCCGTCGCGATGATGGCCGATGCGATTCGCGCGGCGGCGCGGGAGGTTTACGGTGTCGCGCTGTGACGTCGCCGCGGCGGTTCCAGTCGACTACGCGGCGGCGAACTCGATCACTGGTTCGCAGCGAATCGGAAAATTGACCGAGTTCGCGATATAGCACTTCGCGTGCGCATCGTGATGCAGATGCTCCGCCCGTTCGCGATCGTCGCCGGCCTGGATCGTCACGTGCGGGCGCAGCACGATTTCCGTGAAACGGCCTTCATCGGCGCTGTCGACCATCGTGCCTTCCGCGTTGTCGACATACGCAAGCACGCGAATACCGGCTTCCGAGCACAAATGCAGATACCAAAGCTTGTGGCACGCCGACGCCGACGCGAGCAGCAAATCCTCGGGATTCCAGCGCGACGCATCGCCGCGAAACGCCGCGTCCGACGAACCGGGAATATCCGGCTTGGAACCGGCCCGGATCAGATGATCCCGCCCGTACTCGCGATACCCCGACGTGCCGGTGCCACGATTGCCTGTCCATTCCACTGCGACGCGATACTTGTGTTCGCCAGATGCCATCTCGCTCTCCATTGATGTGGGTTGCTTCGGCCGGGCCGGATGTCGTTTTGCGAAGCCCGCCTGCGCTCGCCATTTTGGCACCGGATTCCCGTTTGGTATACCATTATTCCAAATTGAAGGAACATGCAGGCATGGAAGCCAAACTCGATTCCACCGCGGACGCGGTCGCCGCCTCGTTGCGGGACATGATCATCAACGGCGAGCTGGAAGCCGGCGAGCGGCTCGTCGAGCGCGACCTGGCCGACCGGTTCGGCATCAGCCGGATTCCGATGCGCGAGGCGATTCAACGCCTGGAGCGCGAAGGCTTGCTGGACATCTTCAGGAATCGCGGCGCCGTCGTGCGCATGCTGAGTGCGTCTGACGTGCGGGAAATCTACGACCTGCGCGCGCTGCTCGAAGGCGACGCAATCTACCGGAGCGTGAAGCGGCTCGACGACGAGACGCTCGCGCGCGCCGAGCTCGTCCATCGTTTGCTCGGCGACGCGGCCGTGCCGCGCCGGCAGGGCGAACTGAACCGCGAATTCCACGCGCTGCTGTATTCGTGCTGCGGCAACGCGCGGCAGTTGAAGACGATCGCGGAGCTGCGCAGCCAGGTCGAACGGTACGAGCGCCTGCAGGCCACGCTGCTTGCGGATACGCCGTCGTTCCAGGTCGAGCACGAGGAGATCCTGCAGGCGTGCCGCGAACGCAATGCGCGCGCGGCGCGCTCGATGACGGTCGCGCATCTGGAATCGGCCAGAAGCATCGTGATGCGGCTCGTCGAAGGCGGGTGAGACAGGGGAGGTTCGCCGTTCGCGACAGCGTGCGCAACGCCATGTCGGATCGCGTTGAGCACGTCGGCGACCTCGACGTACTCATCCCACCACGCATCATGTCGACGGCGCCGCGCCCCCGCCCGCCACACGCCCCGTCGTCCCCCGCACCACCAGCCTCGGTCGCGGCGCGATCCGCACGCACGGTGCCCCGTCGCGCTGGCCACCCGCCTCGCGCAGCGCATTGAGCAGCTCGACCGCGAGCCCGGCGGCCTCGGCGGTCGGGATCGCGACGGTCGTCAGCGTGGGCCGCGTGTCGCTCGCCAGGTGAATGTCGGTAATCCCGACGATCGACAGATCATCCGGCACACGCCGGCCGCGATCGGCCGCCGCATGCATCGCGCCGATCGCCGGCAGGTCGTTGGTCGCGACCAGCGCGGTCAACCGCGGGTGCGCATCGAGCAACCACCCGGCCGCGCGCACGCCGCCTTCGATCGAATCGGGCTCGGCCGCGACGATCGACGCATCGAGCCCCGCTTCGCGCATCACGTCGACGAAGCCGTCGTAGCGCGCCGCCTGCACGCCGCTCGCCGACCCGCCGATGATCACGCCGATGCGCTCGTGGCCCAGTTCGAGCAAGTGCCGCGTCGCGATCCGCCCCGCCTCGCGGAAGTCCACCGCCACGCACGGCAATCCATCGGGCGGCGCCTCCGGCCGCTCCCACAGGCACAGCACGACCGGCACGCCACGCGCCGCCACATCGAGCAGATCCGGCAGATGCAGGTTCGCATTCGTCACAAGAATGCCTTCGGAGATCGTGCCGGCGATCTGGTCGAGATATGCACGCCCCTGCAACGGATCTTCGTTCGTGTTGCAGACGATCAGGAACTGCCCGTTACGCCGCACCGCGCGCTCGACCGCCAGCGCGAACTCCGGGTAGAACGGGTTCGCGATGCTCGACACCATCAGCGCGACCGTCGGCGCACGCCCCTCCGCCAGCGCCCGCGCGGCGAGATGCGGGCGATACCCGAGCGCCGCCACGGCCTCCAGCACCCGCGCCCGCGTCGCCTCACCCACCCGGCCGCGGTCGCGCAGCACGTTCGACACGGTCGCGGCCGTCACGCCGGCGCGTCGCGCCACTTCATCCAGGGTTGCCATTGCTTGCTCACTATATGAGACGTCTATCCAGTATTTGCTTCGCTCACCGAAGCGGCGCACTATCGCCGCACACCCTGCCGCCCGACCGACGGGCGCGACTCGGCCGCGATCGTATCGCCTCTTTTTTTGATCGCGATGATTAAGCGCTTAATCACTGATGAAAGCGCATTAGAACATGGAGCGGAGACAATGGCGAGCATCTCGATGCGGCGCGTGCAGAAAGCCTATGGCGACCACGCGCCGGTCATTCGCGACGTCGATCTGGAGATCGGCGCGCACGAGTTCTGCGTGTTCCTCGGGCCGTCCGGATGCGGCAAGTCGACGTTGCTGCGGATGATCGCCGGGCTCGAGGATCTGAGCGCGGGCGAGCTGTCGATCGACGGCCGCCGCGTCGACGACGACGTGCCGGCCGCCGAACGCGGCGTCGCGATGGTGTTCCAGAGCTACGCGCTGTTTCCGCACATGACGGTCTACGAGAACATGGCGTTCGGGCTGAAGCTCGCGCGCGTGCCGAAGGCCGAGATCGACCGGAAGGTGCGGGATGCCGCGCGCATCCTGCAGCTCGACACGCTGCTCGATCGCAAGCCGAAGGCGTTGTCGGGCGGGCAACGGCAGCGCGTCGCGATCGGCCGCGCGATCGTGCGCGAGCCCGGCGTGTTCCTGTTCGACGAACCGCTGTCGAATCTCGACGCCGCGCTGCGCGGCCAGACCCGCATCGAAATCGCGAAGCTGCACCGCCAGTTCGAACGCGCGAGCGTCGTCTATGTGACGCACGACCAGACCGAAGCGATGACGCTCGCCGACAAGATCGTGCTGCTGCACGCCGGCGCCGATACCGCGCAGCACGGCAGCATCGCGCAGGTCGGTGCGCCGCTCGACCTCTACCACCACCCGGCGAGCCGTTTCGTCGCGGGCTTCATCGGTTCGCCGCGCATGAACTTCCTGCCGGCCGTCGTGACCGCCTGCGATGCGCGTCGCACGACCGTCACGCTCACACCGTCCGGCGAAACCTTCGTACTGCCACGCGATGGCTCGGCGCTCGGCGCGGGCGCCACCGTGACGCTCGGCATTCGCCCCGAACACCTGACGCTCGGCGCCGCGCACGACGCGACGTCGCTCGCGCGCGACGTCGCACTCGTCGAACGTCTCGGCGAACAGACCTACGTGCATCTCGACCAGCCCGGCGGCCACTCGATCATCGCGAAGGTGCCCGGCGACGCGCAGGTGCGCAGCGGCGAACGCGTGCGCGTGCATGCGCCGGCCGCGGCCTGCCATCTCTTCACCGAAGACGGCCGCGCGGTGCCCGCGTGCGCCGACGTCCACGTTCACCATTACGCATAAGGATCGGGCATGCGCCTCGGAGTCTGTTACTACCCGGAACACTGGCCGGAAACGATGTGGGCCGACGATGCCCGCCGGATGAAAGCGCTCGGCATCGAGCAGGTGCGGATCGCCGAATTCGCGTGGAGCCGCATCGAGCCGTCGCCGGGCGAATACGACTGGGACTGGCTCGATCGCGCGGTCGACGTGCTCGGCGCGGCCGGCCTCGAGATCGTGATGTGCACGCCCACCGCGACGCCGCCGAAATGGCTGGTCGATCGCCACCCCGACATCCTCGCGATCGGTGCGGACGGCCGGCCGCGCACGTTCGGCTCGCGCCGCCACTACGACTTCTCGTCGCCGACCTATCTCGACGCGTCGCGCCAGATCTGCACGGCGGTCGCCGAACGCTACGGCCGCCACCCGGCCGTGCGCTACTGGCAGACCGACAACGAGCTGGGCTGCCACCAGACCGTCGTCAGCTACTCGCCGGCCGCGCTCGTGCGCTTCCGTGCGTGGCTGAAGGCGCGCTACGGCACGATCGACGCGCTGAACCGCGCGTGGGGCACCGTGTTCTGGAGCATGGAGTATCGCCATTTCGATGAAGTCGATGCGCCTGTCGGCACCGTGACCGAGGCCCACCCGTCGCACCGCCTCGACTACCGACGCTTCGCGTCGGACGAAGTCGCGCGCTATCACCGGATGCAGGTCGACGTGATCCGCGCGCACTCGCCGGGCCGCCCGGTCGCACACAACTTCATGCAGCTGTTCACCGAGTTCGATCACTACAAGGTGGCACGCGACCTCGACATCGCGACCTGGGACAGCTATCCGCTCGGCGCGCTCGAGGAGCAGTGGTTCGCACCCGACGTGAAGGCGCGCTGGCTGCGCACCGGCCATCCCGATTTCGCGTCGTTCAATCACGACCTCTATCGCGGCATGTCGAAGCTGCCGTTCTGGGTGATGGAGCAGCAGCCGGGCCCCGTGAACTGGGCGCAGTGGAACCCTGCACCGCTGCCGGGCATGGTGCGCTTATGGAGCTGGGAAGCGTTCGCGCACGGCGCCGGCTGCGTGTCGTACTTCCGCTGGCGGCAGGCGCCGTTCGCTCAGGAGCAGATGCATGCGGGCCTGCATACCCCCGATGACCAGCTCGACGAAGGCGGCCGCGAGGCGCAGCGCGTCGCGCACGAGATCGCGACCGTGCACGACGCCGGCGCGGATGCGGACGGTAACGTACGCGCCCCCGTCGCGCTGATCTTCGATTACGAAGCGAAGTGGCTGTTCGAAGTGCAGCCGCAGGGCGCCGACTTCCATTACCCGCGCTTCGCGTTCGAGTACTACTCGGCGCTGCGCTCGCTCGGCCTCGACGTCGACATCGTGTCCGCGCACGCGCCGCTCGACGGCTACCGCCTCGTCGTCGTGCCGCCGCTGCCGGTCGTGCCGAGCGATTTCGCCGCGCGGCTCGCCGCCTCCGGCGCGCATGTCGTGTTCGGCCCGCGCACCGGTTCGAAGACCGTCGACCTGCAGATCCCGCCGACGCTGCCGCCCGGCCCGCTGGCGTCGATCCTGCCGGTGCGCGTGTGGCGCGTCGAATCGCTGCGGCCGAACGTGACCGAGCGGGTCGACGGCACGCTGCGTGACGGCGCGCGGCTCACCGGCAACGCACGCCACTGGCGCGACTTCGTCGAGCTGCACGACGATACGCACAGCGTCGTGCGTGCGCGCTTCGCCGACGGTCACCCGGCCTGCATATCGCACGGCACGCTGCACTACTGGGCCGCGCTGTTCGACGACGCGACCACCGTTCGGCTGTTCGCCGATGTCGCGGCCGAAGCCGGCCTCGCGCCCGCACCGCTCGGCGACGGCGTGCGCGTGAGCCGCCGCGGCGGCCTGACCTACGTTTTCAACTACGGCGACGCACCGCACACGATCGACGGGGTGCCGCCGTCCGCGTTCGTGCTCGGCGCGGCGCAAGTCGGGCCGCAGGACGTGGCCGTGTATCGAAGCCGTTCGTAGCAACCGCGACCGGCGCCACGACGCGCCGGTCACGCACAACGACACCCAGGACTGGAGACACGTATGACCCATCGCCCCCTTCGCACCGCCGCCCGGCTCGCCACGGCCGCCGCTGTCGCACTGGCATCGCTCGGCATGACGGCGCCCGCCGATGCCGGCACGCTGACGATCAACATCGCGTTCAAGGGCGCCAGCCAGCGCGCGGTCTGGCAGTCGACGATCGAAGCGTTCCACAAGGCGCATCCCGACATCGACGTGAAGGCGACCTTCGTCGACGAGGAAGCGTACAAGGTGCAGCTCCCCGCCTGGCTCACGACCGTCGCACCGGACGTCGTCAACTGGCACGCGGGCGAACGGATGGCGTACTACGCGAAGCGCGGGCTGTTCGAGGACCTGAGCGGCGACTGGACGAAGAACGGCTGGGGCGCGATGTACGCGTCGACGCGCGACGCATCCTCGTACAACGGCAAGCAGTACGCCGCGCCGACCGTCTACTACTCGTGGGGGCTGTTCTACCGCAAGGATCTGTTCCACAAGGTCGGCATCGCCGACGAGCCGAAGACGTGGGACCAGTTTCTCGACGCGTGCAAGAAGCTGAAGGCGGCCGGCATCACGCCGATCGCGGTCGGCGGTCGCGACGCATGGACGCTCGCCGGCTGGTTCGACTATCTCGACCTGCGCGTGAACGGCAACGTGTTCCACCAGCAGCTGATGGCCGGCGACGTGCCGTACACCGACCCGCGCGTGAAGAAGGTCTACACGACGTGGAAATCGCTGATCGATGCGGGCTACTTCATCGACAACGCGCTGTCCTACGATCTCGACGGCGCGCAGCCGTTCCTGTTCCAGGGCAAGGCCGCGATGATGCTGATGGGCACCTTCATCGCGGCGGGCTTTCCGCCGAACGTGAAGCAGGAAATAGGCTACTACCGCTTCCCGATCATCGACCCGAAGGTACCGACCGCCGAGGACGGCCCGGTCGAATCGCTGCACATTCCGGCGAAGGCGAAGAACAAGACCGACGCGCACACGTTCCTCGCGTTCGTCGAAACGCCCGAGATGGGCGCGAAGCTCGCGGAGGGGCTCGGCTCGCTGTCGGCCAACAGCAAGTCGCCCGAGCCGGCCGATCCGATCTCGCGCATCGGCTTCCGGATCCTTGCGGACACGAAGGGCGGCGTCGCGCAGTTCTACGACCGCGACATGACGAAGGAAATGGCGGACGAGGGGATGAAGGGCATGCAGCAGTTCGTCGCGAATCCCGCGCAGCTCGATACCGTGCTCGCGCAACTCGAACAGACCCGCAAGCGCATCTACAAGAAGTGACCGTGTGACCCAACCGGCGGCCCCGTGCCGCCGTGCCCGTTCAGGAGGCTTGCCGTGTCCAGTCCGATCACGTCCCCCCCGCCCGCCGGCGCCGGCGCGGGCGCCGCGCCGCCGCCGCGCAGCGCATCCGCCGCCACCGCCCTGCCCGCGCGTCGCCCCTCGCCTGCCGTGCGGCGGCAACAGCGCGCCGCGTGGCTCTTTCTCGCGCCGGCGTGCGCGATGGTGGCCGTCTATGTGATCTGGCCGATCCTGTCGACGCTGTGGCTGAGCCTGTACAACTGGGACGGGATGACCGAGCGCACCTTCGTCGGGGTCGCGAACTACGTCGAACTGCTGCATGCGCCGACGTTCTACACCGCGCTGCGCAACAACGTGATCTGGCTCGCGCTCTTCATGCTCGCGCCGCCGCTCGGCCTCGCGCTCGCGTTGTACCTGAACCAGGTGGTGGCCGGTATCCGGCTCGTGAAATCCCTGTTCTTCGCGCCGTTCGTGCTGTCCGGCGTGGTCGTCGGGCTGATCTTCTCGTGGTTCTACGATCCGACGTTCGGCCTGCTCGCGCTGATCGCCGGGCACGGCATCCCGGTGCTCGGCGACGCGCGTTATGCGACGTTCGGCATCGTGTTCGCCGCGCTGTGGCCGCAGACCGCGTACTGCATGATCCTGTACCTCACCGGCCTCACGTCGCTCAACCCGGAACAGATCGAAGCCGCCCGGATGGAAGGCGCGCGCGGCTTCGCGCTGCTGTGGCACGTCGTGCTGCCGCAACTGCGGCCGACCACCTTCATGGCGATCGTCGTCACGGTGATCGGCGCGCTGCGCAGCTTCGACCTGATCTCGGTGATGACGAGCGGCGGCCCGTTCGAGAGCTCGACCGTGCTCGCGTATTACATGTACGACCAGGCGATCAAGTACTACCGGCTCGGCTATTCCGCGTCGATTGCGGTCGTGCTGTTCGCGATCATGCTCGTCTACATCGTGTTCCAGTTGCGCCGCCTGCTGCGCAACGAGCAATAACCTGACCGGTGGCCATCATGTTTCCGACTCCCGTTGCTCAATGGAAGCCTGTCTCGCGCAGGCTGTACAAGCTGTCGTTGCCGGTTGCGCTGCTGATCTGGCTGCTGCCGATGATCGCGGTGTTCGTCACGTCGGTGCGCTCGACCGAGGAACTGGTCGAGGGCCACTACTGGGGCTGGCCACGGCACTTCTCGATGATCGAGAACTATCGCGACGCGCTCACGACATCGCCGATGCTGCATTACTTCTGGAATAGCGTGCAGATCACGGTGCCTTCCGTGGTCGGGTCGATTGCGCTGGCGGCAATGGCGGGCTTTGCGCTGGCGACCTACAAGTTTCGCGGGAGTACGGCGCTGTTCGGGACGTTCGTTGCCGGTAACTTCGTGCCCGTGCAGGTGTTGATGATTCCGGTGCGGGATTTGTCGCTCAGGCTCGGTGTGTTCAATACGGTCGAGGCGCTGATTCTCTTTCATGTCGCGTTTCAGACGGGGTTCTGCACGCTGTTTTTGCGCAACTTCATCAAGCAGTTGCCGTTCGAGTTGATCGAGGCGGCAAGAATCGAAGGGGCGGGGGAATGGACGGTGTTTTACCGGATCGTGCTGCCGTTGATTCGGCCCGCGTTGGCCGCGCTGGCGATTCTCGTTTTTACGTTCGTGTGGAATGACTACTTCTGGGCGCTGTGTCTCACGCAAGGGGATGAGGCTGCGCCGATTACCGCTGGCGTTGCCGCACTGAAGGGGCAATGGACGACGTCGTGGAACCTCGTGTCCGCCGGGTCGATTCTGGCGGCGTTGCCGTCCGTCGCGATGTTCTTCGCAATGCAGAAGCATTTCGTGGCGGGGCTGACGTTCGGTGCGACCAAAGGTTAAGCACGCGGCCACGCTTATTCGTATCTCCCCCTCCGCATCGTGAGGTTGCCCGCTTCGGCGGGCTTTTTTTGTTGGCGTAAATTGACTGGGAGCGCGGTATATGCGCTCATTTTCAACCGCAAGCAGCCGTTCGACATCGCATCTCGGTTCGCCGACAATTGAGCGCCGCCTGCATTCACGGACCACTGACGGGTACCTCTATGCCGATCACGGAATTGCCGCATCGACCATACGGGGCCGTCGTTGTGCTCAACGGTCCGAGTAGTGCAGGAAAAAGTACGCTGGCCAGGTATTTATGCGAGAACTTGATTGAGCATCATTTGCACGTGGAGTTGGACGTGTTCCGACACATGGAGCCAGCAAACTACTGGGAAGTTGAGAAGCAGGAAATAGAGATTCGTATGGCCGCGCTGTGCCGAGCAATCAATGCCACTGCCGCGACTTTTTCCAGGCATGGTCAGCTAGTGATCGTTGACCATGTCCTTTCATCCGATGCATGGCACTACATGCTCGAAGACTTGGTCGGTCTCCCGGTCTTCATCGTCGGAGTCTTTTGTTCGCTCGAGATTCTGATCGAGCGCGAGCTTGCCCGTGGCGACCGTAAGATCGGATTGGCAAAGTCTCAATTCCACTCGATTCATGCTGACCGGCACTACGATCACGTCATCGATACGTCGTTCACAAACGCACTCGAGTGCGGCCAGTCCGTACTGGCATGGTTGCGGACTCGACCCAACCCCACTGCATTCTCGAAAATGCGTCAGCAATTTTTCGGCAACGCAAATTAGCCAGATGTCGGCTGCCACCAGCGGTCCGTCGTGAATTGCTTCAGAATACCGGCTGATGAAGCAACGCCACGTTTTGTACGACCCCATTTCAGTGAGGCGTCAAATGGTTGATTGATCTGCTATTGCGACGGTCGCTTCTGTCTATGCTGCAGGGGCCGTCGTACCCGGGCCGAACTTCGTCGCAATCACGCACAAGGCGGTAACTGGCACACGCGCCGATGCGCTCGCGCTTGTCGCCGGAATCGTGACGGTAAATCTGTTCTGGGCGACTTGCGCCATCCTGGGTCTCGGAATGGTGTTCGCCATTTTCCCGTGGCTCGCTGTCGGCGTCAGGCTTGCTGGCGCGGCTTATCTGATCTGGTTCGGGCTACGGCTCGTTGCGTCGGCACGTTCAACCCCGCCAGCGTCACGTCACCCAACGAAGGCGCCGCTGTTTCGCAGCGCGTTCCTGCAAGGCATCGCGACAAATATCGCGAACCCGAAGTCCATCGCCTTTTATGCGGCGGTGTTTTCCTCAGCGGTGCCCTCCCATGTTTCCACGCCGACGTTCGTCGCGATGCTGGCTACTGTCGGTGCATCGGCGACGTGCTGGTACGGAGCAGTCGCGCTCGTTCTGTCGCACGCGGCGATCGCGACCGCATATCGTCGCGCGAAGGCGTGGATCGACCTCACATGTGGCGGGCTCATGATTGCGCTGGGAATCCGGCAGGCATTTCGTTGAACACTGCGCCCGGCGGAATCTGTCTGAACGGCCGCGTTGCATATGGGCGACCGTTCCTTGCGGGTCCGACATCGGCGGGCATCCGCAAACAACGTCTTTCGCACCATCGTCGCTATGCCGCGCTCGGGCCACCACCCTTTATCCGCAACTGCACATCAACCGACCCGATGTTCTTCTCATGTGACACCAGCATTTGCGTGAGCGCATGGTGCATGTCGGGCTGCGCCAGCGTCGGCAGCAACGCCTGCAGCTTCCGCACGACCCAGCGCTGCCCGCGATTCAAGAACGCCAACCGCTCCGGCAGACCATCGATCGCCATCGCCTTCTCATAGAACGCCCCGGTGGCATGCGTCGGCGTCGCATCGAGCGACCGAATCGCATCGACCAGCACCGCACACCAGTGCGCCTCATCCTGGCGAATCCCAGCCACGAGCCGATGAAGTTCGGGATCGTCGATTTCCGCCGCCGTCTCCGATGCAACCCGCGCACCTGCGCGCTCGGCTTCCAGCAGCTCATTCAGCAACGTGAGCAACGCGTCGCGCTGCGCATCCGCGGATTCGTCCGCTGCTTTGGCGGGACGGGCGTCGTGCCCGTCGTCGTGGGTCCGGTTCGACATGCGATGTCCTCCGTTTCAGGAAGCGTGGCGCACCGGTTCGTCCGGCGTGGTTCCGTCAGGCACTGCACACCCGACGGCATCCACGCATCACGGCAGGCAGCAGCGGGGGCCACACGAAGAATGGCTCACAGTCTGACATGCCTCCGTGACACGCGTCTGCAGCCGACCCGCTGTGCGTGATGCGCATCAACACACACCGCCACGCACAGCCGACCTCACGTCCACCCTTCGAGCCTCAACGTCGACCGCACCAACCGCTGCTCCTCCTGCTCGATCTCCCGCAGATACTCGACGCATTGCCGGATATGCTCGCTCGCCGCCTTGCGCGCCTGATCGGGCAACCGCCCCGTCACCGCGTTATAGAGCCTTGCATGCTGCCGATCGATCTGCTTTTTCAACGGCTCGCGGTGATAGAGATTGTTCACGGACGCAAACACCGAACTCAGCAACAAATCCGTCAACGACTGAAGCGTATTCACGAGCACCGGGTTATGCGAAGCCTCACAGATAGCGAGATGAAACGCGTGATCGAGCTTCGCGCGCGCGGCCGGGTCGAGATCCTGCGCATCGGCCGCGGTCATCTCTTCATAGCGACGCTTGATCAGGATGAAATCGGCCGGCGTGCCGCGCAGCGCCGCGAGCCGCGCGGCCTCCGTCTCGAGCATCCCGCGCACCTCGAACAGGTCGTACAGCGTGCGCGGCTGCGAGCCGAGCAGATGCATCATCGGCGTGATCTCGCGTTGCGGGGTCAGGCTCGCCACGAACGAGCCCTTGCCGTGCGTGGTGTCGATGATCCCGCGCGCGCGCAGCAACTTCATCCCTTCACGCACGGCCGTGCGCGACACGCCGAGCTTCTCGGTCAGCCGCCGTTCGGACGGTAGCGCCTGCCCGGCCTTCAGCACGCCGTCGACGATCAGCTGCTCGATGCGCTCGGCGACGACGTCGGCCACGTTCCGCGCCGGGCCTGCCTGTTCCTGTATTTCCATACTGGTATGACCACCTCGGAAGGATATCGGCGATTTTCCCACAAACCCTTGTACCCATTCAGTTTTACGGAGACCGATACAGCCACTTTCCGGCCGCCCCATAAAAACTGGTATGACCACTGGCGCCACATCTAGACACACACGCGCCGCCCGCCAAGAATCCCTCCCTTCCGGCGTGCCGCGCCTCGCGCAGCCGCCTGCATGGTGGAGACAACCCCGATGAGTTTCATCTACGACGAACGGATCGACGGCCCGCTGGCGACCGTCGGCCGAGACACACTCGTCGCCGCGCTGCACGCGGCGGCGCCCGGCCTCGACGTGCTGCACGAGCGCGAGGCGCTCAAGCCGTTCGAATGCGACGGCCTCGCCGCGTACCGCACGGTGCCGCTCGCGGTCGTGCTGCCCGACACGGTCGAGCAGGTGCGCGCGGTGCTGCGCGTCGCGGCCGCGCTCGGCGTGCCGGTGGTCGCGCGCGGCGCGGGCACCGGGCTGTCGGGCGGCGCGATGCCGCTCGAGAAAGGCCTGCTGCTCGTGATGGCGAAGTTCAACCGGATTCTCGACATCGACCCCGATGCCGGCATCGCGCGCGTACAGCCCGGCGTGCGCAACCTCGCGATCTCGCAGGCGGCCGCGCCCTACGGCCTCTACTACGCGCCCGATCCGTCGTCGCAGATCGCCTGCTCGATCGGCGGCAACGTCGCCGAGAACGCGGGCGGCGTGCACTGCCTGAAATACGGCCTCACGGTGCACAACATCCTGAAGGTCGAGATCCTGACGATCGACGGCGAGACGCTCACGCTCGGCGCCGACGCGCTCGACGCGCCCGGCTTCGACCTGCTCGCGCTGTTCACCGGCTCGGAAGGGATGCTCGGCATCGTCACGGAAGTCACCGTGAAGCTGCTGCCGAAACCACCGAGCGTGAAGGTGCTGATGGCGAGCTTCGACGACGTCGCGGAAGCCGGCGCGGCGGTCGCGCGAATCATCGGCGCGGGCGTGATCCCCGGCGGCCTCGAGATGATGGACAACCTCGCAATCCGCGCGGCGGAGGATTTCATCCACGCGGGCTACCCGGTCGACGCGCAGGCGATCCTGCTGTGCGAGCTCGACGGCTCGCCGACCGACGTCGACGAAGACGCCGAACGCGTCGCCACGTTGCTACGCGACGCGGGCGCAACCGAGATCCGCGTCGCACGCGACGAAGCCGAGCGCCAGCGCTTCTGGGCCGGCCGCAAGAACGCATTCCCGGCAGTCGGCCGCATGTCGCCGGACTATTACTGCATGGACGGCACGATCCCGCGCCGCGAGTTGCCGCGCGTGCTCGAAGGCATCGCCGCGCTGTCCGCCGAATACGGGCTGCCGGTCGCGAACGTGTTCCACGCGGGCGACGGCAACATGCACCCGCTGATCCTGTTCGACGCGAACCGGCCCGGCGAACTCGACCGCGCGGAAGCGCTCGGCGGCAAGATCCTCGAGCTGTGCGTCGCGGCGGGCGGCAGCATCACCGGCGAGCATGGCGTCGGCCGCGAGAAGATCAACCAGATGTGCGTGCAGTTCAATGCCGACGAAATCACGTTCTTCCACGCGGTGAAGGCCGCGTTCGATTCGCAGGGCCTGCTCAATCCCGGCAAGAACATCCCGACGCTGCACCGCTGCGCCGAATTCGGCGCCATGCACGTCCATCACGGCAAGCTGCCGTTTCCCGAACTGGAGCGCTTCTGATGCGACGCGAAATCGAATCGATCGACGACAGCGCGGCGCTCGTCGCGCAGGTCGACGCGGCGATCCACGATCGCCAGCCGCTGCACATCCGCGGCGCCGGCACGAAGGCGTTCCTCGGCCGCCCCGTCGAAGGCCGCACGCTCGACGTGCGCACGCATCGCGGCGTCGTGTCGTACGACCCGACCGAGCTCGTCGTCACCGCACGCGCGGGCACGCCGCTCGCCGATCTTGAAGCGATGCTCGACGCGGCCGGCCAGATGCTGCCGTGCGAGCCGCCGACGTTCGGCGGCTCGGCCACGGTCGGCGGCATGTTCGCGGCGGCGCTGTCGGGCCCGCGCCGCCCGTGGGCCGGCGCGGTGCGCGACTTCGTGCTCGGCTGCCGCGTGATCACCGGCCACGCAAAGCACCTGCGCTTCGGCGGCGAGGTGATGAAGAACGTCGCGGGCTACGACGTCTCGCGGCTGCTCGCAGGCAGCTTCGGCTGTCTCGGCGTCGTGACCGAGGTGTCGTTGAAGGTGCTGCCGAAGCCGCGCGCGACGGGCGATCTCGCGTTACAGCTTGGCGTGGACGAAGCTGTGCAGCGCGTCGCCGCCTGGCGGCGCGCGGGGCTGCCGCTCGCCGGCGCATGCCACGCGGACGGCGTGCTGCGCGTGCGGATCGAAGGCGGCGAGGGCTCGGTGAAGGCCGCGCGCGACACGATCGGCGGCGAGCGCATGGATGATCGCGACGATGCGTTCTGGGCTCGGCTGCGCGACCTGGCGCTGCCGTTCTTCGACGATCCGCGCCCGCTGTGGCGCGTGTCGGTGCCGGCCTCCGCACCGCTCGACGCCTTGCCCGGCGCGCAGCTCGTCGACTGGGGCGGCGCACAGCGCTGGCTGAAGAGCGATGCCGCGCCGGCCGACGTACAGCGGTTCGCCGCGCAGTGGGGCGGCCATGCAACCTGCTTCACGCCGGGCGCGACGCGCGAGCCGTTCCAGCCGCTGCCGGCGGCGCTGCTGCGCGTACACCGGCAGCTCAAGGCGCAGCTCGATCCGCATGCGATTTTCAATCCCGGCCGCCTGTACGCCGACTTCTGACGCGACCCGATCCCGACCCGCCAATGCAAACCAATCTCAGCGAAGCAAGCAAGGCCCTCGCCCGGGCCGACGAAGCGGAAGCGATCCTGCGCGCGTGCGTGCACTGCGGCTTCTGCAACGCGACCTGCCCGACCTACCAGGTGCTCGGCAACGAGCTCGACGGGCCGCGCGGGCGCATCTACCTGATCAAGCAGCTGCTCGAAGGCGAGCCGTGCGGCGAGCGCACGCAGCAGCATCTCGACCGCTGCCTGACATGCCGCAACTGCGAGACGACCTGCCCGTCCGGCGTGCGCTATCACACGCTGCTCGACATCGGCCGCGCGGAAGCCGAGAAGCGCGTGCAGCGGCCCTCGCGCGAGCGCCTGCTGCGCGCCGGGCTGCGGCATGTCGTGCCACGCCCGGCGACGTTCGCCGCGTTGCTGAAGGCCGGCCGTGCGCTGCGCCCGCTGCTGCCCGGCACGCTGCAGGACAAGATCCCGGCCGCCGTCCCCGCGGCCGCGCCGCGCCCGCCCGTGCGCCATGGACGGCGCGTGCTGATGCTCGAAGGCTGCGTGCAGCCGTCGCTGTCGCCGAACACCAATGCGGCGGCCGCGCGCGTGCTCGACCGGCTCGGCATCAGCGTCAGTCCGGCACGCGAAGCCGGCTGTTGCGGCGCGACCGAATATCACCTGAACGCGCAGGCGGCCGGCCTCGCCCGCGCACGCCGCAACATCGACGTCTGGTGGCCCGCGATCGAAGCCGGCGCGGAAGCGATCGTGCTGACGGCGAGCGGCTGCGGCGCCTTCGTCAAGGAATACGGCGACCTGCTGCGCTCCGACCCCGTCTATGCGGAGAAGGCGCAGCGCGTCAGCGCGCTCGCGCGCGATCTCGCCGAAGTGATCGCGGCCGAGCCGCTCGACGCGCTGGCGGGGTCGACGCCACGCCGCATCGCGGTGCACTGCCCGTGCACGCTGCAGCACGCACAGCGCCTCGGCGGCGCGGTCGAGCGCATCCTGACGCAGCTCGGCTTCGATCTGACGAATGTCGCCGACGGCCATCTGTGCTGCGGCTCGGCCGGCACGTATGCGCTGACACAGCCCGAACTCGCGACGAAACTGCGCGACAACCGGCTCGACGCGCTCGAGGCCGCACGGCCGGACCTGATTGTCACGGCCAACGTTGGCTGCCAGACTCACCTGAACGGCGCGGGCCGCACGCCTGTGCGCCACTGGATCGAGCTCGTCGACAACCACCTCGTCAACTGACCGGATTCCGGAGGATTGCCATGCAGACGAAACCCGAACTCGAACTCGCCGATGCCGACCGCATGCTCGCCGCCGCCCGCGCGGAAGCGGAGCGCCACGGCTGGGCGGTGTCGATCGCCGTCGTCGATGACGGCGGCCACCTGCTCGCTTTTGCGCGCCTGGACGGTGCATCGCCGGCCAGCACGTATATCGCGCAGGACAAGGCGCGCGCGGCAGCGCTCGGCCGGCGCGAGACGAAGGCGTATGAGGATATGATCAACGGTGGCCGCACCGCGTTTCTCAGCGCGCCGCTGACGGGGTTGCTCGAAGGCGGCGTGCCCGTCACGGTCGGCGGCCGGATCGCGGGCGCGATCGGCGTGTCTGGCGTAAAGTCCGAACAGGACGCGCAGATCGCCCGCGCCGGCACACAAAGCGTCGCAGCGTAACCAGCCAAAGCCGCGCGCGATTTTTTCCCCGGGAGGATTAACGATGATCGACCAAGCAGGACTGCAAGTCGCGCCAGCGCTGAGCCAGTTCATTGAAAACGAAGCGCTGCCGGGCACCGGCATCGACAAGGCCGCGTTCTGGAGCGGTTTCTCGGCCCTGGTGCACGACCTGGCGCCGCGCAACCGCGAGCTGCTCGCCGAACGCGACCGCCTGCAGCAGGAACTCGACGCCTGGCACCGTGCGCACCCCGGCCCCGTGCGCGACCACGCCGCGTATCGCGCGTTCCTCGAACAGATCGGCTACCTCGTGCCGGCTCCGTCGAACGTCGCGGCAGCCACCGCGAACGTCGACAGCGAGATCGCCACGCAGGCCGGCCCGCAGCTCGTCGTGCCGCTGTCGAACGCGCGCTACGCGCTGAACGCCGCGAATGCCCGCTGGGGCAGCCTGTACGACGCGCTGTACGGCACCGACGCGCTGCCTGAAGACGGCGGCGCCGAACGCACCACGGCCTACAACCCGACGCGCGGCCAGCGCGTGATCGACTACGCGCGCAACGTGCTCGACAACGCGGCGCCGCTCGCGAGCGGCTCGCACCGCGACGCACTGCGCTACCGCGTGCAGGACGGCCAGCTCGCCGTCGAAACCGCGAAGGGCATCGTAGGCCTCGCGCAGCCGGCGCAGTTCGTCGGCTACCAGGGCGCGGCCGACGCGCCGTCCGCGGTCCTGCTGAAGCACAACGGCCTGCACCTCGAGATCCAGATCGACGCATCGACGCCGATCGGCCGCGCCGATCTCGCGAACGTGAAGGACGTCGTGCTCGAAGCCGCGGTCAGCACGATCATCGACTGCGAGGATTCGGTCGCGGCGGTGGACGCGGAAGACAAGGTCCAGCTCTACCGCAACTGGCTCGGCCTGATGCAGGGCACGCTGGTCGAGGAAGTCGCGAAGGGCGGCAAGACCTTCACGCGCCGCCTGAACGCCGATCGCGAGTACACCACGCCCGCCGGCGGCACGCTGTCGCTGCACGGCCGCTCGCTGCTGTTCGTGCGCAACGTCGGCCACCTGATGACCAACGGCGCGGTGCTCGACCGCGACGGCAACGAGATTCCGGAAGGGATCCTCGACGGTGTCGTCACGGTGCTGTGCTCGCTGCACGACCTGAAGGCGAAGCGCAACTCGCGCACCGGCTCGATCTACATCGTGAAGCCGAAGATGCACGGCCCGGTCGAAGTCGCGTTCGCCGATACGCTGTTCGCGCGCATCGAGGATCTGTACCACCTGCCGCGCAACACGCTGAAGATGGGCATCATGGACGAGGAGCGCCGCACCAGCGTGAACCTCGCCGCATGTATCGCCGCGGCCGCCGCACGCGTGGCGTTCATCAACACCGGCTTCCTCGATCGCACCGGCGACGAGATGCACACCGCGATGGAAGCGGGCCCGATGATCCGCAAGGGCGACATGAAGTCGTCGGCGTGGATCCAGTCGTACGAGCGCAACAACGTGCTCGCGGGCCTGTCGGCCGGCCTGCGCGGCCGCGCGCAGATCGGCAAGGGCATGTGGGCGATGCCGGACCTGATGCACGCGATGCTCGAGCAGAAGATCGCGCATCCGCGCGCCGGCGCGAACACCGCATGGGTGCCGTCGCCGACCGCCGCGACGCTGCACGCGCTGCACTACCACCTCGTCGACGTGCAGGCCGTCCAGCAGGAGCTCGAGAAGACGCCGTACGCCAGCGAACGCGACGCGCTGCTCGAAGGCCTGCTGACCGTGCCGGTCGTCGAGCGCGCCGCGTGGAGCGAGGCCGAGATCCTGAGCGAAGTCGAGAACAACGCGCAGGGCATCCTCGGCTACGTCGTGCGCTGGGTCGAACAGGGCGTCGGCTGCTCGAAGGTGCCCGACATTCACGACGTCGGCCTGATGGAAGACCGCGCCACGCTGCGCATCTCGAGCCAGCACATCGCGAACTGGCTGCGCCACGGCGTGATCACCGAGGCGTTCGTGCTCGACGTGTTCAAGCGGATGGCGCGCGTCGTCGACCAGCAGAACGCCGGCGACCCGAACTATCGCCCGATGGCGCCCGGCTACGATCAGTCGACCGCGTTCAAGGCCGCGTGCGCGCTCGCGCTGCAGGGCACGTCGCAGCCGAGCGGCTATACCGAGCCGCTGCTGCACCAGTTCCGCCTCGCGTTCAAGGCACAGCAGCACGGCGGTTAAGCGCAGGCGTGCTTCACGAAACGGGCGGCCGCCACGGCCGCCCGTTTTTCGTTTTCACGTTCGCCCGGCCGTTGAAACGAATAATCGGCGCCTATCGCATACCTTCATTTTTCGCGTGTGTGTGTCGCTCACCGGCGGGAATCGGCGGCTGCATGTCGCACGCCACGACCGTTCATGCCGCAAAGCCTTGTGCAGCAACGCTCTGCCCGGAATCCGCAAGCACGGGATTACACGGTAATTTGATCGGGATCAACCGTCCGCAACATTTCTCGCGCGTTCGGACGCGCGCGTTATACTCCGTTGAATTCGCGTTGCCCGATTCGTCGGATCGTTGAATCGGCGCAGATGTCACCGGTGAATGCGTGATTTACCGGTATATCTGGCCGCGATTAACGATAATCGGCGTCCATTTTCCCCGCCGGCCGGCAGGAAGGCGTCGGAATGGCCGCGTACCGGATCGCCGCCGGCACGACATACGAACAATCGCATCGGCCCGCCTCCCGGCGGCAATGCCCACCGATCCACCGACCATGGCAGAAACCGACTACGCAATGCCCAGCGAATCCGGCCTGACGAGCCGCGTCGCCGCGCATCTGCGCCGGTTCCTGCTGCCGCACCTGATCTTCTATACCGGGCTGCTGATCGCGCTGGTCCTGCTGCTCCTGTGCGGGGTCGTGCTGTACGAAGGCCGCATCGATGCGCGCGACCGCTCGATCGCGATGCAGCAGAATCTGGCGCTGATGGCGTCGTGGGACATCGAGCGCAACATCGAGATCTATTCGCTGTCGCTGCAGGCCGTCGTCGAAGGCGAGAACGACCCCGAGGTCGTCAAGCTGCCGATGCCGCTGCGCCGCCAGGTGCTGTTCGACCGTGCGACGACGGCGAAGTACCTCGGCGGGATCTACGTGCTCGACGCGAAGGGCGACATCGCGGTCGACGGCAAGAGCGACGTGCCGCGCAAGGCCAACTTCAGCAACGAACCTTACTTCGTCGTGCACCGCGATCACCCCGACGCCGGCCTGTACGTCAGCCCCCCGTATCGCTCGCGGATGCGCGGCGGCTCGCCGAGCATCGCGCTCAGCCGGCGGATCACGAGGCCCGACGGCTCGTTCGGCGGCGTCGCCGTGATGTCGATCCGGCTCGAATATTTCCAGAACCTGTTCTCGCGCCTGTCGCTGGGCGATCGCGGCTCGATCGCGCTGATCAACACGGACGGCAGGATGCTCGCGCGCGAGCCGTACGACCCTAAGATCGTCGGCCGCGACATCAGCCGTGCCAGCACGTTCCGGCGGTTCATGACCGCCAATGAAGGCAGCTTCGCCGACACCGCGTCGATCGACGGCGTGCGGCGCCTGTACGTGTTCCGGCACCTCGAGAACCTGCCGCTGATCATCATGGTCGCGCGCTCGGAAGCCGATACCTACGCCGCGTGGTACGACCGTGCGATTCCGATCGGCTCCGCGATGGCCGCGCTCGCGATCGGCTTCGTCGGCCTGTCGCTGCTGCTCGACGTGCAGCTGCGCAAGCGCCACCGCGCGGAAACCGAACTGCAGGCGCTCGCGCGCACCGACGGCCTCACGGGCCTCGACAACCGCCGGATGCTCGACGTCACGCTCGCGCGCGAATGGCGCCGTGCCGCGCGCTCGCAGCATGCGCTGTCGCTGCTGTTCATCGACGTCGACTACTTCAAGCGCTACAACGACACGCAAGGGCACCAGGCCGGCGACGACGCGCTGGCCGCGGTCGGCCACTGCATCGCCGGCTGCCTGCGCCGCCCGGCCGATTACGCGGCGCGCTACGGCGGCGAGGAATTCGTCGTGGTGCTGCCCGACATCGACACGGACGGCGCGGTGACGATCGCCGAGACGATCCGCACCGGCATCCTCGATCTCGGCATCCGGCACGACGCCGGTGCCGCCGGCCGCCTGACGGTGAGCATCGGCGTGACGACCAGCTACCCCGAACACGACGACGACATGCAGGGCGCGCTGAAGCTCGCCGACGACGCGCTGTATCGCGCGAAGGAAGGCGGACGCAACCGCATCGTCGTGCACCCGGCCGCGTCCGGCGGCCTCGCGGCGCGGCAGGCCTGAACGGCCGGACACGCCGCGCCGCCGAGACGGCCAAGCAACGGCCGAGCAACGGCCAAGCGACGGCCGGGCGGCCGCCGGCCCGCCGTCGCCGCCCGTGCGCAAAATCGCCGACAATGTCGCCTCGACCTGCCGCCGCACGGCTGACGCACCCGGCCCGTCCGCGCGGGTGCGCGGCTGCTTCGCACCACCATGAGACTCAAGGCAAAGATCTTCCTTCTGGCCATCGTGCCGTTCCTGCTCGCGATCGCCGGCATCGGCTTCGGCGTGCGCCAGCAGGCGACGTCCCTCGCGCGCACGCAGCATGCGACGATCCAGGCCGCGTACCTGTCGAGCAAGGAAGTCGAACTGAAGCACTACGTCGAGCTGGCGACCAGCGCGATCATGCCGCTCTACGACGCGAGCGGCCGCAACGCGCGCGACGACGCGATGCTGCGCACGCAGGCGCTCGCAATGCTGCAGAAGATGGATTTCGGCCCGGACGGCTATTTCTTCGTGTACGACCTGCACGGCAATTCGCTGATGCATCCGCGCGAGCCCGAGCGCGTCGGCCACAACTACTGGTCGATGCGCGACCCGCAGGGCGCGCTGACGATCCAGAAGCTGATCGGCGCGGCATCGAGCGGCGGCGGCTACGTGCGCTACGCGTGGCAGCGGCCGTCGACGGGCCGCGTCGCGCCGAAGCTCGGCTACGTCGTCGCGCTCGAGCGCTGGGGCTGGATGGTCGGCACCGGCATCTATCTCGACGACGTCGACACCGCACTGCAGCGCATCGACGCACGCGCGTCCGCGAACATCGAGCGCACGATGAGCTGGCTGACCGCGATCGCGCTCACCGGCGCGGCGGCGATCGTCGTGTGCGCGCTGGTGCTGAACGTCAGCGAGTCGCGCAGCGCCGACGCGAAGCTCAAGCTGCTCGCGCAGCGTGTCGTCGAATCGCAGGAGCAGGAGCGGGCGCGGCTGTCGCGCGAGCTGCATGACGGGATCAGCCAGATGATGGTGTCCGCGAAGCTGATGCTCGAATCCGCGCTCGCCCGTTTCGAACGCGGCACGGCGCGCCTGCCCGAAGCCGAGCAGGCGCTGGCATCGGGCGTCGGGCGGCTCGGCGACACGCTGCGCGAAGTGCGGCGCATCTCGCATGCGCTCCGTCCGTCGATGCTCGACGACCTCGGCCTGGCAGCCGCGCTCGAGCAACTGGTGCGCGAGCTCGGCGCCGAAAGCGGCATCGACATCGGCTATACGCAGGTCGCGCACAGCGGCGCCCGGCCGCTGCCCGAAGCCGTCAACACCGCGCTGTTCCGGATCGCCCAGGAAGCGCTCAGCAACATCGTGCATCATGCGCAGGCGTCGCGCGCGGCCGTCACGCTCGACGTCGGCGCACAATCCGTCACGCTGACCATCGCCGACAACGGCTGCGGCTTCGACGCCGAACGCTCGCAGGCCGACGCGCGACGCGGCATCGGCCTGCGCAACATGCGCGAGCGCCTCGACGCGCTCGGCGGCATGCTGACGATCACGTCGCAGGTCGGCCACACGGTCGTCGGCGCGCACGTGCCGCTGCCCGGCGCCGCGTCATGACGCGCCCCATCACAGGAGACCTTTCACGCATGAGCGCCCCCGACACCGCCCGGCCCGTCGCCCGACTGCTGCTCGTCGACGACCACCCGCTCGTGCGCGACGGCTTGCGGATGCGGCTCGAAGCGGCCGACCTGTCCGTGGTCGGCGAAGCCGGCAACGCCGACGAGGCGCTCGCGCTCGCCGCGTCGCTCGAACCCGATCTCGCGCTGATGGACGTCGGCATGAACGGGATGAACGGCATCACGCTCGCGGGCGTGTTCCACGAGCGCTTTCCGGGCATCCGCGTGCTGATGCTGTCGATGCACGACAACATCGAATACGTGACGCAGGCCGTGCGTGCCGGCGCGAGCGGCTACCTGCTGAAGGATTCGCCCGCGAGCGAGATCGTGCGCGCGATCGGCGCGGTGCTGGCAGGCCAGACGTTCTTCAGCGAAGGGCTCGCCGCGCGGATGATCCACGCGAGCGCGACCGCATCGCCGCTCGACCGGCTGACGCCACGCGAACGCGACATCCTCGACGCGCTGGCGGAAGGGCTGTCGAGCAAGCAGATCGCGCAGCAGACGGGGCTGTCGGTGCGCACGGTCGAGACGCACCGGCTCAATCTGAAGCGCAAGCTGGAAATCGAAGGGCAGGCGGAGCTGATCAAGTTCGCGGTGGAGCATCGGCGGAGGTAGGCCAGCACGTCAACGGCGCCCACCTCACGATTCGCCGTCCAATTTCATACTCGTCCAATCGACCGCTCCCCGGGTCGATGGAATCCTTTCGCTTGCCGGAACGAGCATCGTGCTCGTGATTCGCATGACGCCTGCATGAACTCGTTGCGCGGCAACCGGCATCACCGGCAGATATCGGTGACCTGGACCAAGGAGCGAAATCATGATGCGCCGTATCGCCGTTGTCGGCGACGAGTTGGAAACCGGGGGACACGTCATTGCCTACGCAGGGCCACGATTCACGTTTGGCGACGCTGGCCATCAGGTTGCGCTGATCGGCGGCCTCGCGTTCTGCGAAGCATGCGGAAGTACTGGACAGATTGCCAAGGCTGGCGGACCGAAGCGCATCAAATTCATGCGCGAAACGGCAGCCGATGGCGACGTCGTTTTATGTCGATGTGCGACACCGCCACGCATCGTTGCGGTGCTCTCCGGCAATTCATGGTGCGATGACGAAGCGGAAACGGAAGGCGTCGTTTCTTCCGGATCGAATCCGCAACGCAATACGGCGGCCATAGCCGTGGGCGTCTATGACGAATGCGTTCGCGCCGTCGGAAACGGCGCAGTGCCGGATTATCCGTACATCATCGAAACATCGGACGGGCGTGTTCACTCGGGCCGACTCGATGCCACCGGATACCTGCCGCGTGTTCATACGAGCCATGAGGGCACGTACACGGTCTATTGGGGCGACGAAGCGCTCGCACGACTGAGCGAGGATGCGTAATGCCAAACGCAAAAACAGTCGTGAGGACGACCACCCTGCAAAACTCGCACAAGGAAGTCCAACTGAAGTCGGTGACGTTTTCCGAACTCTGGAACAACTATGCTCACGGGAATCCGTACGCCGATCCAAACGGACAGTACCAGAACCAGTGCGCCATCCGGATGAGTGTAACGCTGCACAACGTCGGCATCGAGATGAAGTCGTTTTCGCAGAAACGGGTCCGGCCAATGCCAGGCAAGCCGACACTGGGCCGCCTCTAGCTCAACGGCAAATCGACGGCCACACGCGCATACGAGTTTGCTGAATGGTTAAAGCTGCGCCCGATTGCAGGATTACCCGCTCCGGAGAACGTGACCGGCCCCGATTGGGAAAACCGGGTCAGAAATCGCACCGGCATCATTTTCTTCTTCGGGTACTGGCAACAACAGGGCGACGCTGCCGACGACTTTAGCGGCGGACATATCGACCTCTGGAACGGTTCTCGCCTCCCGGTATCCAGTACGAGAGGTATCTTCGCGTCGATAGGTCGACGAATCGGAATATCCAGCCTGCAGATTCCACTCACGGATCTCGGCTACTCCGATCTGGCAAAATCGAAAACCATCCTTTTCTGGGAGATCAGGTGAAACGCGCCGGATTTTCACTTGCGTACTGGACCGCGGGCCTGATCACGACCTGGTTTGCATGCTGGATCGGGAGCCGAATCGGCTGGCGCATTCATACCGGTTTGCAGTGGCCTTCCGATCGGAATTCTTGCCATGAAATCGATCTCTGCTCTCCGCCGTGGCCGACTACCATTCTGCTCATTGCGTTTCTGATCGGGCCATCACTTGCATTCGCCTTCACGGGTTGGAGAATCAGTCGCCACCGCGTCACGGCAAAAAAATTGGCATCTTCGTTGGTCGCCTTGGCAGTTCCCACGATGCTCATGTACATCGGCACATATGTCATTCGATAGCTTGGTCGAATGAACAGCGGTGAGAATGCGCTCTTCGTCGGATGACGTGATCTGAAAGCCGTTCTTGCCGCCGCCGTGCGTGTCGTGACACGCATGAAAAGTTGATCGACCACTGTCATTCCGATTGTGACGACGTCACGCACGCCGCCGCGCGTCCCGGCTGCTTCTCCGTTTCACGCCGCATCATCAGCATTACCGCAACTACAATACTGAGGATCCCGGAACACAAAACCGCGATCGAAAACCCGTGCGCCATCGCGTCCCGATACGCACCGAGTTGCGCCGGCCGCCCCGCAGCAAACACATGCTCCATCACCGCCTGCCGCGCAAGTGTATCCGCCTGTGCGCTACCCGCCGCCTGCATCGCGGCCGTCATCCGGTGCAGCGCACCGACGCTCATCATGCTGCCGAGCACCGCGATGCCCATGCTCATCCCCGTCTGGCGCAACGCGTTCATCGTCGCCGACGCCATGCCCGCGCGTTCGGCCGGCGCCCGTTCCATCACGGTCATGCCGGTCGCGGGCACCGCGAGCCCCATGCCGACGCCGAGCACCGCCAGCGCGACACCGACCGGCCCATACGGCGTGCCCGCACCGAAGCCGGCCATGACCGCGAGCATCGCGCCGATCAACCCGTATCCCCCCACCATCAGCGCATGCAACGGAATACGCGCCGCGATGCGCCCGAACAGCATCGACGTGATCGCCGTCATCACGAACTGCGGCATCAGTTGCCAGCCGGCCTCGGCCGGCGTGCGCCCCTGCGCCTGCTGCAGGAACAGCGACAGGAAGAACAAACTGCTGTACCCCGAGAACCCGAGCACGAACGACGCGAGATTGGCGCGCACCAGCCGCCGATCGCGAAACAGCCAGACCGGCAGCAGTGGCCGCTCGACACGCGTCTCGACTCGCACGAACACGACGAACGCCACCGCGGCGCCCGCCAGCGGCGCGAGCACCTTCGCGTGCCACGCGCCGGCTTCGCCGATACCGATCAGCCCGTACGTGAGCAACCCGAGCCAGATCACGCTCAGCGCCTGGCCGAGCGGATCGAACGCCGCATGCTGCGGATGCCGGCGCTCCGGAATGCCCCATGCGCCGAGCAGCACGGTCACGACGCCGATCGGCACGTTGACGAGGAAGATGTTCTGCCATCCGCCATGCTCGACGAGCAGGCCGCCCACCAGCGGCCCGAGGATCAGCGCGAGCGCGCTGAACGCGGACCACCCGCCGATCGCGCGGGCACGCTCGCGCGCATCGGGAAATGCATGCGTGAGGATCGGCATCGCGCCCGGTATCAGCAACGCACCGGCGAGCCCCTGGATCGCGCGGCCAATCAGCAGCGGCTCGGTGCTGCCCGCGCATGCGCACACCACTGACCCCACCGTGAACAGGACGACGCTGGCGAGCCACACGCGCTTGTGTCCGTAGCGATCGCCAAGCGGCACGGCCGACAGCATGAATGCGGACAGCGTCAGCGCATACGCATTGACGACCCACTGGAGGCCGCCGATATCGGTATCGAGCGCCGTCTGCAGCGTCGGCAGCGCGACGTTGACGATGCTGATGTCGAGCGTGGCGAGAAAGGTGCCGAGACAGGCGGCCAGGACGAGTGCGGCGCGACGGTAGCGAGGCATGGTGGTCAGCCCTTGACGGGCATCGAGATGAGAATGATTCTCATCATATATATCGACCGACCGTCGGTCAATGGATTGCGTTGGCGGTGAGCAGGACGCTGGCCTAAACTGCGGGCTTTGCATGAACGGGCGTCGAGCCGCGCGATGACGGACAGGACCAAGGCAGGACACAGGACAGTGAAAGACGACACGCCGGCAGGCAAGCCGCGCACGAAGCCGGCGGAAGTGCGCCTCGAGGAACTGATGGCGGCGGCCGAGACGCTGTTTCTCGCGCAGGGCGTGGAAGCGACGACCGTCAGCGAGATCGTCGAACACGCGCAGGTCGCGAAGGGCACGTTCTATCACTACTTCGAATCGAAGTCCGACATGCTCGCCGCGCTCGCGCAGCGCTACACGGCGTCGTTCCTCGGCCGTTTGCAGCACGCGGTGGACTCGTGCGACGCCGACGACTGGCTCGCGCGCCTGCGCGCGTGGATCCGCGCCAACATCGAAACCTACGCGGCGACCTACCGCACGCACGACATCGTCTATACGAACCACCATCACCACGATCGCGCGAATGCCGACAAGAACGCGATCCTCGACCAGCTCGGCGCGATTCTCGACGGCGGCGCACGGGCCGGCACCTGGCGGCTCGCGCACCCGCAGGTCACCGCGCTGCTGATCTATGCGGGCGTGCATGGTGCGACCGATCACATCATCGCGACGCCGGAAGCGGATCGTGCCGCGTTCGTCGATGCGGTCGTCGACGATTGCCTGCGGATGCTCGGCGTCGGCGCGTAACGCGCCGCCAGCGCACCGCCATGAAAAAGGGCGCCCGAGGGCGCCCTTCGTGCATCCGGAATCCGGATCGCTCAGCGGCCGATCAGTTCGTCCGCGAATTGTGCTTCTGCAGGTACGCGATCAGCCCATCGATGCCGCCCGATGCGAGCTGGCTCTTGAACTGGCCCTGGTAGACCTGGATCAGCCACGCGCCCGACATGTCGATGTCGTAGATCTTCCAGTCGTTGCCGACCTTGCCGAGACGATAGCCGACCGACTGGCTGTCGCCCGGCGTCGTGACCGTCGACTGGACGAGCGCGTCGGCGCCTGACGCGCCGCCCGCCTTGAACGAGAACTTCGCGTCCTGGCTGCCGAGCTGCGCGAGCGACGCGGCGTAGGTGCGCGTCATCAGCAGCCTGAACTGCTTGTACAGCTCCTGCTGCTGTTGCGGCGTGGCCTGCTTCCACGCGTCACCGACCGCGATGCGGGTCGTGCGCTCGAAGTTGGTCGCGGGCAGGAAGCGCTGCTCGACGACCGCCGAGACCTTCGCCATGTCACCGCCGCGTGCGGCCGGATCGGCCTTCATCGCGTTGACGGTGCCCTCGACCGCATTGCGGACGATATCGACCGGCGCGCTCTGCGCGAAAGCGGAAACCGACACGGCGGCCGCCGCGACGAAAGCAAACAGATGACGTTTCATACGAATATCGCTCGATGAGAAAAAACGACCGGTTCATTGCACCGGCCGACGGAGCAAAGTATACCGGGCTCGACGCCTCGGTGCGCCGCCGTGACCGACTGTTACCTTTCAGATCCTTTGTCACAGGCCCGCGGCGGGGCGTCGAAGCAGCGCGGCGCCGTTTATGTAAATATCCCCTTACAAACCGGCCGGCCATCGGTATCGATTCCGCCGCCACGAACAATTCTCCTTCCCTTCTCGTAACCCCCAACGTCACGACCGCCGCCACGCTGCGCCGGTATACTTGGCTACTTTGCCCTTTCCAGCCGCTCCCCACCGCCACATGGTGACATCTCTCATCGTCCGACTCGTTGCATGGTCGGTACGCCGGCCCGTCTGGGTCGTCGTGCTGTCGCTCATCATCGCCGCGCTCAGCGGCGTCTATGTCGCGCAGCATTTCAAGATCAACACCGACATCAGCAAGCTCGTCGATGCGGAACCGCAATTTGCCGCGCTCGGCCACGCGGTCGACACAGCGTTCCCGCAACGCAACGGCACGATCCTCGCGGTCGTCGAGGCGCCCGCGCCCGAATTCGCGAATGCCGCCGCGCAGGCGCTGACCGACGCGCTGCAGAAGGATGCCGCCGCCGGCCGCATCGGCCAGGTCGCCGAGCCCGGCGGCGGGCCGTTCTTCGAGCACAACGGGCTGCTGTTCCTGTCGCCGCAGGAAGTCACCGACACGACCGCGCAGCTCGCGAGCGCACGCCCGCTCGTCAACGAACTCGCGAAGAACCCGAGCCTGACCGGGCTCGCCACGACGCTCTCCACCACGCTCGGCCAGCCGCTGCTGACCGGCCAGGTGAAACTGCCCGCGATGGCGAAGCTGCTCGCGCGCAGCGCCGCGACGGTCGACGACGTGCTGGCCGGCAAGCCGGCCGCGTTCTCGTGGCGCGCGCTGGTCGACAACGATGCCGCGCGGCAGCCCGCGCGCGCGTTCGTCACCGTGCAGCCCGTGGTCAACTACGGCGCGCTGAAGGCCGGCGCGGCAACCAGCCAGGTGATCCGCGACGCGGCCCGTTCGATCGACCTCGAGAAGCGCTACGGCGCGGTCGTGCGCCTGACCGGCGAACAGCCGCTCGCCGACGACGAATTCGCGTCGGTCGAGGACGGCGCGGCGCTCAACGGCGTCTTCACGCTGCTCGCCGTGCTCGTCATCCTGTGGCTCGCGCTGCGCTCGAAGCGGATGATCGGCTCGGTGCTCGTCACGCTGTTCGTCGGCCTCGTCGTGACCGCCGCGCTCGGCCTCGCGATGGTCGGCTCGCTGAACATGATCTCGGTCGCGTTCATGGTGCTGTTCGTCGGCCTCGGCGTCGATTTCTCGATCCAGTACGGCGTGAAGTACCGCGAGGAGCGCTTCCGCGATCCGCGCATCGACCACGCGCTGATCGGCGCCGCGCACTCGATGGGCATGCCGCTCGCGCTGGCCACCGCGGCCGTCGCGGCGAGCTTCTTCTCGTTCATCCCCACCGCCTATCGCGGCGTGTCCGAGCTCGGCCTGATCGCGGGCGTCGGGATGTTCGTCGCGCTGCTCACCACGCTCACGCTGCTGCCCGCGTTGCTGCGCCTGTTCGCGCCGCCGGGCGAATCGAAGACGCCGGGCTTTCCGTGGCTCGCGCCGGTCGACGATTACCTCGACCGCCATCGCAAGCCGATCCTGATCGGCACGCTCGTGGTCGTGATCGGCGCGCTGCCGCTGCTCGCGTTCCTGCGCTTCGACTTCAACCCGCTGCACCTGAAGGATCCGAACAGCGAATCGATGGCGACGCTGCTCGCGCTGAAGGATTCGCCGGAAGCCGCCGTCAACGACGTCACGCTGCTCGCGCCGTCGCTCGCGGAGGCCGATGCGGCCGCGAAGCGCCTCGACGCGCTGCCCGAAGTCGGCCGCACGACCACGCTGTCGACCTTCATCCCCGCCGACCAGCCGGCCAAGCGCGCGGCGATCGCCGCGGCCGCGAGCGACCTGCTGCCCGCGCTGACGCAGCCGCCCGCGCCGCCCGCGACCGACGCGCAGCGCGTCGCCGCGCTCAAGCGCGTGTCGGACCTGCTGAGCTATGCGGCCGAAGATCACCCGGGCCCGGGCGCGGCCGCCGCGCAGCACCTGTCCGCGTCGCTCGCGAAGCTCGCCGCCGCGGATGCCGCGACGCGCGACCGCGCCGAACGCGCGTTCTCCGACACGCTGCGCATCGCGCTGAACCAGCTCGCGTCGCTGCTGCAACCGCAGGACGTCACGCGCGAATCGCTGCCGCCGCAGCTGGTGCGCGACTGGGTCGCGCCGGACGGCCATGCGCTCGTGCAGATCTCGCCGAAGGTGCCGAAGGGCGTCGACCCGGGCGACGACACGATGCTGCGCCGCTTCGCGAAGGCCGTGAAAGCCGCGGAGCCGGGCACGACCGGCGGGCCGATCTCGATCCTGCATTCGGCCGACACGATCATCAACGCGTTCCTGCATGCGGCGCTGTGGTCGATCATCTCGATCACGGTCCTGCTGTGGGTCACGCTGCGCCGCTTCGGCGACGTGCTGCGCACGCTGGTGCCGCTGCTCGTGTCGGGCGTCGTGACGCTCGAGCTGTGCGTCGTGCTCGGCATGCCGCTCAACTTCGCGAACATCATCGCGCTGCCGCTGATGCTCGGCGTCGGCGTCGCGTTCAAGGTGTATTTCGTGATGGCGTGGCGCGCGGGGCAAACCGGGTTGCTGCACTCGAGCCTCACGCATGCCGTCCTGTTCAGCGCCGCGACGACGGCGACCGCATTCGGCAGCCTGTGGCTGTCGCACCACCCGGGCACGTCGAGCATGGGCAAGCTGCTCGCGCTGGCCCTGACCTGCACGCTGATCGGCGCCGTGGTGTTCCAGCCTGTCCTGATGGGCAAACCGCGCGTCAAACGCGCCAAGAACCAATCGCAAGGAATCAATGAATAAGGTGCGAATCATTGCGGCGACCGTTGCCGCCAGCGCGGCGCTGACCGGCTGCGCGACGGGGCCGAACCGCAACCCCAACGACCCGCTCGAGCCGATGAACCGGGCGATGTACAAGTTCAACGACACCGTCGACACGAACATCGCCCAGCCGATCGCGAAGGGGTACCAGAAGGTCACGCCGACGCCCGTGCGCACCGCGATCAGCAACTTCTTCTCGAACCTCGGCGATCTCGGCAACATCGCGAACAACCTGCTGCAGCTCCGCATCACCGATGCCACCGAGGATCTGATGCGCGTGGCGATGAACTCGGTGTTCGGCGTCGCCGGCCTGATCGACATCGCGACGCCCGCCGGGCTGCCGAAGCATCACCAGGACTTCGGCCTGACGATGGCGCGCTGGGGCGTGCCGTCGGGCCCGTACCTCGTGCTGCCCGTGTTCGGGCCGAGCACGATCCGCGACGGCGTCGGCCGCGCGGTGGACGTGCGCTTCAACCTGCTGAACTACATCGAGCCGGCCGCACGCAACCCGATGTACATCGCGCAGTTCATCAGCGCGCGTTCGGACCTGCTCGGTGCAACCGACCTGCTGAAACAGGCCGCGCTCGATCCGTATTCGTTCGTGCGCGACGCGTACCTGCAGCAGCGCAAGTCGCTGACGTATCGCAGCCAGTCGTCGTCGGCCGCGCTGCCGACCTACAACGAGCCGGGTGAAGCGGGCGCCGTGCCGGCCGCGACGCCGGCCGTGCCGGGGTTGCCGAACTACGAGGATCCGGGCGAGTCGGGCGGCGCATCGGGCGCCACGCCGAACAATGCACCGGCCGCGCCGGGATTGCCGCAGTACGACGATCCGGGCGCGGACAACGCGATGCCCGCGAGCGCGCCTGCTGCTGCGCCTGCTGCGGCATCGACGGCCGCACCCGCGACGCCTGCGAGCGCGCCGGCCGTGCAGCAGTAACGTTGCAGCGGCCACCGCCGCAAAGACAAAGAGCGCTGCAAATGCAGCGCTCTTTTTTTGTCCGCGAGAAACGGAAAACCGGGGGAGAAGGGCGAGACGGGCGGCGCGCGCCGCTCAGGCGATCCGCATCGCACCGGCACGCTCGAACGCGTGTCGCGCCTGGATCAGCGTCGTGCGCGCCGCGCGCGCATCGCTCGCGACCTGCAGCAGCGGGCCGAGCTGCGACGGCTGCTTCAGCAGTTCACGCAGGATCGGCAGGATCGCCGTGCTGCCGTCGTCGCGCAGGCCGGCCGTCGCCGCGCGCGGCAACGTGCGCCACGCCGGATCGACGATCGCGCGGCACACCGCGAACGGTACGCCGCGCGCCGCCGCGAAGGCCGCCGCGATATGCGACTCCATGTCGACGGCGAGCGCGTCCTTCGCGCGATGCAGCGACGTCTTGTCCTGCTCGCTGATGACCGGTGCGCCGACGGCCGCGATCGTGCCGCGCGTGACGCGCGCCCAGACGGGCGTGTCGTGCAGCGCGGCGACGAGCCGTGCACTCCAGCCTGCGTCGGTCTCGACACGGCCGAACGGCCCGTCGATCGCGCTCGCGACCACGAGCGCGCCGGGCGCCAGGTCGGGTGCGAGCCCGCCCGCCGTGCCGAAGCTCACGATGCCCGCGCAACCGCGCGCGGTCGCCTCGGTCAGCGCGCGTTCGAGGCGGTCGGCCCGTGCGGCAAAGACGGCTTCGACGCCGTCGCCGCGCGCGATGCGCGCCTCGAACGCCATCCCCGTCACGGCGATGACGGGCAGCGAGCCGGTGGATTGCGGCGCCACCCGTTACAGCCCGACCGTCACGCGCGTGGTGTTGTCGCGCTTCAGGTTGCGATAGCGGGCGAGCGCCCACAGCGGGAAGAACTTGCGATAGCCGTGGTAGCGCAGGTAGAACACGCGCGGGAAGCCCGTCGCCGTGAAGCGCGTCTCGTCCCACAGGCCTTCGTCGTTCTGCTCGGCGATCAGGTAGTCGATGCCACGCGCCACCGCCGGGTTGTTCACCTCGCCGGCCGCCATCAGGCCGAGCAGCGCCCATGCGGTTTGCGACGCAGTGCTCGGCGCCTGCTCGAAACCGCGATAGTTCAGCTTGTAGCTGTCGCCGTCCTCGCCCCAGCCGCCGTCCTTGTTCTGGATCGACAGCAGCCACTGCGCGCCGCGCTTCATGCGCGGATCGTCCGGCGTCAGGCCGGCCGCGTTCAGCGAGCACAGTGCCGTCCACGTGCCGTACACGTAGTTCATTCCCCAGCGGCCATACCAGCTGCCGTCCGGTTCCTGCTCCTTGAGCATGTAGTCGAGTGCGCGACGCGCCGGCTCGCTGTTCAGCGGCGTCTCGCCGAGCTGCGACAGCATCGACAGGCAGCGGCCCGACACGTCGGCCGTCGGCGGATCGAGCAGCGCGCCGTGATCCGAGAACGGGATGTTGTTCAGGTAGTACTGCGTGTTTTCCGGTTCGAACGCGCCCCAGCCGCCGTCGCTGCTCTGCATCCCGACGACCCACTCGCGCGCCCGCGCGATCGAATCGCGATACGCGTCGTTCTGCTTGAGTTGCTGCGCGCGCTCCATCGCCACCGCGACCACCGCCGTATCGTCGACGTCCGGGTAGTGTGCGTTCGCGTACTGGAACGCCCAGCCGCCGGGCCGCACGTGCGGGCGGCGCGAGATCCAGTCGCCGCGCACGTCGAGAATCTGCAGCGGACGCAGCCATTCGAGGCCGCGGATCGCGGCATCCTCGGCACGCGCGTCGCGCGTTTCGAGCAGCGCGTGCGCGGCGAGCGACGTGTCCCACACCGGCGACAGGCACGGCTGGCAATACGCTTCGTCATCGTGCACGACGAGCAGCTTCTCGATCGACTTGCGCGCGATCGCGCGGTTCGGGTGATCTTCTGCGTAGCCGAGCGCGTCGTACATCATCACCGCGTTGGCCATCGCCGGATAGATCGCGCCGAGGCCGTCCTCGCCGTTCAGGCGCTCGTCGACGAACGACACGGCCTGACGGATCGCGCGTTCGCGCGTGTAGTTCGGGAACAGGCCGTCGGCCGCGCGCAATGCATGGTCGACCACGCGGAAGAACGCGAACCAGCCGGGGCTCTGGTGGCCCTGGCGCGGCAGCAGCCCGGCGTTGACGGGCGGATCGATGAACAGTTCGTCGATGCGCACGCCGCGCGGGTTCTGCGCGAGCGGGCGCTTCGCGTTCAGCACGAGCAGCGGCACGATCACCGTGCGCGCCCAGTACGACACCTTCGATAGATGGAACGGGAACCACTGCGGCAGCAGCATGATCTCGACCGGCATCATCGGCACTGCGCGCCACGGAATCGCGCCGTACAGCGCGAGCTGGATGCGCGTGAACACGTTCGACATCTCGGCGCCGCCCATCGCGTGGATGGCACGGCGCGCACGCTGCATGTGCTCGGCGTTCTCGTCGTCGCCGATCACCTTCAGCGCGAAATACGCCTTCACGCTCGCGCTGATGTTCGGCGCGCCGTCGGTGAACAGCGGCCAGCCGCCGTCGGCCTGCTGGATGCGGCGCAGATACTTGCCGATCTTCTGTTCGAGCTCGAGGTTCGGCGTCTCGCCGAGATAGTGGACGAGCAGCACGTATTCGGCGGGAATCGTCGAATCGGCTTCGAGTTCGTAGACCCAGTGGCCATCCGCGTTCTGCGCGGCCAGCAGCGCGTCGGTCGCACGCACGACGGCCGTATCGACGCCGGCCGGCACGGCGCCGGCGGACAGGGTAGCCATTTCGGTGAGATCGTTCATCGGTCCCTCTTTTACTTACTGTGTCTGGAGCACGTCCGCGGCCAGCTGGCCGGAGCGGATCGCACCCTCGATCGTGGCGGGCAAGCCGGTGGCAATCCAGTCGCCCGCCAGCACGAGATTGGTCCAGCGCGTACGCACGGCCGGACGTTTCATTTCCTGCGACGGCACCGCCGCAAAGCCCGCGCGCGGCTCGACGACGAGCTGCCACGCGGGAATGGTTTCCGGGTTCGCGCCGGTCACGCGCGCGACGTCTTCCCAGATGCGCCGCGCGAGCGTGTCGCGCGGCGTGTCGAGCCAGCGGCCCGCGTCGCGGATCGTCGCCGCGAGCTGGCCGCCGCCGGTGCGCACCGTATCGACAACGCCGTTGATGACGGTGGTCTGCAGCGGATTGCCGGCCGGGGTTTCGACCGCGAAATACGCGGTCACGACCGCACTGAACGTGTCGGGCGCGGTGAGTTCGGGCACGAGCGGCTGCGCGACCTCGGGTGGCACGGCCAGCACGACGGCGTCGCCCGGCGCGAGATCGATCCGCTCGCCGCCGACAGAAACCGCATCGACCGCGTTGCCGTGCGCGCCGAATTCGAATGCGTCGAGCCTCGAATTCAGCCGGATCTGCGCGCCGCCGTGCTGCAGCATCCGCAGCGCCGGTTCGACGAATGCACTGCCGAGGCCGTGTCGCGCGACGAGCGGACGGCAAGCGGGGCCGCCCGCGGAAAACGTGCTGCACAGCGCCGCGCGCGCGAGTTCGGCACTCGCGTGACGCGGCTCGACGTTCAGCACACCGAGGAAATACGGCCGCAGCCAACGTTCCCACAACATGCCGTCGCATCGCATCGTCTGTGCGAGTGAGCGGCCCATGCGCGCGAACGCGAGCGGGGCGAGCGCGAGGTAGTCGAGCGGCGTCGTGTCCGGCGCGCGCGACGCGGCATCGAACAGCCACGATGGCCAGCGCCCGTTGCCGAAGCGCAGCGTCCAGCGCTGCTGCGACGCGACGTCGACGACCGGGAATTCAGGCAGTGCGGGCCCCGTGAGCTGGTCGGCCGCGCCGATCGCGCGCAGGTAGCGCTGCGTCGCGGGCTGTCCCGCGAACACCGTGTGCAGCCCGCTGTCGAGCGTCGTGTTCAGCGTCCCGTCGAACCACGAGCGGCAGCGGCCGCCCGCATGCGCGTGCGCGTCGTGCAGCACGATGCGTCGCCCGCGGCGTTGCAGTTCGACCGCGGCCGACAGGCCGGCAACGCCGGCGCCGATCACGTGGACGGTCCTGGGCATCGACTCGGTCGGCTCAGAACAGCGCGTAGCGCGCGGCGATCATCAGCATGCGTGCTTTCGGCTTGCGCAGCGGCGCGCGCGGGAACGCAAAGCCGCGTGCGATCGCGGCTTCGAGGATGCAGCGATACGCGCCCGACATGATGCGCGGCGCCTTCACCTGCGCACGCGCGCAGGTGTCCATCACCGCGTCGGCCTGGCGGAAGTGCTCGAGCGCGCGCTCGACGAGCGTCGCGCACACGCGCGGCAGCGCCGGATCGCGCACGATCGTCGCCGGGTCGGTGATCGCGATGCCTTCGCGCGCGAGCAGCTCGCGCGGCAGGTAGCAACGGTTGATCGCCGCATCGTCGTCGATGTCGCGCAGGATGTTCGTCAGTTGCAGCGCGCGGCCGAGGTGATGCGACAGCTTGATCCCTTCGGCTTCCGGCATCCCGAAAATCCTCACCGACAGCCGGCCGGCCGCGCTCGCCACGCGATCGCAGAAGAGGTCGAGCGTCGGTTCGTCGGGCGCGCAGATGTCTTCGACCGCATCCATCGCCATCCCGTCGATCATCGCGTGGAAGTCGTCGCGCTGCAGGTTGAATGCGCGGATCTCGCGATCGAGCGCGGCCAAGTGGCGCGGCGGGCGGCCGGCGAAGCACGCGTCGATGTCCGCGCGCCAGCGGTCGAGGCCCGCGTGGCGCTCGGCGCGCGGCAGGTCACTGTCGGCGATGTCGTCGACCGCGCGGCAAAACGCGTAGACCTGGAACATCGCATCGCGCTGCGCAGCCGGCAGGATGCGCATCGCAAGATAGAAAGAACTGCCCGATGTGACGGCAGCGGCGTCGGTTTCTTGTTCGTTCACGACGGAATGGGAAACGGCCAAGACGAGCTCCACGGAGACACCCACGCGGGGCGATTGAAGAAGCCATGCCCGGCTGGGATGGTCAGGGTGTCAAATGCGTGCGAGATATGCGAACGATCGACACAGACAGGCACAAATTGCCGGCCGGAAGCCGGAATTGGGCGAAAGTATAGCAATCTTTGAAGTTCGATGGCGGACACGCGCCGCATGCGGCGGCAGGCCGGAAGCCGTTGACCGGCAAGCGCGGCCGGCCCGGGCGGGCCCCGGCGCCGGCGGCGCGTCAGCCGTAGACGATGTCGCGTTGCAGGTCGAGCGCAATGAGCCCCATTTCGCGGGTGAGCTGCAGCATCGAGCGGCGTTCGAGGCGCGAGCCCATGAAGCTCGTCACGCGGCCGTCGGGCTCCGCGGTGAACTGGAATGTCGCGCCGCCCGTGCCGAACCACGCGCCGGGCACATCGGGCGATTCCTGCCAGTCGATCTGCGCGAACACGCGGGCGATGCCCGCACGCACCAGGTCGCCCGGGCCGATCGGCGGCGCGATGTCGCCGAGGTCGTCGAGCGAATAGGGGCCGGGCTTGTCCGGCCTCCGGTAGAAGAGGTAGTCGACGTTCATGGGGCGCAATCGCAGGCAAAGCAACAAATTAGCGTGCTTCGCGATAAATTCAAATCGGATACGAACGAAATGTGGCCTGTACGAGACAAGAGGGACAGATCGAATTCGGTCCGTCTGGGCCTATACAGGTTCGTCTAAGATGACACCTTTCTCAAGATCTGAAGACCCGGACACCATGGAGACGAACGCAAGCGCCACCCCGCAGTCCGATCATCCCGTTTTCGTGCTCGTGCACGGCGCCTGGCACGGCGCATGGTGCTACGCGCACGTCGCGGCCGCGCTGGCCGCGCGCGGCCACCTGTCGATCGCGCGTGACCTGCCCGCGCACGGCATCAACGCCCGCTTTCCCGCTTCCTACTTCGCGCGCCCGCTCGACAAGGACGCGTTCGGCGCCGAGCCGTCGCCGGTCGCGAACACGACGCTCGACGATTACGCGACGCAGGTGATGCAGGCAGTCGACGACGCGTACGCACTCGGGCGCGGCAAGGTCGTGCTCGTCGGGCACAGCATGGGCGGCCTCGCGATCACGGCGGCCGCCGAACGCGCGCCGGACAAGATCGCGAAGATCGTCTATCTCGCGGCCTTCATGCCCGCGTCGGGCGTGCCGGGCCTCGATTACGTGCGCGCACCTGAAAACAAGGGTGAAATGCTCGGCCCGCTGATGCTGGCCAGCCCGCGCGTTGCCGGTGCGCTGCGCATCGATCCGCGCAGCGGCGACACCGCGTATCGCGAGCTCGCGAAGCGCGCGCTGTACGACGACGTGCCGCAGGCCGACTTCGAGGCCGTCGCGAACCTGATGAGCTGCGACGTGCCGGCCGCGCCGTTCGCGACCGCGATCCCGACGACCGCCGCGCGCTGGGGCGCGATCGATCGTCACTACATCAAGTGCCTGCAGGATCGCGTGGTCCTGCCCGCGCTGCAGCAGCGCTTCATCGACGAAGCCGACGCATTCGCGCCCGGCAACCCGACCCACGTGCACCAGCTCGACAGCAGCCATTCGCCGTTCATGTCGCAGCCGGCCGTGCTCGCCGGCGTCCTGGCCGACATCGCGAAAATCTGAGCGCGATACGCGCCCGGCGCATCCGCTCCACGAACAGCGGGGCGGATACGCTACCTATGCATACGCGACCGAGCGGTCGCGCCCGAGCCGCTTCGCGCGATAAAGCGCGGCATCGGCCTCGTTGACGAGCACGTCGCTGGTCGGCGCGCCCGCCTTCGCACACGCGCCGCCGACGCTCGCCGTCACCGGCACGCTGACCCCCTCGGCATCGACCGGCACGCTGCCGATCGCATCGCGCACCTTGTCGGCCACGAGCATCGCCTCGTCGAGCGTCGTGCACGGCAGCAGCAGCGCGAATTCCTCGCCGCCGAAGCGGCCGAACGTATCCTGCGCGCGCACGATCGACGCGACGCGACGCGCGGTCTCGCGCAGCACGGCATCGCCGGCCGCATGCCCGAAACGGTCGTTGATCGTCTTGAAATGGTCGAGATCGAACAGCAGCACCGACAGGTCGCCGCCATAGCGCTGCCAGCGCGCGAATTCGTCGCTGAGCCGCGCCTCGAAGAAGCGCCGGTTCGCGATGCCGGTCAGGCCATCGCGATTCGCATGCTCGCGCAGCTTCGCGACCGCTTCCTCGCGCTCGCGCTGCATCACGCTCACATGCGTGACGTCCGAGATCGTCACGCACACGGCTTCGACGTCGCGGCCGCGCGTGAGCGGCATGAACGTGCAGTCCTGCTGCATGTAGTCGACCCCGCCCGTGATCGGCCGGTCGTGCTCGAAGCGGAACAGGTAGGGCCGCTGCTCCCACGAGCTGAACGCGAAGCTGCCGAGCTGGAACACGCTCTCGAGCTTGCGCGACAGCCACGCGCGCGGCAGGTCGGGAAAACAGTCGAACAGGTTGCGGCCGATCACGTCCGCGGCGGGGATGCCGCTGTGGTCCTGCATGAAGCGATTCCACATCAGCACGGTCATCGCGCGGTCGAGCACGAACAGGCCGAAGCCCACCCGCTCGATCACGAGGTCGCTCAGCGACGAGGTGGCGGCCGTCATAGCGCGGACAGCAACGCGTCGAGCGCGTCGCCCATCAGCCGGATCGAATCCTCGGCCATCAGCATCACGAAGTGGGCGCGGAACGCGTGGTCCTCGAGCCCGAAGTTCACTTCCAGCAGCAATGCCACGCTCCAGGCCAGCTCGGTCGGCTGGAATACGTCGTCGAACGACACGTTCGCGCCGAGCAGCCCCGGCGGAAAGAACACCGGCTTGCGGCCGAGCTCGTCGAGGATCGACGCGACGCACGCGCCCATCAGCACGTTCGCGACGTCGAACACGACTTCGTCGGGGGACGCCATCCCGCCGTACACGCCATCGCCGAACGTCCGGTCGACGACCGACATGAGCCGCGCGATGCTCGCGGTGCGGCACAACACGATCGCTTCGCCCTTGATGTCGGAACGAAAACCCTGGCGCACGGCGGTCACGTTGTCGTGAATACCCGTCATCTCGCGCAGCGCGTCACCCGCGTCGGTCGCTTTCACGACCCGCACGCGCGGCACCGACAGCTCGATGAAGTGCCCGAGCAACAACGCGAGCCGCGCGGCGGCACGGCCCATTGCGAGGTTGGCGATCTCCTGCAACGCGTCGCGTTGCTCCGCCGTGAACACCGAGTCAGGCATACAACCCATACTCCTTGAGAATGGGCAGCAATGCCTCCGACGTCACGGGCTTGGCTACGAATGCGATCGCGCCCAATTCGCGCACGCGAGCTTGCGCTTGCGGCTGAATATCGGCGGATACCACGATCACGAACGTGTTCAGATCTTCGTGGCGCAGTGTCTCCAGGACCTGATATCCGCTCATGTCGGGCATCGTCAGGTCCAGAAACATTACGGAAGCTTTGCCGTCACGATAGAGCGCCAAGGCCTCTCGACCATTCGCGGCATACGCGACTTCGACGTCCCAGCCTCCCGGCAGCGCCTTTGTCAGAAGTTTGCGAGCGAGCAGCGAATCGTCGGCAATTACAATCGGCAAAGGCATGGGGCGATGCGGTATACGGAATGGTCTCTCTCGCGTTAACGACCGCGCGGCGCACTTCTTTAGGCGCCATGCGTTCGGGTGCGGGCAACCGTCCGGCAGCCGTGCGCGGGCGCCGCGACGCAGGTGCGCGCGACGCACCGCGCGGCGAACGCCGGCGGGCGCATATATCTGTCATAGGGAAAGCAAGGCGCGATTCTCTGAGTAAACCGGAGGCGATGCAACTCGCCATTTTCAGCATTTCGAACAAAATTGGTCCAAACACGCGCCATTCCGAAAATAGCCCCGAGCATTTTCGAGATAAGCACGCAAAATTTTTCCTTGTGTACGTTTGCGCTGCCGGATTCGTCGCGTTTTCAATCTGACAATTTCCCCCTGTCGAAATCGACAGGATGGCTGGCGTCCGGGGCCGTGCGGCGGCCCGTCGCAACTCGTTTATGATGGCAGGCACCTCTGCCTCACCCGCTTCCTCGATGACGTCCGACCGGCCCGCCGATTCCCACGCTCCCGCCTCCCCGCCCGCCGACGACTGGCAGGACGACGGCAACTATGCGGCCGGTGCGCCCGAGCACGATTTCGCGGTGCGTCGCATGACGCTGATCGTGCTGCTCGTCGCGGCGATCGTGCTGCCGTGCATCTACGTCGTGGTGATGGCGTACAACGACCTGAAGACGCGCGAGGCCGCCGCGAGCGACGTGACGATGCGCACGGTGCGGGTGGCCGAGGAGCACGCGCTCAAGGTGTTCGACCTGAGCGAGACACTCGATGCGCGCATCGTCGATCTCGTGCAGGACATGGACGACGCGACCGTGCGCAACCGGGAATCCGACATCCACGAAGCGCTGAACACGATCGGCGGCGGCTATCCGCAGGTGGCCGCCGTGTCGATCTTCGGCGCGAGCGGGATGCTGCTCGCGAACAGCCTCTACTATCCGGCGCCCTATGCGTCGATCGCGAACCGCGACGACTTCGCCGGCATCCGCGACGGCAAGGTCATCGAACACATCTCGCGGCTGATGATGGGGCCGCTCAAGCTCGAGAACATTCCCGTGTTCAACACGGGCGTCGCGCGACGCCATAGCGACGGTTCGTTCGCCGGGATGGTGTCGATCGCGTTGAAGTCGTCGTATTTCAACGCGTTCTACCGCGACCTGCTCGGCGGCGCGAGCACGCCGATGACGATGGCGCTCGCGCGCTCGGACGGCGCGGTGATCGCGTCTTATCCGCCGCCGCCGGCACTCGCGCACACCGATCGCACCGTCACGTTCGGCGACGCGCGCAACGATCCGCGCGCCGGCGTCGTGCGCGTGCGCCACGACGGCGCGAGCAGCGAGATCGTCGCGTATCGCCAGGTCGGCAGCTATCCCGTCTACGTGACGTGCGCGTACCGCACGTCGGCGATCTGGCATGAATGGTACGAACACCTGAGCGTGCTGTTCATCTCGATGTTCGCCCCGTCGGTCGCGCTGTGGTCCGTGATCTGGCTGTCGCTCAAGCGGCTGAAGGCGGAAGAGGAAGCGTGGGACCGCTGGCAGGCCGAAGCGTCGATGCGGCGCTCGATCGAATCGGCGTACCGGCAGTCGCGCAAGATGCAGGCGCTCGGCAATCTCGTCGGCAGCGTCGCGCACGACTTCAACAACCTGCTGATGATCATCTCGAGCAACGTGCAGATCGCGCGGCGGCGCGGGGTCCAGCATCTCGACAAGGAACTCGGCGCGATCGAACGCGCGCTGAAGAACGGGCAGTCGCTCACGCGCCAGCTCCTCGGTGTCGCGCGCAAGCAGCCGCTGCACAACGAAACGATCGACGTCGGGCAATGGCTCGGCACGTGCCGCGAACTGCTGAAGACATCGCTCGGTTCGAAATCGTCGCTGGTCGTCGCGATCGAGCCCGGTGTCTGGCCGATCCGCGTCGACGTCGCGGAGCTCGAGCTCGCGGTGATCAACCTCGCGGTCAACGCGCGCGACGCGATGACGACCGGCGGCCGCTTCACGGTCGGCGCGCGCAACGTGACGCTGCGTCGCGAGGACGGTTTTCCGCTCACCGGCGATTTCGTACAGATCTCGCTCGACGATACGGGTTCGGGCATGGCGCCCGACGTGCTCGCGCGCGCGTTCGAGCCGCTGTTCACGACGAAGGCGCAGGGGATGGGGACCGGGCTCGGCCTGCCGCAGGTGTTCGCGTTCTGCGAACGCTCGGGCGGCCTCGCGACGATCGACAGCGCGGTCGGTGCCGGCACGTCGGTGCGCCTCTACCTGCCGCGCGCACGCGTCGAGGATGTCGTCGCGCGGCCGCCGGCGGTCGTGCACGATGCGGGAGCGGGGGCGCTCGCCGGGCTGCACGTGCTGCTCGTCGAGGACAACAGCGAAGTCGCGGCCGGCACCGAAGCGCTGCTGTCGCTGCTCGGGCACCGCGTGACCTACGCGCCCACCGCCGACGACGCGTTGCGCCTGATCGAAGGCGCGGCCGCGAACGACGCGTTCGATCTCGTGATTTCGGATATCCACATGCCAGGCCGCCTGAACGGCATCGACCTCGCCGAAGCGGTCGAACAACGGCCGGAGAAACTGCCCGTGATACTCGTCACGGGGTACGCGGAGGAGCTCGACCGCACGCGCACCGTCAACGTCCGCGTGCTGTCGAAACCGTTCGACATCGCGCTGCTCGACGAGATCCTGCTGGGCATCCGTGAAGCGCGCGATGCACGACACGCGCGGCACACCGGCACGTGACCCGCTGCGTGCGGGCCCGCGCCGGTGCCGCCGGCGTGATCGGGTGGGGCGCTCAGGCCGACTTCAGCAAGCGCACCCAGCCCGTGTAGCGATCGACGAAGCCTTGCAGGAACTTGCGGGTGTCTTCGCTGACGATCTGGCCCTGGTCGTCGATGCGCGCCGGATCGTGCTTGATGAACATCTCGGGCTGCCCGAGCGTCTTCACGTCGAGATACGCGAGCACGTTGCGCAGGTGTTGCTGCGCGAGCGCGGTGCCCGTCGCACCCGGCGACGTGCCGAGCACGGCACCCGGCTTGCCCGACCACGAGTTGGAACCCCACGGGCGCGAGCCCCAGTCCAGCGCATTCTTCAGCACGCCCGGAATCGAGCGGTTGTATTCGGGCGTGAAGAACAGCAGCGCGTCGGCGGCCTCGATCGACTGCTTGAAGCGCTTCGCGACTTCCGGGAAATCCGCGTCGTAGTCCTGGCTGTACAGCGGCAGCTCGCCGATCTCGACGAACTCGAACGAGAAATCGGCGGGGGCGAGCGAGATCACGGCGTGTGCGAGCGCGCGGTTCCACGAAGCGCGACGCAGGCTGCCGACCACCACAGCGATGCGATAGGACATGGCATTCTCCTTCCGGTGAGTGAGGAATCGGATCGATTGCTTCCGAACGAGCGACAAAGGTCTGTTTATAGGCAAGCCAGCCCGCGAACCGCCCGACGGGGCCGTCCGGCCGACTTTCCACAAGGTTTTCCACAGAAATTGTGGATAACTCGGCCGTTATGTTCCGACATGACAGATTGCCTACCGCGAGTCGTTGCCGACCCGCGACACAGGGTTCGGCAAGCATAGCGCAGCGCGCCGGCCGGTTTCGTGAATTCGTGACGGAACATGCATTGCAGGCCGGCACCGCGCCCAGTAAGCTGCTCGCACTGCGATGTGCGCGCCCTGTGGCGCACGCGCGATCGCTTCGAGACACTTGCAACCCATCCATGCCGTCCGCCTACGACGATCCCGTTTATCTCGCGCAACTGCGGCGCGATCTGCTGCGCTTCGCGCGGCTCCAGCTCCGTGACGCCGATGCGGCCGAAGACGCCGTGCAGGAAGCGCTCACCGCCGCGTGGTCGCATGCGGGCGATTTCGCCGGGCTGTCGGCGCACAAGACCTGGGTGTTCGGCATCCTGCGCAACAAGCTGATCGACGTGCTGCGCGCGCGGCAGCGGACGGTGAGCCTGTCCGCGCTCGATGCCGAGCTCGACGGCGAATCGGTACTCGATCGCGAGCTATTCAAGGAAAACGGGCACTGGGCCGCGCATGCGAAGCCGCGACCGTGGCCCCGCCCCGAAACGCTGTTGCAGCAGCAGCAGTTCTGGACGCTGTTCGAGGCGTGCCTCGACCACCTGCCGGAGCAGATCGGGCGCGTGTTCATGATGCGCGAATTCCTCGACTTCGAAATGACCGACATCTGCAGCGAATTGACGCTGACGACGAATCATTGCAGCGTGCTGCTTTACCGGGCGCGCACGCGCCTGCGAACCTGCCTGAGTGAACAAGGACTGACGACCGAAGATGCTGCCGGGGAAATGTACTGACGTGACGCGACTGCTGTCGGATGCGCTCGATCGGCATCTGACCCTGCATGAGCGCCTGCAGGTGCGCGTACACCTGCCGACCTGCAGTGGCTGCAGAGCCTACCGCGGGCAGATCGCACTGCTGCGGACGGCCGCGAAAGCGGCGGCGGGGCGGGGGCCTGCCCCGGATGATGACGGTGCGGTGTCCGGGGAAGGCTAGGCGCGGATCGCGTGACGGCAAGTGTCAGGGCGGTGCTGGCATGCTGCCCGGCGCTCGCGCTGGTTTCGATTGCCGACGCTCTTGCTGGTGCTTGCGCTGGGCTGACGCAATCAGAAAAATACGGCGGGCAAGAATTATTCGAACAGTGCCTGCACCGATTCGGGCGGCCGGCCGATAGCGGCCTTGCCGCGGTAAACGACGATGGGTCGTTGCAACAGAATCGGATGAGCGGCAATTGCCGCATAGGCTTCCGCATCGGTCAGATCGGCGCGGGCCAGATTCAGCGCCTTGTACGGCTCCTCACCGTCGCGCAGCATGTCGCGAACCGGGCGGCCAAGCTGCCGATGCAGCGCTTCCAGTTCCTCGACCGTCGGCGGCGTCTTCAGGTACTCGACAACATTCAACGGCGCACCGGTGGTATTCAGCGACTCGACCAACGCAAGCGTCTCGCGCGACTTCGAGCATCGGGGGTTGTGGTAGATCGTGATCATCATTCAGGCCTGAAGGGTAGAGCCCTGTATTGTAGCCAGTCTGTATTGGGGGGCTTGGTGGGGCGGACGACGAGGAATCGGGGGATCGGGCACGGATTCGCAGCTTCGTAGACGCCGACGGATGATGCGGTGTGATGGATCGCGAAAGGGGAGTGCTGGTCGGGACGCGCTTCAATGAATTGGTGGGTTTATGCGCATAAAGGCACGTAGGACTCTATCGCGGGATGGTGATCAGAGGTCCACGCGCCTGGCCGATACGATGGGGTTCGGTCTGCAAAGCGTGTAGCCGGTGGTGCCGCAGGCCGGTTGGTTTATGCGCATAAAGCGGGCGACTGGCGAGCACGGGGATCTCGCGATTCGCGGCGCGGCGAATGCAGACGCTTCAGCGCTTCGGTGGGATGCCTGCCTTCGGTGGGATTGAAGCGTCGGTACGCTGCCTCGCAGGTTGGCCGCCCAGCACTGGATTTCGGCGCGGCCGGGAGGTGGCCTTCGTTACTCGCCGTCTATCGCTCGCGGTTTATGCGCATAAACGCGGTGCCTCGATAGCGCGTTCGGGCGACTCATGCAGGTCAAGTGGCATATCTCGATGCGCCCATACCCAGCCAGGATGTACCACTCACAACCAAGATCAGAAGCGCCTACCTTCCCGGCACGATCACGCGCCACGCTTTCCGCGGAGAGTTTATGCGCACAAACTCTGCGGCCCTCAGCCGGGGCTTACCCCCTCGAACGATAGGGCAGCGCACTGCGACACGCGCGGCAACTCGCCACTCACACCGACGTCACCGCACGCAATGCCACCGACTCGCTCACCGACTTCCTAGGCATCCGCTGCACCATCCGATCGAGTCATCTTCCATCGTCGCTTCGTTTATGCGCATAAACCGATAGTCCAAACGGCCAATGCGTAGTTGTTGAACGACAATTTCATTGAAATCCAAATATCGTCCTGTAGAATTCCAACGACCAAAATAGGAGTGAAAATTGGCCGCGGAAATCATTGCAGTCACTCAACAAAAAGGTGGCGTCGGCAAAAGCACGATTGCCATGCACCTCGGTGCCGCGTTCCATGAAAAAGGGAAGCGCGTCCTCGTCATCGACGCAGACCGTCAAAACACGCTGGTTCACTGGTCGAGCGCATCCGGCGACAGCGACACCGGCATTCCGTTTCCGGTCGTCAACCTGGCCGAAGCCGATGGCCAGATCCATCGCGAGATCAAGAAGTTCATCAACGACTACGACATCATCGTCGTGGACTGCCCGCCGTCGATCACCGAGAAGGTATCGGGCGTGGTCCTGCTCGCCGCATCGATTGCCGTGATCCCGACGTCGTCGTCGCCGGCCGATTACTGGTCGAGCGTCGGGCTGGTCAAACTGATCCAGCAAGCGCAGGTCATGAACGAAGACCTCCGCGCCGTCTTCCTGCTGAACAAGACCGAAGAGAAGCGCATGCTGACCCGCGAGCTCAAGCGTGCGCTGGAGGAACTCGGCTTCCCGTTGCTGAAAACGCAGATCCCGACCCGGGAGGCGTACAAGCAGGCGATGGCGCTCGGTCAGACCGTACTGCAGATGAACGATCGTGGCGGCAAGCTGGCCGCCGCAGAAATTCGCGCATGCGCCGACGAAATCGTCGCCATGCTGCCCTGACTTTATGCGCACAAAGGAGTCACATGAAACCCTCCCAATTTGCCAAAGGATTCCAAGCGCGCCCGGATATCACGACGAGCGAGAAGCGCACGGCGCTTGATCGACTCAATGCGATCGACGGCATCGTCAAGTCCGAGACCCCCACTCCGGCACCGACCAAATCCGCGAAGAAAGACGTCGCACCATCGCCCGCTCCCGAACTCACGCTCGATTCGTCGATCGATGAATCGGCGCAATATCGCGCGTGGCGTCTCGAGAATCGCTATGCGCCGGGGCAGGTGATCGAACTGCCGCTGAAGGCGATCAAGCATAGCCCGTTCAATCCGCGGCACTTCTATCTGAAGTCGTCGATTGCCGAACTCGCCGTCAACCTCGCCAAGCAAGGACAGCAGCAGGCGATCCACGTGATTCCGGACTACGAGAACCCGGGCACGTATTTCGTCAGCGACGGCGGCCGCCGCGTGCGGGCACTGAAGGAAGCGAACAAGGAATCGGTCAAGGCGATCGTGATCGACGTGCCGATCGGCATCCAGAGCTACAAGCTCGGCTACGATCTCAACGTCCAGCGCGATTCACAAACGGTGTTCGACAACGCCGTCGTGTGGCGCCGTTTCCTCGACGACAAGCATTTCCAGAGCCAGAAGGAGCTCTCCGAGCACCTCGGCCTCGACGAATCGACGGTGGCCGTCGCGCTGTCGATCGGCAAGCTGCCGGAAGCGATCATGCAGGAAATGGTCGCGCGCCCCGATCGCTTCGGTTCGAACATGGCGTATCAGGTCGGCCGCTATCACAATGCGCGCGGCACCGAGGCGACGCTGCGGCTGATCAACAAGATCGTGTCCGACGATCTCAGCACGCGCCAGGTGTCGGACATCGTCAAGGGCCGCGTCGCGGCGCAGGAAACGCCGAAGGCCGCGGGCCGTCAGCGCTATGCGCAGCGTCTCGAGATCAAGCTCGGCGGCAAGTCGGTCGGCGACCTGAAGTCGTATGGTGAAGATCGCATCGAATTGCGCCTGCGCGGTCTCCCGAAGGACAAGCGCGACGCGATCCTCGAGCAGCTCGAGCGGATGCTGTTGTCGGAGTGATGGAAACGGCCGGCAGGGCCTGGTGAGGACGCCGGGCCCGCCATCGAGGGCGGGGCCGGCGGCGGCCCGTCAGCGGGCCCGAGCGGGCCTCAGGCGGCCCGCGACTGATTCAGCGTGAACGACAGCAGGTCGCCGTCCGTCGGCTCGCCCCAGGTCCTCTGGGCCAGCCAGTCGAAAAAGGCCGTCTCGGCCAGCTTGGAATCGAGGCCGCGCTTGCGCCAGTCATCGCGCAGATGCGTGCCCATCGTCGGCAGCGCCTCCGATTCGAACGACTCGCGCGCCACTTCGCGCTCCGCGTCGCCCTGCTCTTCGTACAGCACCTTCGCTTCCTTGCGGCGGAACGCCGCGAACTCGCTCAGCAGGCGTGCCTTCAGATCGTCCGGCTGGGCCGCGGCAATCTTCGGGGACGGCGTGCCGGCAGGCAGCGTGTCGACCGACTCGACCGGCGGCGCATACCCCTTCTTCAGCGCATCCTTGAACAACGCCGGCGCGCTGCGCACCGGCGGCAGCGTCGTGCTGCGCATCCGCTGCTCGGTCATCTGCAGTGCGGCACGAATGCGGTTCTCCTCGCTGTCCGCATAGAGCGTCTGCGCTTCCTTCAACGGGATCCCGAGCTTCACCATCCGGTCGACCAGCGTGCTGTCGAACACGTTCGGGTGTTCGTCGAGCGCGAGCATCGGCTGCTTGCGTTCGGTCACGCGGAACTGGATCTCCGCGACCCGGCGCCCTTCACGGTGCTCGATCAGCTCGACGAAGATGTTGGTGACTGCGTTGACTTCCGCGATCGCGGGACGCAGATAGTCGCGCTTGAAGTACTTGTACTCGCGCTTCGCCTCGTCGCCGGCTTCCGTGTCGGGCGTGCCCGACAGGATCGGCCGCCACCATTCCCACGGCTCGCGCATCGTCAGGTGGCTCGGGTTCGTCAGGTAGCGCACGCAGATTTCGTACAGCGCGAGACCGGCGCTGCTGCGCAGCTGGCTCTGGAACTGCAGGCTCAAGCGCGCGTACTGGACCGGGTCGAGCAGCTTCTTCTTGATCTTCGGCGCGAACGAGAATTCGACCCATACGCGGCGGGTGGTCGGATCCTCGAGAATTTCCGCGTCGGCGATCAGCGTCGAGATCCCCCACTTGCGGCCCGGCTTCTGGCTCGACGTCCCAGTGCTCCATTCGACCTGCACCGACACCATGCGGCGCAGGTGTTCCTTCACCAGCGCGGTGTCGTTCGAATCGAAGGCGGAGTTGGCGACGATGTCCGACAGCAGCGCGCGATACGTATCGCCCGAGTCGTCGGCCTGCTGCGCCACGGCCAGCAGGACATTGAACAGCTTGCGAGTGAGGAGCGTGATCTTGCCGCTCTTCGGCTGAATTGCGATCGCCTCGACGGCCTTCCGCAATTCGGCTGAACTGGCACTCACCACATCCACATCGGTTTTCTTGGCGCGCTTCGTCGTGGCCATACGTCGGGTCGGAGGAGAAGTTTTCCGGAAGGATAGCGCCTGCGGTGAAGTGCGTCCAGAACGACATGCTCACCATAGCGGGTGAAGTGCGCGTGCAAAACGGCACTCACCCCAGGCGCTCCCGAAAACTCTCACCGCTCCTGATTTACAGCGTTCCGGACTCGTCCAGACGTGCTGCGGGATGCGCCGATTCACAGAATTTCACCTGTGCACGACACGTGCGGAATGAGCTCCCGTATCGGCTCACCTTTCGATTTGTCGCAATTTTACGACTGCGCAGCTGTGCGTTCGGCACAGCGTTGCGATCCCACGTCGGCACGCGTCCCCGATCGCCCTCCATCGGCCTGTATGCATGTACAGGCGTGACCTGGCAGGAAATCGGAATCGGATCCGACATCCCGAAAGACGCCTGCGAAACCGGCCCGCGCGACCCGATCAAGCATGCTTTTCCGGGCCGGGCGCGCATTGTACAGCGCACAAACCGTATCGGGCCCCGAAAATACTCACCTTGAGCACGGTGATTGCATTCGTCCGGATATCGGCGAATGCCCGACACGCGGGGGATTCACTCCCAAGGCCTCCCGAAAACGCTCACCTTACCCAAAAATCGCTGTGCTGCTACAGGCAGGGAAACGACTCCCGAAAAACCTCACCGTAACCGCCTCGGTATCAAAAACCCCAATGCCTTCCGATACTTATGCACAAATGGCATTTGGCTGTGCACCGCCGACATCCCCCGAAAAGCCTCACCTTTCGACGGAAATCCTTCGTACGACAACCTCATGTCGGGCCCCGAAAAATCTCACCTGTGCCAAAAAGTGGCACAGCAAAAACGAGATTTCTTCCAGTCCTGGCGGGCTTTTCGACGAATTCAGCCGTTCACCGGTCCCGAAAAACCTCACCTTTGCCCATTTTTCGGGCAAATTCCATTCCCGAAAAGTCTCACCTGTGGCCGGCATCACAGCCTGTGATCGGGGCCCCGAAAAATCTCACCTCAAGGAGATCCGGGCAGGAAAACCCGAATTTCCCTCCCGAAAAACCTCACCTTTAGGGCTTCACAGGCCCCCACAGGCGCTTTTGCTGTGCAAAATGGCGGTCGTTTCCCGGAAATCCTCACACCAAATTCCCGTGGAGTCCCGTGAAACCTCACCTTTCAGAAAAACTGCCTAAAAGATGAGCAGAATCGGGGCACGAAGAAGGTCCCGCAAATTCTCACCTGTGTCTGCACAGGCAGAAAACTGTGCAGCGAGGCACCGCGTGGGTTCTGTGGCTGTGAGGCCCCGAAAAACCTCACCTTTGGTAAATCTCGTGTTTCACTGTGATCCCGAATCCGCTCACGACCTTTCCCGCAACGGCTCACGCAGCTCCCTGAACCCCATCACGTCAGCTCCCGCAGGAGATCACCTTGGCTCCCGTAAAACTTCACCTTGTCGGCCGGAAAGCCTTGCCGCATAAGGCTGTGCCGTGGCGTTAACGTTTTTAACTAAGGGTTCAAGGGTGTTTACTTCTAATACTCTCAAGACATCGGCTGACGAGTTTTCCACAGACACCCCAACCCCTGACCACCGACAGGCAATCGGATCCGCTGTCATGTGAAACAAATGCCGAAATTCGGGGTCCGCAGGAAAATGCTTGCAAGACAAGGACTTGGCTGACTTTCTTCGCTTTGTTTCACGGAATCTTCGGCCGCAGTCGTCTGGATCGGCTCACAGACCCGCTTTCTGTGCAAAGCGACGTAAATTCACAACGGCAAGCCGAAACAAGTATCGATAGATACGTATTTCGTTATGATTGCAACATTTGAATGTCTGCGAGCACAGCGATGACCCTCGACGAAATACGCCAGGCCATTCGGGACGAACTGGAATCGCTGCGTGCGAACGGTGCGCGACGGCAGGAACTGTCGCTGCACGCATGCAAGCGGTTGTTCTTCGATCTTGGCATCAGGCCGTCGGCTGCCAATGTCCGCGATCTCACCCAGACCGGCAGCGCCAGCGACATCCCGAAAGACATCGACCATTTCTGGGAGCGCATCCGTTCCGCCTCCAAAATCAGGCTCGACGGTGCCGCAATCCCGAAAGCCGTCGAGGAAAAGGCAGGTGCACTGCTCGGCGCACTCTATGAAGAAGCGTTGAAAGCCGCGACGGACAGTCTGGATGCAGATCGCGAGCAGGTTCGCGCCGGCGTTGCCGACGCCGAACAGCGGTTGCGCGACGCAACCGTCCGCCAGGAGACGCTCGAAGCCGCGCTCGCGCGTGGCGAAGCGAAAAACGAGCAGTTGCAGGCACGCGTGACCGAACTCGAGGTCCAGCTCGCGTCGCAAACGACGCACGGTTCGGCCAGCGAGGCGACGTTGCTCACCACAGTCGCCCGACTGGAGAAGGAGCTGGCCGCGGCCGCCGGACGCGTCGAAGCCGAGCAGACGCAAAATGCGGCGCTGCGCGACCGCATCGATGCGCTGCAGGCCGAACTGCAGCAGCGCACCGAGCACTACGCGCAACAAATCAAGGACGCCGTGGCTGAAGCGGAACGCCGCGTGAAGCCGATGCTGGTCGAGCTGGATTCGCTGCGCAGCATGGCGTCGACCTACCAGAGCGGTTTGCGCGACGTTCAGCGCAAGGAGTTCGATTTCCTGCAGCAGTTGAGTTCGGCCAAGGCACGTGCCGACCGGCTCGAAGAACAGTTGCGCAGCCAGGGTGATGAACTGGAACGTGCGACGCGCGATGTGAGTTCGTTGCGCGCGAGCCGCGGCATGAGTCCGGAAATCGCCGCGCTGATCCGCCGTCTGGCCGATGCCGGGCAACTGGATGCGGAGGCGTTTGCCGCGATCGGCACGTCGCTGGATCAGGAGATTCCAGTGCCGGCCCATTGTCCGCATTGCGACGGTGAGCCGGAGCTGTCACACGGCGACGAGGGTTTCGAAGTGGCCTGCCCCGAGTGCGAGCATGCTTCGGGCGCATGGCCGTCCCGATTCGAAGCGGTCGCGCGATTCGCGCGTACGTGACGCCCGAACAGGCCGTGCGGCACAGGTGAGACGATCCGGGGAGCTTGAGGTGAGGTTTTTCGGGAGCTGTGAAACGGTGAGGCTACGCCACACAAGGCTGCTCACGGATCGCTTCGCGTGAGCAGCCCATTCGTGATCAGTGAGTTTCGTCGCGGTCGGACGCGTCACCGTTGCTGTTGCCGTCGGCCAGACCGTCACGCCAGTTCTTCCATGCACGATGCAGGCGATTCGACGAGATCGGCCGCATGAAGCCCAGCCATTTACCGACCCGTTCGGGCGGCACGTCGTGTTCGAACAGCTCGGCCGCGTAGGTATTGCGCAGCGTTTGCGGGCTCGCGCGCGCAGTGCGCGACGACGTGAGCCCGGCGGATTCGACGATCGCGTCGATCGCGCGCAGCATCGTCGCCTTGTGCATCGGCCGCCCGGCATGGGATGCCGGGAACACGAGCTCCCCCGGAATCTCCTGACGCTTGCGCTCGGTGAGCCAGGCTTCCAGCAGGGCGATCGCGAACGATGCCAGGTGGGTTTCGCGTGCGAAATCCGGATGCGTCGACTCGATCCGCAGTGACGTTCCACTCGTATTGATGCAACTAATCGTAAGCGCGCGCGCTTCGCCGGTTTTGATGCCGGCACCGAGAAAGGCGGCAACGAGTGCGCGGTCGCGCCGCTCTTTCCAGTACGCGGAACCGGATACGCCGATCGGCGAGAACAGGTACGCGAGCAACGTCGCTCGCTCGGCCGGCGTGAGGAAACCGGTCGGTTCGTTGTCGCGCGCCTTGCGCCAGTTCGCTTCGCCGTCCTGAGCAATGAACCGGGCCGGGTTGGTCGACGCGTATTCGGTGCGGCGGATGTGGTCGAGCACGCGCTCGATCAGTCGCAAATAGCGCATTCGCTGGGTTTTCCGGATCGGCAGTTCGCCGACGAAATTCGCGATGGTTGCGGTATCGACCGTGGCCAGATTCTTCTGGTGCGCGCGCATCCAGGTGAGAAACGCGCCCCATTGAGCGCGGTAGACGTCGGCTGACGAGCGGCGATAGTCCTGCATTGCGAGCCAGGCATCGAATGCGGCTTCCGGCGAGACGATCCAGTCGGATGCGCCGCGGTCGAACAGATCTGTTTCTTCCGGGCGTGCCGGGGTGTCGGGAGAGGCGGGAAGAGACATGTGAATTATTCCGTTAGTTGCGTATATGGTAGCCCTTTCCGCAACGTCTCGGGCAGCAAGAGGCTGGGCAAGGTCGCCATCGGCGGCGCCCGGGCTGGGAATCAGTCGCCCCACGCCTTAGCCGGGCGATGAACGCGCGCGGGCGCCGCCGTGTCGTTCGACGCGGCTGACGCCGCTTCATACGCGAGAACCGCGAACGAAAATACGGCGGGCAGCGCATTCGAGCGCCCGAAGTCGATCGGATCGTCCGTTTCGGGAAACGTCATGTCCAACGGTCGCTCGAACAATTGACGCATGCCGGCCTCGTGCCGGCTGGCAAAGCCGAGATCGGCAAGCGCCTCGGCCTCGATGGCGTGCAGCAGCCGCCACGTCAGCGGGACGCGCTGGTGGATGTAGCGCCCGGCGATATGCCGGACGATCAGCTCGAGGTCGTGCGCGGCAGCCTTGAAGCTGAGCGCGGCCAAATCTTGTTCTTCTGTCATTGCAGGCTCCTGTCGACCGGGCTGGCGCCTCGGTGCGCCGGCTCCGGCCCATGCATGGCGGAATGTCCGTATACTGTACAAACATACAGTACTTTCCGCAACTGGCCTGCAACAGATCCTTTGGCCGTTTGGCCAGCTATGCGCGCCGTCAGCGATGGATCACGATCAGCAATGCCCGCGCTTCGGTCTTGCCGGGATTGCGGATTGCGTGCGGCTCGTCGGCCGGGTAGCGCGCGGTGTCGCCCACCTTCAGGCGCCGGCTGGCGGCCGCGGCTTCGATTTCCATCGCGCCCTGCAGCACGGTGAGGTGTTCGCGCGTGCCGGGTTCGTGGGCGTTCGACACCAGCGCACCGCCGCCCGGCAGCGTCAGCTCGTACCACTCGAACTTGCCGGCGAGGTCGATCGGGCCCCACACACGCAACTGGTAGCGGCCGTCGTGGCCGGCGAGTGTCGGGATGTCGTGCGGGCCGTCTACCCGGATCGTCTCGGGCGCCTTCGGCTGCGAGAACAGCTCGTCGAGCGTGATGCCGAGCGCGTTCGTCAGCCGCCACGCCACGGCGATCGTCGGGTTGGCCTTGTCGCGTTCGATCTCGGAGAGCATCGATTTCGATACGCCGGCCGCGCGCGACAGGTCGTCGAGCGTCAGCTTGCGTTCGTTGCGCAGCCGCTGGATCTGCTCGCCGACACGCGGCGGCGTTGCGGCCGACGGTTGCGGGGCGGCGCTGGCGGGCGTGCGCCGCGAACCGGAGGAACTTGCCATTTGGATTCCGTTCGCTTAGAGTTGTTCGATATTTCGAATTCTAGTTCGGAATATCGGATAAATGCGGTCAACCGAACGACCGACTATAACAGTAGCAGGCCGCTGCCCCGCCGCCACGAGTGGCGCGTTGCGGAATGCGAAACCCTGTCAGGAGCTTTGCGATGCGTGATGCCTTTCTCGCCCAGGTGCGCGGGACGCTGGACCAGATCCGTGCGGACGGTTTTTACAAGACCGAGCGCGAGATCGCGAGTCCCCAGGCGGCGGACGTGCGGCTCGCCGGTGGTGCCGGCGTGCTCAATTTCTGCGCGAACAACTATCTGGGTCTGGCGAACGATTCGCGCCTGATCGACGCGGCGAAGGCCGGCCTCGACCAGGACGGCTTCGGCATGGCATCGGTACGCTTCATCTGCGGCACGCAAACCGTGCACAAGCAACTGGAAAGCGCGCTGGCCGCGTTTCTCGGCACCGAGGACAGCATCCTCTATTCGAGCTGCTTCGACGCGAACGGCGGGCTGTTCGAGACGCTGCTCGACGAGAACGACGCGGTGATCAGCGACGAGCTGAACCACGCGAGCATCATCGACGGCGTTCGCCTCTGCAAGGCGAAGCGCTTCCGCTACAAGAACAACGACCTGGCCGACCTCGAGGCGAAGCTCAAGGAGGCCGACGCGGCGGGCGCGCGCCACAAGCTGATCGCGACCGACGGCGTGTTCTCGATGGACGGCATCATCGCCGATCTCAAAGGCATCTGCGATCTCGCCGATCGTTACGGCGCGATCGTGATGGTCGACGATTCGCACGCGGTCGGCTTCATCGGCACGCATGGCCGCGGCACGCCCGAGCACTGCGGCGTCGAAGGCCGCGTCGACATCATCACGGGCACGCTCGGCAAGGCGCTCGGCGGTGCATCGGGCGGCTATGTCGCCGCGCGTCGCGAGGTCATCGAACTCCTGCGCCAGCGCTCGCGCCCGTACCTGTTCTCGAACACGCTCACGCCGAGCATCGCCGCGGCATCGCTGAAGGTGCTGGAGCTGCTCGGCAGCGACGAAGGCGCGAAGCTGCGCGAGCGCGTGCGCGAAAACGGCGCGCGGTTCCGCCAGCAGATGACCGAAGCCGGCTTCACGCTCGTGCCCGGCGCGCATCCGATCATCCCGGTGATGCTCGGCGACGCGCAGCTCGCGACGAACATGGCCGACAAGCTGCTCGACGAAGGTGTCTACGTGATCGGCTTCTCGTTCCCTGTCGTACCGCGCGGCCGCGCGCGCATCCGCACGCAGATGAGCGCCGCGCATACGCCCGAGCAGATCGACCAGGCGGTCGCCGCGTTCGTGCGCGTCGGCAAGTCGCTCGGCATCATCTGACGGAGGCGCGATCATGAAAGCACTGGCAAAGCTCGAGCGCGGCCCCGGCCTCACGCTCACGCGCGTGAAGCGCCCCGAAGTCGGCCACAACGACGTTCTGATCAAGATCCGCCGCACGGCGATCTGCGGCACCGACATCCATATCTGGAAGTGGGACGACTGGGCGCAGAAGACGATTCCCGTGCCGATGCACGTCGGCCACGAATATGTCGGCGAGATCGTCGAGATGGGGCAGGAAGTGCGCGGCTTCGCGATCGGCGATCGCGTGTCCGGCGAAGGCCACATCACGTGCGGGTTCTGTCGCAACTGTCGCGCGGGGCGCCGGCATCTGTGCCGCAACACGGTCGGCGTCGGCGTGAACCGCGAAGGCGCGTTCGCCGAGTATCTGGCGATTCCCGCGTTCAACGCATTCAAGATTCCACCCGAGATTTCCGACGACCTCGCATCGATCTTCGATCCGTTCGGCAACGCGACGCACACGGCGCTGTCATTCAACCTCGTCGGCGAAGACGTGCTGATCACCGGCGCCGGCCCGATCGGCATCATGGCCGTCGCGATCGCGAAGCACGTCGGCGCGCGCAACGTCGTCATCACCGACATCAACGACTACCGGCTCGAACTCGCGCGCAAGATGGGCGCGACGCGTGCGGTCAACGTCGCGCGCGAGTCTCTGCGCGACGTGATGTCCGACCTGCACATGACCGAAGGCTTCGACGTCGGCCTCGAAATGTCGGGCGTGCCGAGCGCGTTCACGAGCATGCTCGAGGCGATGAACCACGGCGGCAAGGTCGCGCTGCTCGGCATTCCGCCGGCGCAGACGGCGATCGACTGGAACCAGGTGATCTTCAAGGGGCTCGAGATCAAGGGCATCTACGGTCGCGAGATGTTCGAGACCTGGTACAAGATGGTCGCGATGCTGCAGAGCGGCCTCGACCTGTCGCCGATCATCACGCATCGCTTTGCGGCTGACGATTACGAGAAAGGCTTCGCCGCGATGTTGTCGGGTGAAAGCGGCAAGGTGATTCTCGACTGGACGGCCTGAGTGCCGAGAAGGGGCGGTGCGGCGTGTTTGCCGCCCGCCCCGTTTCTGTTTTACGTCTGCGTGTGCGAGTCGAAGCATGCGAAGCCGCGCTCAAGGTGAGATTATTCGGGAGCTGTGTTTGCGCACCGAATCGCGGTACCGTCGCACATCGGTGACCTGCAATCGCACGTTCACTTCACCTGTCGGCAGTCGTCCCGCTACGCGCCATCACGCCGTTCGGCACTTGCTCCCCCTCTTCCGGGCACTTCCCTCCTGGCTTGCGGCGCGATGGTTCGCTACGTACGCCATGCGATGCCTCGCCGAACCGCACCATCAACCGTGAGCCTTCACGCGTCGTTGCGACTCACTCATGCGTAAAGCGATCGACATCGATGGATATCGACCGGTGCGCAGGCCGCTACTTGATCCGCTCACCATTCGCCCCTCGCGGGTCGAGCTGAAGACTCAACATGACGAGCCAGCGCTTCGGGCATTGCGGCGCGATGTCGGCCGGATCGCCGTGCGCGCCGGGAACGGTGACGAACCCGTGTTGCGCCGCGTATTGATAGGCGCGCAACGCGTCCGCCTGCAGCCAGAAGCTGACGAGCGCGCACGTGACGAAGCGGAACAGCAGCACCGTCGCGGCATCCGGCGCGAAGCCGGCCATCACCAGCAGGCTTTCGAACGCGAACGCCAGCGCTTGGGCGACCGCGATCGTGAGAAGCGTCAGCTTCAACACGCCGCGCAGCCGCTGCGCCGCTCGCAACCGTGCCTGCCGGACGTCGAGCCCGGTGTGATCGTCGTCACCCTCGCGCTTCGGCATATCGTGTTTCACGAAGCGGCTCCGACGTGCCGCGTAACGTCGAACTGCGTCGTATCGCCGGCAACGATGCGACCGCTCCCGACGCTGACCGATTTGCACAGGATCGTGCTGTCGTAGTTGTGTCCCGGAAAGCGCATCACGTCGACCGGTTGAAATCCTTCGCGTCGATAGAAATCGATGAGCCGGACGGCCGCAGATGGCGCGTCGAGCGCGAGGTGTGTCGCGCCGCGCGCGGCGGCCCGCCGTTGCGCGAACGCGAGCAGCGAACGGCCGATGCCGCGATCCTGCCAGACGGGATCGACGGCCAGTTGGCCGAGCGTCGCGACGTGCCGGCTGCGGTACGGATCGCAGCGGGAATCGGGATCGTGCGAACGCATCGTCATCGTCGCGACCAGGTGCGCATTGCCGAGCGTGACGAAGCACTCGCCGGTGAGCACGCGTTCGCGTGTCGCCGAGGCCGGCTGATCGACGCCCGGGCAATTGAAGCCCAGTGCGCCAAGCGATGCGAACGCGCGATGCAGCAGCGCGGTCAGCGCGTCGTACGAATCGCTGCGCGGGTCGAAGCGCCGCACGACGACGCGGCCGTCGAGCCGCTTCGCATAAGCCGCATAGGCGCGCGCGGGGCGCGCGGATTCCGGTCGCTGCATGATGTCCTTTCGCCCAGACAGGGTGACCGAAGTGTAGTGAGCGTCGCGCGTCCGCTTCAAGCAAAAATGTCGTAAACGCGGCGGGCCACGTCACGCGGCCAGGCCGCGATTCAGCCCTCTCGCCGACAGGGCTTTTCCATGCGGGTGTTGACGACGGAGAACGATCGTTCTACCGTAAACCCATGAACACACCTCACGACTCCTCCGCCGAACCGGGCGTTCGCGACCGGCTGCTCGATGCAGCCGAAGCGCTGATCTATTCGGGCGGCATCCATGCCACCGGCGTCGATGCGATCGTCAAGCGATCCGGCGCGGCCCGAAAGAGCTTTTATTCGCATTTCGAATCGAAGGAGGCGCTGGTCGTGGCCGCGCTCGAACGTCGCGACGAGCGCTGGATGCGCTGGTTCGTCGATGCCACGCTGGCGCGCGGCAAGGCGCCGCGCGTGCAGTTGCTCGGCATGTTCGACGTGCTGCGCGACTGGTTCGGGCAGCCCGACTTTCACGGCTGCGCGTTCCTGAACGCATCGGGCGAGATTCCCGACGCGGATGACCCCGTGCGCGTCGTCGCACGCGAGCACAAGGCACGCCTGCTGGCATTCGTACGCGAGCGGTTCGATGCGTATGCCGACGAAACCGGCATCGAGCGCCGCGGGCTCGCGCGTCTGGCGCGCCAATGGCTCGTGCTGATCGACGGTGCAATCGGCGTGGCGCTCGTAAACGGCGATGCAAACGCTGCGCGCGACGCGCGCGCAACGGCCGAACTGCTGCTCGACACGGTGTCCCGCTAGTCGAAGCAGCGAATCCGAACCGGCCGCGGGCGTCCGTGGCCAGAACCTGACCAGGAGCAACCCATGTCCGCTTCCCCTGAAGTCCGTCCGCCCGTTCCGCCCTTCACGCTCGAAACGGCGCGCCAGAAGGTGCGCGCCGCCGAGGACGGGTGGAACACGCGCGACCCGCAGCGCGTGTCACTCGCCTATACGCCGCAAAGCCGATGGCGCAACCGTGCGGAATTCGTGACCGGCCGCGACGAGATCGTCGGGCTGCTGCAGCGCAAGTGGGCGCGCGAGCTCGACTACCGGTTGATCAAGGAGCTGTGGGCGTTCGACGGCAATCGCATCGCGGTGCGCTTTGCATACGAATGGCATGACGACGCCGGCAACTGGTTCCGTTCGTATGGCAACGAAAACTGGGAGTTCGACGAGAATGGCCTGATGGCGCATCGTCACGCGAGCATCAACGACCTGCCGATTCGCGAGCAGGATCGTCTCTATCACTGGCCGCTCGGCCGCCGTCCGGACGATCATCCGGGGCTGTCCGATCTCGGGCTGTGACGCGCGCGTCGGCTCGACTCGGCGGATCGACGAACACGTCACCGAGATGCAACGGTGAGGAAATTCGGGAGTCGGTGCGCTGAGGGTGAGATTTTTCGGGAGGAGGTGAAATGTCGCGTCGGACTGTGTGTAGTGAGCCGTTCGACGCGGCATCGCATCGGGCAAAGCCAACGCGCCGCACATGTTGGCATCTCGTGATGCACGTGTCCGCATGCAACGGTGTGCTTCACGGCGTGACGCATCTCACCGATCGCACAGCACCGGCAGTGGATTGACGATCGGTGTGCACGCGCGCGGTGTGCAACTCACCGATCGTGTCGACGTCAACGTCGACGGATAGCGAGAGCCGTGCGCGTTGCGGTGCGGCGTTGCTCACCACTCGACTCCACAGTGCAGGCGACGAAATTCGCACGCGTGCGCAAATGCGTTGCGTGTTGCTCACCGCTCACCGCTCACCGCTCGCCTATCACCGCTCGCCGATTCGCGCAGTCACCACCCGGCGCATGCGATCACGCCGGGCACGATCGTCAGCCCGCGATCCGCGCGGCGATCGCCTCACCCACTTCCTGCGTCCCCGCGTTGCCGCCGAGATCGCGCGAATGCGGCCCCGTGCGCAGCACGTCCTCGATCGCGGCGACGATTGCGTCGTGCGCTTCGCGTTCGGGGCCCGCGCCGTTGCCGAGGAAGTCGAGCATCAACGCTGCCGACCAGATCATCGCGACCGGGTTCGCGATGAATTGCCCCGCGATGTCGGGCGCGGAGCCGTGCACGGGTTCGAACAGCGACGGAAACTTGCGGTCGGGGTTCAGGTTCGCCGACGGCGCGATGCCGATCGTGCCGGTACAGGCCGGCCCGAGATCCGACAGGATGTCGCCGAACAGGTTCGACGCGACGACGACGTCGAAGCGGTCCGGCTGCAGCACGAAGCGTGCGCACAGGATGTCGATGTGCTGCTTGTCGACGGCGACGTCGGGATAGCGTTCGGCCATCTCGGCCGTGCGCGCGTCCCACCACGGCATGCTGATCGCGATGCCGTTGCTTTTCGTCGCGACGGTGAGGCGCTTCGCGCGCCGCTGGGCGAGGTCGAACGCGAATTTCAGCACGCGCTCGGTGCCGTGACGCGTGAAGATCGACTGCTGCATCACGATCTCGCGTTCGGTGCCTTCGAACATCGTGCCGCCGACCGACGAATATTCGCCCTCGGTGTTCTCGCGCACGATCATGAAGTCGATGTCGCCTGCGCGGCGGCCGGCGAGCGGCGACGGCACGCCGTCGAACAGGCGTGCGGGACGCAGGTTGATGTACTGGTCGAACTCGCGGCGGAATTTCAGCAGCGAGCCCCACAGCGAAATGTGATCGGGCACCGTCGCCGGCCAGCCGACCGCGCCGAACAGGATCGCGTCCATGCCCGACAGTTGCGCCTTCCAGTCGTCCGGCATCATCGTGCCGTGCTGCGCGTAGTAGTCACAGCTCGCCCAGTCGATCTGGACGAAGTCGAAGCGCACGCCGAAGCGTGCGGTCACGGCGTCGAGTGCGCGCAGGCCCTCGGGCATCACTTCGCGGCCGATGCCGTCGCCGGGAATCACGGCGATCTTGTAAGTCCTGTCGGTCATGCAAATCTCCTTGGCTGGGCGGCCGGCTGCCTCGGGCGGTAGCGGCGCGTTACATCATTCTATTTATTTCCATTCAGATTAAAATCGTGCGAAAGGTTAATCGACTTTCCACGAATCGTGAACAAATCGCCGAATCTGGACGACCTGCGCGTGTTCAGCCTGGTTGTCCGCCTGACCAGCTTCAGCGCGGCCGCCGAGCAGCTCGCGGTGTCGCCCGCCTATGTCAGCAAGCGCATCGCGTTGCTCGAGGCGCAGCTCGGCACGCGCCTGCTGCATCGCTCGACGCGCCGCGTGACGGTGACGGAAGCCGGCGAACGCGTGTACGCGCGCGCCGAGAAGATCCTCGACGACGTCGATCATCTCGTCGAGGACGTGTCGACCACGCGCACGGTGCCGCGCGGCACGCTGCGCATTTCGAGCAGTTTCGGCTTCGGCCGGCACATCGTCGCGCCGGCGCTGCTCGACTTCACCGCACGCTTTCCGCAGTTGAACGTGCGGCTCGATCTGTTCGACCGGCTCGTCGACGTCGCGGGTGAAGGCTACGACCTCGACGTGCGCATCGGCGACGAGATCGCCGATCATCTGATCGCGCGCCGCCTCGCCGCGAACTACCGCGTGCTGTGTGCAGCGCCCGACTATCTCGCACGACGCGGCACGCCGCGTTCGCTCGCGGATCTCGCGTCGCACGACTGTCTGGCCATCAAGGAGCGCGATCACCCGTTCGGCGTGTGGCGGCTGAACGTGCGCGGCGAAACGGCAACGGTGAAGGTCGGCGGCGCGCTGTCGACGAACCATGGCGAAGTGGCCGTGCAGTGGGCACTGGCCGGGCGCGGCATCGTGTTGCGTTCGATCTGGGAAGCCGCGCCGCTGATCGAACGCGGCGCGCTGTGTCGCGTGCTGCCGGACGCAATCCAGCCCGCGAACATCTGGGCCGTGTATCCGGAACGCGTGGCGGCGTCGGCGAAAGTGCGCGTGTGCGTGGATTTTCTGGTGGAGACGCTGGCCGGCTTGAATGCCGCCGCGGGTGACGAGACGGCCTGAAACCGGCTAAAGGTGAGCTTTTACGGGGGCATGTGCGGAACGTCGGCAAGCCCCGTTTCCGGCTCACCATCGCGTCGCGAGCCGGTCGCGTCGAACGGTGACCCTCGCATCGCTTCCGCGATGTGTAGGGCCGGCCGACGATGGTGCCCGCACGCGGCTTACGCCGCTTTTGCCGCGCCGAGCATCAGGTCGAGATTCTGCACCGCTGCGCCGGATGCCCCTTTGCCGAGATTGTCGAACACGGCGGACAGCAGTACCTGGCCGTGTTCGGCATTGACGAACACGCCGAGCCGCAAGTCGTTCGTGCCGTTCAGCGCTTGCGGATCGAGATGCGTGATCGCTTGCGTCGCCGCGAGCGGCGTGACGTCGACGTGACGCGCGCCGGCGTAATGGTGCGCAAGACACGCATGCAACTGCTCACCGGTGACGCCGGCAGGCAGCAGGCGCAACTCGATCGGCACGGTGAGCACGATGCCTTGCCGATAGGCACCGTAGGCCGGCACGAACATCGGACGACTCGTCAGGCCGGCATGCAGCTGGATCTCCGGCACATGCTTGTGCGCGAGTGCGAGGCCGTAGACCTGTAGCGGTTTGGCTTGCGAAGCATCGTTCGACTCGAATGCGTCGACGGCAGCCCGTCCGCCGCCCGAGTACCCGGAGACGGCATGGATGCTCACCGGGTAGTCGCGCGGCAGCAGGCCGGCCTGTTGCAGGGGCCGCAGCAGTGCGATCGCACCGGTCGGGTAGCAGCCCGGATTGGTGACACGCCGCGCGTGCGCAATCGTCTGCGCGTGCCCGTCGGCCATCTCGGGAAAGCCGTAGACCCAATCCGGCTGCGTGCGGTGAGCCGAACTCGCGTCGATCACGCGCACCGCCGGATTGCGGATGAAGGCGACCGCCTCGCGCGCGGCCGCGTCGGGCAGGCACAGGATCGCGATGTCGGCTGCGTTGATCGCTTCGGCGCGCCGAACGGGGTCTTTGCGCTCGGCGTCCGGCAGTGTGACGAGCTGCAGGTCGTCACGCCCGCGCAGGCGTTCGTGGATCAGCAATCCGGTCGTGCCTTGATCGCCGTCGATGTAGACAATGGGCTGGCTCATGAGGGTCGCGTTCCTTCGGTTCGGTCGTCGGGAAAGCCGTATCGTCCGCCGAACACCTAGAATAGGAAAAGTTGAATTTGCTGACTGCCAGATTCAGTTTTCTTGAACGAGAGGTGAAGGATGCGAGAGATCAGCCTGGACCGCCTGCGCACGCTGGTCGCCATTGCGGACCACGGGTCCTTCGTCGCGGCGGCGCAATGGCTGCATCTCGCGCCGCCGACCGTCAGTCTTCACATTGCCGAACTGGAAAGCCGGATCGGCGCACCATTGCTGTCCCGCACGCGTGGCAACGTACGGCCGTCGCCGATCGGCGAAGTGCTGGTGGAACGGGCGCGCCGCCTGCTGGCCGAGGTCGAATCCACGCTGGACGATGTGCAGCGGCAGGTGCAGGGGCTGTCCGGGCGCGTACGCCTCGGTGCATCGACCGGGGCGATCGCGCATCTGTTGCCGCAGGCGGTGGCCCGGTTACGCGATGCGCATCCGGACATCGATGTCCAGATCGCGGTGCTCACGTCGCACGACACGCTGGCGCGCATTGCGCAGGGCACGCTCGATGTCGGACTGGTGGCGCTGCCGCAGACGGCGGTCGCGGGGCTGTCGATCCGTGCGTGGCGGCGCGATCCGGTGATGGCGTTTCTGCCGGCGGACTGGCCGCTTCCGGCGCGCGTGACGCCCGGCTACCTGGCCGCCCGCCCGCTGATTCTCAACGATGCGACCACGCGCCTGTCGCGGCTCACGACGGAATGGTTCGCGCTCGGCGGCCACCGGCCGGAGCCGCGGATCGAACTTAACTACAACGATGCGATCAAGAGCCTGGTCGCGGCGGGTTACGGCGCGACGCTGCTGCCGCACGAGGCGGGTGCGCCGCTACCCGACGCACGCATCGTCATGCGGGCGTTGCGCCCGGCGCTGTGGCGAGAGCTGGGGATTGCCCATCGGGCGGGGCCGGTCGAGCGGGCGACCCAGCACGTGCTCGATGCGTTGTGGGCGCTGAAGGCGCGCTAGCGCGCGCACGACGGGACAGCCGGCGCGGCGGCTCGTGCCGGGCGCACGTGCATATCGGCCGCGCGCTGTTCCAGAGCCGGTTGTCCTTCGCGAGCGTCAGCACGCGTGCCCAGCGCTGCGCATCGCGCTTGTCCGTCATCGGCAGCTTCCATTCGCTGCGCACGGCGTCGCGCACGCGCACGACGAGATGCCAGCGGCCGCCGATCGGTGCGGCCTGACAGCCATCGAGTTGCGACAGCGTATAGCGGCCGTCCGCGCCGTCGTGCGACAACCACAGCAACCCCTGCGTCGCGGATAGCCGCAACTCGCCCCACGCGCGATGCACGACGTGGGTCCAGCCTTCCTCCTTCGTATTCGGTGCGATATCGCGGCGGCGCTTGATCCACCACACGACCAGCGCGATCAGGATCGCGGCGGCGAGCACGGCGGCCGCGATCGCGACCGGCTGGCCGAACTGCGCGGCGATGACGTGAAACAGGTGAACCGCGCCCCATCCGAGAGCGATGAGCGCGAACAGTGCAATGAAAATCGGCATGTCTGAACGGAGAAGAGGACGGACCGGCGCATGCATCGCGCCGATCCGTCGCACACGGCATTACCGCTTGCGGTGAATGTCGTGCGTCACGAAGCCCGCGTCGTTGTTGGGCAGCGCGAGGCCGTCCTTGACCGCGAGCGTCTTGCGGATGTCGTCGAGACCCGCGGACCAGTGGTCACGCATCGTCGACAGACCGAACTGATAGTCCTTGTAGTGATGCTCGTACGCCTTCTGCTGGTAGATCAGGTGCTGGATGTTGTACTTCTTGCTGCACGACATCGCATCGGCCTCGACGCACCACGGATCCGCCTTGCGCTGCGCTTCCGGTACCTGGTCGAGCACGTGGCGCAGCACGTTGCGGTAGCGCTGTTCGCGCTGCAGCGTGTCGGTGACGAAACGCGTGCGGCTCGAATACTGCACGTCCTTCGTGCGCTCGGCGACGTCGGCCATCGTGCGCGGCAGCGGCCCGCGCGCGCTCCACAGATCGACCTGGAACGCGAGCGTGTCGCGGCGCGGCCGGGCGCGGAGCACTTCCATCAGCGGCGTATTCGACACCACACCGCCGTCCCAGTAGTACTCGCCGTCGATCTCGACCGGCGGGAACGCGGGCGGCAGCGCGCCGGACGCCATGAAATGCTCGGGCGCGAGACGGATGCGCGAGTTGTCGAAGTACACGAAGTTGCCGGTACCGACGTTGACCGCGCCGACCGACACGCGCGTTTCGCCCGAATTGATCCGGTCGAAATCGCACAGCTTCAGCAGCGTCGCGCGCAGTTGCGACGTGTCGTACCAGCTGATCTTCTCCGGGTGATCCGACACGCCCGGCAGCGGCGGCGGGAAGCGCGGCACGAAGAAGCCCTGCTGGCCCTGCATCATCGCGCTCGCCGCTTGCGACGCGGTGAAGAACGTACGGACCTGGTCGATGCTGTTGAACAGCGCGAACTCGAATGCGGCCGGAATCGTCGGGAAGAACGCCGGCTTGCAGATCGTTTCCCAGAACTCGCGCAGCCGCTCGACCCGATGCTCGGGCGCATTGCCCGCGATCAGCGCGGTGTTGAGCGCGCCGATCGAGATGCCCGCGATCCAGTCGAGCGGGATGCCCGCCTCGTGCAGCCCTTCGAACACGCCGGCCTGGTACGCGCCGAGCGCGCCGCCGCCTTGCAGCACGAGCGCGATCGTCTCGTACGGCAGCGTGCGCGCGGCGGCTGGTGCGCCGGCCTCGTGATGCAGGTCCGCCGCATCGACGGCCTGCTTTTCGGTGCGGGCGTGCGGCTTCATTGCATGAACCAGCCGTGGCTGACGATGAACGACTGGCCCGTGAGCGCGGCGCTCGGGAAGGCCGACAGGAACAGCACCGTCTGCGCGACGTCCTGAACGGTCGTGAACACGCCGTCGACCGTATTGCCGAGCATCACCTTCTTCACCACTTCCTCTTCGCTGATCCCGAGCTCCTTCGCCTGCT
>NZ_NKFD01000019.1:0-728 GCF_002223205.1 Burkholderia sp. AU27893 | reverse complement strand
TTTTACCAGAAGTGGCTAGTCTAACCGCAAGGAGGACGGTCACCACGGTAGGATTCATGACTGGGGTGAAGTCGTAACAAGGTAGCCGTATCGGAAGGTGCGGCTGGATCACCTCCTTTCCAGAGCTATCTCGCGAAGTTGAGCGCTCACGCTTATCGGCTGTAAATTTAAAGACAGACTCAGGGGTCTGTAGCTCAGTCGGTTAGAGCACCGTCTTGATAAGGCGGGGGTCGTTGGTTCGAATCCAACCAGACCCACCATTGTCTGGCGGTAGGTACCTGAGGCAAATCTGTACTCATGGGGGCATAGCTCAGCTGGGAGAGCACCTGCTTTGCAAGCAGGGGGTCGTCGGTTCGATCCCGTCTGCCTCCACCAATCACCAACGCCAAGGGCTTGGTTCAGACACTGAACCGAGAATTTTGCATTGGCGATTGAGCCAGTCAGAGTGATACGTAGTACGTATCGGCTGTCGTTCTTTAACAATCTGGAAGAAGCAAGTAATTTGGATAGCGGAAGCGTCTTGAGATGGACGTGAAAACTATCCGGGTTGTGATTGTATCGATGTATCTCAAGATGATTCGAACTCTATGTTCGACTTAAATTGGAATACGGCACAACGCGAGAACTCAACCTGTAACGAGACAGACTCGTTATAGGGTCAAGCGAACAAGTGCATGTGGTGGATGCCTTGGCGATCACAGGCGATGAAGGACGCGGTAGCCTGCGAA
>NZ_NKFD01000023.1:0-528 GCF_002223205.1 Burkholderia sp. AU27893 | reverse complement strand
GGCCTTCCTTCAGGCTCAGCTGGAACCAGTCGCGGCAGGTCACGCGGTTGCCGGTCCAGTTGTGGAAGTACTCGTGGCCGACCACCGATTCGATGTTCGCGAAGTCGGTGTCGGTCGCGGTCTCGGGGTTCGCCAGCACGTACTTCGTGTTGAAGATGTTGAGCCCCTTGTTCTCCATCGCGCCCATGTTGAAGTCGCCGACCGCGACGATCATGAAGCGGTCGAGATCGAGCTCGAGGCCGAAGCGCCGCTCGTCCCAGCGGATCGAGTGGATCAGCGAATCCATCGCATGACGCGTCTTGTCGAGATCGGCCGGCTCGACCCACACCTGCAGCAGCTTCTCCTTGCCCGAGCCGGACGTGATCTTCTCCTCGATCGCGACGAGCTTGCCCGCGACCAGCGCGAACAGGTAGCTCGGCTTGCGGAACGGGTCTTCCCATTTCGCGAAGTGGCGCCCGTCGGGCAGGTCGCCCGAATCGACGAGGTTGCCGTTCGACAGCAGCACCGGGTACGCGGCCTTGTCGGCGC
>NZ_NKFD01000017.1:0-636 GCF_002223205.1 Burkholderia sp. AU27893 | reverse complement strand
CGGTCACCACGGTAGGATTCATGACTGGGGTGAAGTCGTAACAAGGTAGCCGTATCGGAAGGTGCGGCTGGATCACCTCCTTTCCAGAGCTTCTCGCACAAGTTGAGCGCTCACGCTTATCGGCTGTAAATTTAAAGACAGACTCAGGGGTCTGTAGCTCAGTCGGTTAGAGCACCGTCTTGATAAGGCGGGGGTCGTTGGTTCGAATCCAACCAGACCCACCACCGTCTTGTGTGGCGGTACACCCTGAGGCAAATCTGTACTCATGGGGGCATAGCTCAGCTGGGAGAGCACCTGCTTTGCAAGCAGGGGGTCGTCGGTTCGATCCCGTCTGCCTCCACCAATCACCAACGCTAAGAGCTTGGTTCAGACACTGAACCGAGAATTTTGCATTGGCGATTGAGCCAGTCAGAGTGATACGTAGTATGTATCGGCTGTCGTTCTTTAACAATCTGGAAGAAGCAAGTAATTTGGATAGCGGAAGCGTCTTGAGATGGACGTGAAAACTATCCGGGTTGTGATTGTATCGATGTATCTCAAGATGATTCGAACTCTATGTTCGACTTAAATTGGAATACGGCACAACGCGAGAACTCAACCTGTAACGAGACAGACTCGTTATAGGGTCAAGCGAAC
>NZ_NKFD01000025.1:0-554 GCF_002223205.1 Burkholderia sp. AU27893 | reverse complement strand
ACCGTGATCCGCCGCGCCGACTACACGCCGCCGGCCTTCCTCATCGATGCCGTCGCGCTCGAATTCGATCTCGCGCCGGCCCGTACGATCGTCAGGAATACGATGCGCGTGCGCCGCAATCCGGACGCCGCGCCCGCACCGCACCTGGAGCTGATGGGCGAAGCGCTCGAATTCGTCGGCGCCTGGCTGGACGGCGCGCCGCATGGCGCCGTGCGTGCGCACGAACACGGGCTGACGGTCGAGAACGTCCCCGATACGTTCGAGCTGACGCTCGAAAGTGCCTGCGCACCCGACCAGAATACGACGCTGTCGGGCCTCTATGTGTCGAGCGGCAACTTCTTCACGCAGTGCGAAGCTGAAGGCTTTCGCCGCATCACCTATTTCCTCGATCGCCCGGACGTGATGGCGTCGTACACGGTGACGCTGCGCGCCGACAAGGCCGCGTACCCGGTGCTGCTGTCGAACGGCAACCTCGTCGATTCGGGCGACCTGCCCGACGGGCGCCACTTCGCGAAATGGGAAGACCCGTTCCGCAAGCCGAGCTACCTGTTCGC
>NZ_NKFD01000022.1:0-572 GCF_002223205.1 Burkholderia sp. AU27893 | reverse complement strand
ACGCGGGAAGTGAGGCCCGAATACGAGCGAAACTCACCTCGCATGTCGTCAAATTCCTACGTCAATCTGAAAATTGCAACCTGCCTCGTCCGTTATGCGGACGACAGGCTCATTGATCAGCGTTTCCCTAGAGCGCCTCGCCGCCTGGCATACGAAAAAATCGAATCTTGAGGGCCCCCCAGCACGTTCACCGGGCTTAACTGACTTCCCTGTTCCATTGCTCCCCGGACCCCGACGCCCGGTCCGCAATTTCGAGGTCTGGGCATGGAGATGTGCAACGACGATCACGCCATCGAAAGGTACAAGGAAGGTTTTCATCACATATGGCCAGATAACGCACATTATCAGTCCGTCATCGAATTTGTTCTAAACTGGTAGTCATGAAAACGTGCGACACCCTCCCCATCGACAAAACCGAACGTGGCTTTCCCGACGAAGCCGAACTCGGGGTTCTACGCCGGAACCCCAGAAAATTCCGTCATTCCACATTGTGAACGTCAATCGGTTTGTTGCCTGACGTGCCGAGCGAGTAACTCAGTCGGTAAATGCCTGCCCGAACTGCCGTGCCCGCT
>NZ_NKFD01000016.1:0-582 GCF_002223205.1 Burkholderia sp. AU27893 | reverse complement strand
TTCGCAGGCTACCGCGTCCTTCATCGCCTGTGATCGCCAAGGCATCCACCACATGCACTTGTTCGCTTGACCCTATAACGAGTCTGTCTCGTTACAGGTTGAGTTCTCGCGTTGTGCCGTATTCCAAATTGAGTCAAACATAGAGTTCGAATCATCTTGAGATACATCGATACAATCACAACCCGGATAGTTTCCACGTCCATCTCAAGACGCTTCCGCTATCCAAATTACTTGCTTCTTCCAGATTGTTAAAGAACGACAGCCGATATGGTTTTACTCATATCACTCTGACTGGCTCAATCGCCAATGAGAAAAACTCGAACCAAACTTCATTCGAATGTTTGTCATTGATGATTATCGAAAGCGGCCGGCATTATAACCGGTTAAACCGCTAACAGACAGTCTTTCTGTCTTTATCAACAGCCGATAAGCGTGAGCGCTCAACTTGTGCGAGAAGCTCTGGAAAGGAGGTGATCCAGCCGCACCTTCCGATACGGCTACCTTGTTACGACTTCACCCCAGTCATGAATCCTACCGTGGTGACCGTCCTCCTTGCGGTTAGACTAGCCACTTCTGGTAAAA
>NZ_NKFD01000021.1:0-662 GCF_002223205.1 Burkholderia sp. AU27893 | reverse complement strand
TGAAATTCGGCCCGTGGCTGCTCGCGGCGGCTGGCGTGCTGTTCGGCATGTTCCGGCATCAGCAGGCCGCTACGGCCACGGCCAAGGCGGCGGCCACCGTCGCGCAGGCCCAGGCTACCGTTGATGCCGGCAACGCCGCGGCAGCGCAGGTCGGACAGCAGGCGGTGGCGACAGCGGCCGTCGCTCAGCAGCAGGCAGCGGCGACGCCGGATTCAAACCTCGACGCGCGGCTCGCCGACCTCGGTGCGCTGCGGAAGGATTGACAATGCGATCACTCAACATTTTTCTCGGCGCTCTCTGTGCGATTGCGCTGATCGAATCAGCACACGCGGAGCCTAATATCGTGCGGCGTCATGGCCCATCGATACAAATGAACCATATCGTCGTGTGCGAAGACCTGAACGCCCCGAACCCATCTGGCCGGGGTTTCCCGGCTATACCTGAGACGGGTGAACTTACGCCTGAAGGCTATGCTGAATTTCAGAGCATGCTGAAAGCGCGGTTTCCTGACTGCCCGGCCACAGACAACCCGACATCGGAGGCGCGATGAATGGGCAAGCTGTCTTCGTCATCGGCTGTGGTTTGCTACTGGCCGGCTGCCAGACCTGTCCGACGGTGCCGCCGGCGCGCATCGTCGATACCGCTTGCCTGTGGGTCAAGCC
>NZ_NKFD01000020.1:0-689 GCF_002223205.1 Burkholderia sp. AU27893 | reverse complement strand
GGCGCCGCAAGCGGCATCGGCAAGGAAATCGCACTCGAGCTCGCGAAAGCGGGCGCGGCCGTCGCGATCGCCGACCTGAACCAGGACGGCGCGAACGCGGTCGCCGACGAGATCGTCAAGGCGGGCGGCAAGGCGATCGGCGTCGCGATGGACGTGACGAACGAGGAAGCCGTGAACAGCGGCATCGACAAGGTGGCCGAAACGTTCGGCTCGGTCGACATCCTCGTGTCGAACGCGGGCATCCAGATCGTCAACCCGATCGAGAACTATTCGTTTGCCGACTGGAAGAAGATGCAGGCGATCCACGTCGACGGCGCGTTCCTGACGACCAAGGCGGCGCTCAAGCACATGTACAAGGACGATCGCGGCGGTGTCGTGATCTACATGGGTTCGGTGCATTCGCACGAAGCGTCGCCGCTGAAGTCGGCGTACGTGACGGCCAAGCACGGCCTGCTCGGCCTGGCCCGCGTGCTGGCGAAGGAAGGCGCGAAGCACAACGTGCGCTCGCACGTCGTGTGTCCGGGCTTCGTGCGCACGCCGCTGGTCGACAAGCAGATTCCGGAGCAGGCGAAGGAGCTCGGGATCAGCGAAGAGGAAGTGGTGAAGAAGGTGATGCTCGGCAATACGGTCGACGGCGTGTTCACGACCGTTCAGGACGTCGCGCAGACGGTGCTGTTCCTGTCGGCCTT
>NZ_NKFD01000018.1:0-726 GCF_002223205.1 Burkholderia sp. AU27893 | reverse complement strand
TTTTACCAGAAGTGGCTAGTCTAACCGCAAGGAGGACGGTCACCACGGTAGGATTCATGACTGGGGTGAAGTCGTAACAAGGTAGCCGTATCGGAAGGTGCGGCTGGATCACCTCCTTTCCAGAGCTATCTCGCGAAGTTGAGCGCTCACGCTTATCGGCTGTAAATTTAAAGACAGACTCAGGGGTCTGTAGCTCAGTCGGTTAGAGCACCGTCTTGATAAGGCGGGGGTCGTTGGTTCGAATCCAACCAGACCCACCATTGTCTGGCGGTAGGTACCTGAGGCAAATCTGTACTCATGGGGGCATAGCTCAGCTGGGAGAGCACCTGCTTTGCAAGCAGGGGGTCGTCGGTTCGATCCCGTCTGCCTCCACCAATCACCAACGCCAAGGGCTTGGTTCAGACACTGAACCGAGAATTTTGCATTGGCGATTGAGCCAGTCAGAGGATATCAACAGATATCGGCTGTCGTTCTTTAACAATCTGGAAGAAGCAAGTAATTTGGATAGCGGAAGCGTCTTGAGATGGACGTGAAAACTATCCGGGTTGTGATTGTATCGATGTATCTCAAGATGATTCGAACTCTATGTTCGACTTAAATTGGAATACGGCACAACGCGAGAACTCAACCTGTAACGAGACAGACTCGTTATAGGGTCAAGCGAACAAGTGCATGTGGTGGATGCCTTGGCGATCACAGGCGATGAAGGACGCGGTAGCCTGCGAA